>NZ_JAADJV010000005.1 GCF_011684115.1 Rahnella aceris | reverse complement strand
GCGGCAGTAGCGCGGTGGTCCCACCTGACCCCATGCCGAACTCAGAAGTGAAACGCCGTAGCGCCGATGGTAGTGTGGGGTCTCCCCATGCGAGAGTAGGGAACTGCCAGGCATCAAATAAGTAAAGTTCGCTTTTACGCGGATTGTTATAAGAATTAGCGTGCTGATATGGCTCAGTTGGTAGAGCGCACCCTTGGTAAGGGTGAGGTCCCCAGTTCGACTCTGGGTATCAGCACCAGTAATAAGCGTAGAGTTCGGTAAATTACAGAATTTGCCTGGCGGCACTAGCGCGGTGGTCCCACCTGACCCCATGCCGAACTCAGAAGTGAAACGCCGTAGCGCCGATGGTAGTGTGGGGTCTCCCCATGCGAGAGTAGGGAACTGCCAGGCATCAAAAAAAGACAAAAGCCCTGCACATTGTGCAGGGCTTTTGTCTTTTTGTTCTACGGATCAGCGATTAAGCACGCAATATTCAAACAAAAGGCCATCCTCAGGATGGCCTTTTCTATTTCTGCGCTCTACTCATCAGTGATTAGAGCTTTGCGAGATCCCGATCCCTGTTTGTGACCGCACAAACTGAGGGTAGAAACGCTCCCTTTCTTTCTGTCCTTCCAGTGAGTTATCTGTAATCGAGAAGAACCAGGTACCGGCAAAAGCAACAATCATCGAGAACAGCGCGGGGTATTCGTAAGGATAAATGGGCTTAGCATGTCCTAAGATCTGGACCCAGATAGTTGGCCCAAGAATCATCAATATGACTGCTGTAAGTAAGCCGAGCCATCCGCCAATCATTGCCCCGCGCGTTGTCAGTTTAGACCAGTACATTGAGAGCAGAATAATGGGGAAATTGCAGCTCGCAGCAATGGAGAACGCTAATCCAACCATGAATGCAATATTCTGTTTTTCAAACAGAATACCCAACGCGATGGCGACGATACCAAGCAGAACAACGGTGATCTTCGAAACCCTTAACTCATCACGTTCTGTTGCTTTACCGTCCTTGATGACGCTCGCATACAGATCATGAGAGACCGCCGAAGCCCCTGCCAGCGTTAAGCCCGCGACCACCGCTAAAATGGTTGCGAAAGCCACGGCAGAGATAAATCCGAGGAAGAAACTTCCACCGACCGCATCCGCTAAATGCACGGCTGCCATATTATTACCGCCGAGTAATATACCGCTGGCATCTTTAAACGCCGGGTTTGAGCTGACCAGAACAATAGCACCGAAACCGATAATGAAGGTCAAAATGTAGAAGTAACCGATAAAGCCAGTAGCATAGAACACGCTTTTCCTGGCTTCTTTGGCATCATTGACGGTGAAGAACCGCATCAGAATATGGGGTAAACCGGCGGTACCGAACATCAGTGCAAGCCCCAGAGACAGAGCGGATATCGGATCTGAAACCAGTCCTCCCGGGCTCATGATTGCAATCCCTTTAGAGTGGACGGCGACCGCCTGAGTAAAGAGGGTATTAAAGTTGAAGCCGACAGATCTCATGACCATAATCGCCATGAATGTCGCACCGGCCAGCAACAGGATAGCTTTGATGATTTGTACCCAGGTCGTCGCCAGCATTCCGCCAAACAACACGTAGAGTACCATCAGGATCCCAACCAGGATCACTGCGACATGATAGTTAAGCCCAAACAATAGCTGGATTAACTTACCGGCACCGACCATTTGTGCGATCAGATAAAGCGCAACAACCACCAGCGAACCGCAGGCTGAAAGCAGCCGGATTGGTTTTTGTTTCAACCGGTATGACGCGACATCTGCGAAGGTATATTTCCCCAAATTACGCAGGCGTTCGGCAATCAGGAACAAAATGATTGGCCAGCCGATCAGGAAACCGATGGAATAGATCAGGCCATCATAACCGGAGGTATAAACCAGTGCGGAGATACCCAGGAAAGAAGCGGCAGACATGAAATCGCCAGCAATTGCCATACCGTTTTGCAGGCCAGTAATGCGGCCGCCAGCTGTATAGTAGTCCTGGCGGGACCGTGTACGCTTTGCTGCCCAATAGGTGATATATAAAGTCGCGCCAACAAACAGCACGAACATTACGATAGCTTCAATATTAAGAGGCTGACGTTTAACTTCCCCGGCGATGCCCTCCGCAGCAAGCAAACTGAACGGGAAGGCGAGGGATAGCATCAGTAAAAGAAGAGAGCCGCGACGTGCGATCATGGCTGCACCTCGCGGATAATATCTGCCGTCAGGCGGTCAAACTCGCCGTTCGCGCGAATGACGTAAATTCCTGTCAGCACGAAGGAAATCACGATCAGCCCCACGCCCACGGGAATGCCGCGGGTGATGGTGGCACCGTCATAGAGAGGTGTTCCCAGCCACTGTGGATCGAACGCAATCAGTAAAATGAAAGCGACATACAGAACCAGCGTGATGCCTGACAGCAGCCAGGCAAAACGACTGCGTTTTTGCACCAGTTCCCTGAAGCGCGGATTACTTACAACTCTCTGATAAATGAGATCATTCATCTCAGTGACTCCTGTGAGGCATTGATAGAGTTCACCGCGCCAGGGCGGTGAAAAATTACGACGGCACTTTCATTGATTGTTTTTCTTCCAGCAATTTATCGACTACGCCCGGATCCGCCAGCGTAGAGGTATCTCCCAGATTGCTTGTGTCTCCGGCTGCAATTTTGCGCAGAATACGACGCATAATTTTGCCGGAACGGGTTTTTGGCAACGAATCAGTCCAGTGAAGAATGTCAGGCGTGGCAATGGACCCTATCTCTTTACGCACCCAGTTGCGTACTTCGGTATAGAGTTCCGGTGACGGTTCTTCGCCGTGATTCAGTGTGATGTAGGCGTAAATAGCCTGACCTTTAATGTTATGCGGAATACCCACAACGGCAGCTTCTGCAATTTTAGGGTGAGAAACTAATGCTGATTCAATTTCAGCCGTCCCAAGGCGATGGCCGGAAATATTGAGCACGTCATCAACACGGCCTGTTATCCAGTAATAACCGTCTTCGTCACGACGCGCACCGTCACCGCTAAAGTACATATTTTTAAACGTGGAGAAATAGGTCTGCTCGAAACGTTCATGGTCACCAAACAGTGTACGCGCCTGACCCGGCCAAGAATCGGTGATGACCAGATTGCCTTCGCATGCTCCTTCCTGAGGAACGCCTTCGTTGTCTACCAGAGCAGGCTGAACACCGAAGAACGGCCGCGTTGCCGAACCCGCTTTCAGCTCAGTGGCACCCGGCAGCGGGGTTATCATGAAACCGCCGGTTTCGGTTTGCCACCAGGTATCGACAATCGGGCACTGGCTGTTACCAATAGTCCTGTAGTACCACTCCCAGGCTTCCGGGTTAATCGGTTCGCCAACTGACCCCATGATCCGCAGTGAAGCACGGCTGGTGCCCTCAATGGCTTTATCCCCTTCAGCCATCAGTGCGCGGATCGCCGTAGGTGCGGTATAGAGGATATTTACCTTGTGTTTATCAATAACCTGCGCCATACGGGCCGGTGTCGGATAATTTGGTACACCTTCAAACATCAGGCTGATGGCTCCGCACGCCAGCGGGCCGTAGAGCAAATAGCTGTGGCCCGTTACCCAGCCGACATCGGCCGTACACCAGTAGATATCGCCATCATGATAGTCAAAGGTGTATTTGAAGGTCAGGGCCGCATAGACCAGATAACCGCCCGTGGTATGCAATACGCCTTTCGGTTTACCCGTGGAGCCGGAGGTATAAAGGATGAAAAGCGGATCTTCTGCTTTCATTTCTTCGGGCGGACAATCTGCAGAAATGCCTTCAATTGCATCATGCCACCAGATGTCACGACCCTCTTTCCATTCCCCCTGTTTGCCGGTGCGTTTGAAAATGATGGAATGTGTGATGCTGGTGACCGACGGGTTTTTCAGCGCATCATCCACATTTTGTTTCAGCGGAATGGTACGTCCGGCGCGCAGACCTTCGTCGGCGGTAATCACCAGTCTGGCATTGGAATCGATAATGCGACCGGCAACAGCTTCCGGGGAGAAACCGGCGAAGATAACGGAATGCACAGCACCGATACGGGCACAGGCCAGCATCGCGACAGCCGCTTCCGGTACCATAGGCATGTAAATAGCGACAACATCCCCTTTCTTAACGCCCAGGCCCTTTAAGACGTTAGCAAACTGACAAACATCATGATGAAGCTGTTTGTAGGTGACATGTTTATTCTCGGCTTTCGGGTCATCACCTTCCCAAATCAGCGCGGTCTGATCGCCTTTGTCGCTTAAATGACGATCCAGACAGTTAGCTGCAAGATTCAGAGTGCCATCCTCAAACCAGCGAATATCGACATTCCCCGGCGCAAATGAAGTGTTTTTCACTTTTGTGAAAGGCTTAATCCAGTCGAGCACTTTGGCCTGTTCACCCCAAAATGCGTCAGGATCTTCGACAGACTGTTGATAATACTGCTGATATTTCTCAGGTGTGATCAGGGTACGCTCTGCTATGGAGGCAGGAATAGGGTGCTTATAAACATGGCTCATGGTTTTTCTCCTTTAATTTGTTAATGATATGTCAATAAAAGGTTGGGTGTAGTTTGCGGTATGCCTTTGTTTGTTTTCTGGGGGACAGATCACGCAAGCGGAGAAAAAACAGCAGGATATATTCATTCGTCATGCGGAGCAGTCCACATAAGTCTGGGAAGTTCAGGAGAGAGTGGGAAAGAGATAAAGTTAAAAAATATGATTCTTAATGTGATTATCTGGTTAAAGAAAGCTTAACTCAGGGTTTGGTGTGGAAATTTTCTTATCTATTACGGAACATTTAATATCAGATATTTTAACCTCTGAGTTAATTTCCTTTCATAAATCGCATGTTTAAAGATTAATCTGAGAGTAAAACTCTTAATATTTGCAATTGGCAAATTATTATAACGTTAAATTTAAAATATCAGTATATTGATCTGGCAAGAGAGGGGTGCTCTCTTCGGTACAGCGAAAAATATCGCTTAATAGCTGCTTAATGCTTAATAGCTACCGTTAAATCTCAAGGACTTATTATGTTTAACGCCAAAAGAAAGACACTGGTTATTGCTTTATCTGCCTGTATTTCTGCATCAGCTTTTGCAGATGATACAACGCCTCCGACAGGAGCTGATCAAGGTTCAGGCCGTATTCATTTCACCGGGACGGTTATTAACGCACCTTGCTCAATTGCCGCAGGTGATGAAGACATTAATGTAAACATGGGGCAGGTCGCGAATAAGGTGCTCGAAAGCGGCAATAAATACTCTCAAAACGTGAATTACACCATTCATTTGCAAGATTGTGACCTGACCGCACAGACGGCGGGCACTGTTCAATATCCGGCTATGTCCAAAGTCGCCGTTTCTTTTGCGGGTACGCCTGACAGCAGCGCCGCTGAACTACTGGCCAACACCGGCAGCGCGAAAGGCGCAGGCATCCGCCTGATTGACGCCAACGGTGACCTGCTGAAAGTGGGAGACACCTCTAAAGATATTAACCTGGTCACAGGGAATAATGAGCTGGTATTCGCCGCACGCGTGGAAGCCAATTCTCAGCCTGTTTCAACCGGTACGATCGTTTCTCAGGCAACTTATGCCCTGAACTACAAATAAATATCGCTGCTATTTAGGGGAGTTTTCTCCCCTTTATTTTTTGGCTGTGCCAGCGCCAGGGATTGGTGTGGATTACTATTTTAGTAAGAAGTGATTTTATTATGTCGTTTGCGATGAATAGAACATCGGCTGAAATCAAGAATGTCCTGTGGTTTATTTTTCTTCTGTCAGGATGCTTTATTTCAGTCAGAAGCTTCGCAGTAGAATTTAACGTTAACTTCATTGATTCTGCCGATCGCAATAATGTCGATCTGTCACGGTTTCAGGTAGCCGATTATATCGCGCCCGGTGAATACCTGCTGGATGTGGTGCTCAATGGCCGCACGTTCGGCGAACAAAGCGTGATTCACTATATTCCCACTGCGGATAAGAAAAATAGCCGCCTGTGTTTACCGCCGGTACTGGTGGATAAATTCGAACTCACTAAAGACGTGCGCGAAAAGCTGACTTTGTGGCATCGCGGTGAATGCACATCTCTCGATCAGCAGCAGGAAGTCACCGCACGTTACGATCAGGAAAAACAAACGCTGAATATCAGCATTCCCCAGGCCTGGCTGACCTTTCACGATCAAAACTGGGTGCCGCCCTCACAGTGGGATGATGGCGTCAACGGTGCATTGCTCGACTACAACCTGCTCGGCAGCCGATACATGCCGCAGTCCGGCGACAGCACCACCAGTTTCAGCAGTTACGGCACCACCGGTTTTAACCTCGGGCCGTGGCGCGCCCGTGCCGATTATCAGTATTCTTCGTCGCGCACGTCCGGCGCGCCCGCCAGTGATAAATTCACCTGGACGCAAACCTATCTGTATCGTGCGCTGCCTTCTGTGGGCGCACGCCTGACCGGCGGGCAGACCTATTTAAGCTCAGATATTTTCGATTCATTCCGTTTTCTCGGTGTTTCACTCAACAGCGATCAGCGCATGTTGCCTCCGTCGCTGCGAGGTTATGCGCCGCAAGTCACCGGCATCGCCAAAACCAATGCCAAAGTGAGTATCAGTCAGAACGGGCGGGTGATTTATCAGACCAACGTGTCACCGGGCCCATTTGTGGTTCAGGATCTGACCGAAGCGGTACAGGGCGCACTGGATGTCAAAATCGAAGAAGAAAACGGCAGCGTGACGACTTATCAGGTGACCACCGCGACCATTCCGTTCCTGACCCGCAAAGGCCAGGTGCGTTTCAAAACCGCAATGGGCAAACCGACCACCGGCAGCAGCAATCACGTCTTGCAGCCGGGTTTTTACAGCGGCGAAATGTCCTGGGGTGCGCTGAATGATTTCTCGCTTTACGGCGGTCTGATCAGCACCACCGGTAACTATCAGGCGCAGGCCATCGGCGTCGGGCAAAACCTGCAAAAACTCGGTGCCGTATCTTTTGATGTCACGCGTTCCTCGGCGACCGTACCGGTGGCAGGGAAACAAACCGGGCTGAGTTACCGCGCCAACTACTCCAAGCGGTTTGACTCGACCGGCAGTCAGATTACGTTTGCCGGATACCGCTTCTCGGAAAAAACGTTTATGTCGTTCAGCCAGTACCTCGACAAGGTGAACGGCGACGGTTATTCCCGCGATGACAAACAAACCTACACCGTGACGGCAAATCAGTACCTGCCGTGGCCGGCGATCACGCTCTATCTCTCTGCTACCCACAAGGTCTACTGGAATGAGAGTGCGAGTAACAATTACAGCGTGTCGGTCAGCAAGGTTTTCGATATCGGCCGCTTTACCGGCATTTCTGCGACGTTTTCCGCCAGCAAGCTGAACTACCGCGATACCGATGAAAATCAGATGTTTCTGTCGCTCAGTTTGCCGTTGTCTTCCGGGCAACAGATCAGCTACGACGCGCAGCAGGATTCGCAAAGTGGTTACTCGCAAACGGCGTCGTATTACAACAGCCAGGATCCGAACAATAGCTGGCGCGTGGGCGCGGGCGGGAGCAGCCCGGATCTGCAAAAAGGTAACGGTGTGTTCCGCGCCAACTATCAGCATATGTCGCCGTACGGTCAGTTCGGTGCGAACGGCAGCGTGAAAAATAACGATTACCGCTCAGTGAATGCCAACTGGTACGGATCGTTTACTGCGACAGCGGCAGGCGCAGCATTGCATCAGAGCAGCGCCGGCAGCGAGCCACGCATGATGGTATCAACCGGCGTGAAAGGCATTCCGATCAGCGACGGTGCGTCAGTGACCAACGATTACGGCATTGCTGTTGTGAATGGTGTGTCCAGCTACCAGACCTCCGATATCCGCGTTGATGTGAATAATTTGCCGGATGACGTGGAAGTTTACAGCTCGGTGGTCAGCAAAACCCTGACGGAAGGCGCAATAGGCTTTCGCAAAATCCGCGCCATTAAAGGTGAACGTCTGATGGCGGTAATACGCCTCGCTGATGGCAGCCACCCGCCGCTGGGCGCCGCCGTTACCGACAACAGTTCCGGGTTTGAAGCGGGCCTGATTGGCGACAGTGGTCTGGCGTACCTGGCCGGAGTATCCGGCGAGAAATCCCTGACTGTTCGCTGGGGAGACGGGCAGCAATGTCAGATCCAGGTGCCACCTCAGCCCGTGACATATTCAGGGCAGGTATTGCTGCCCTGCACTTAATAATTTAAACGCTTTTAACAAAGCAGATCAGGAAAGGAATAATCCGATGAACAGGTATTTTTTGCGTTTTGGGGCAGCATTACTGCTGATGATTGGCATGACTTATCCGGCTTTCGCCGCCGTCAATCTGGACCGGACACGCATCATCTATAACGCCAGTGATAAATCCGTCAGCGTGATGCTGGAAAACCAGAGCAAAGATCTACCGTATCTTGCGCAGGTCTGGCTGGAGAACGCGCAGGGCGAAAAAATCACCTCTCCGCTGGTGGCGTTGCCGCCGATGCAGCGCATTGATGCTGGCCAGAAAAGCCAGATCCGCATTTTGCAGTTACCCGAAACCGCCGGTCTGCCGAAAGATCGCGAATCGCTGTTTTACTTTAACGTGCGTGAAGTGCCGCCAAAAAGTGACATGGCGAACGTGATGCAGGTGGCGATCCAAAGCCGCGTGAAGCTGTTTTTCCGTCCGGTGGAACTCAGGAAGCTGGTGAAAGGTCACTGGCAGGAACAGCTTCAGGTTGCCCGTCTCAGTGATGGGCTAAAACTGACCAATCCGACACCGTTTTATATCACTGTCGGCTATCTGGGCAAAGACAACAAAGGCAATATCCCTGGTTTTGACAGCGTGATGCTCGCACCGTTCGCCAGCGAAAATCTCACCGGCAAGCAGTACGTTAGCCAGCAATATAGTCTGGGTTACATGGATGATTACGGCGGTTTGCAGGTGAACGAGTACAACTGCCAGACACAACAATGTCAGCGCATCAGCAAAGACGCAAAACGCTAAGGAGTGGTGATGGCTGGTATTGACAGATTTCAGGCGGGTCGGATGGTATTTCTCCTGCTGCTGTTGTTTTTTTCCCGCAGTGCACTGGCGCTCGATTGTGTCGAAAAAGGTACCGGTATTGTGGACAAACCGGCTATTCCCGTCGGGCAACTGGCGATCCCGGCGAACGTGCCAGCAGGCACGAAAGTCTGGGAATCCAATGACATCAATGTCACGGCCTATTGCGACAATGTGCTGGGTTCGATCATTGATGTGGTGCATTTCTACTTTAATCCCAAATCACAGTCGATTGGTGAAGGGTTGCTGCTGGGCGTCAGTTACAACGGGCAGGATCTGGAGCAGAACGAACAGCGTCTGAGTACCAACAGTACGCCGATCAAAAAAGGTCAGAATGTGACGGTGAATGTCACGTTCCGTCTGTATATCAAAGTCAGCGGAAATGCGCCTTCCAGCGGACATTATCAGGGGGCCGACCAGTTTACGGTTTTCCAGCTTGACGGCAGCCGCGGGATTAACAAAACGCCGGGCGCAAAAAATCTTAAATACAACCTTTCAGGATTACAGGGGATCCGCTTTCTGGCCTGTGGCTCTGACCTGAAAGTCTATCCTGAGTCTCAGATTGTCGATTTTGGTGCGATTCAAAGTACCACGTTGTCCCGATCGTCCGGCGTTTCACTGCCGTTTGCCATTAAAGCGGTAAAACAAGGGTGCCTTGACAACTTCTCGCTGCAGGCGGAATTTTCCACCGCCAGCCCACTGCTGGACAACACCGCGATTGACCTGTCCAACGGCGCGAAGCTGATGCTCTATAACGACCAGGATAAAGCCATCACTTTCAACCGCTATGATGACTTTGCTGAGCTGAACAATGTGAATGAAGTCACCAAAAACTTTACGGCAAAACTGAGTGCGATTCCGGGGAAAACGCTTTCTCTCGGGCAGTTTGACGCATCCGTGATCGTCAAGATCAACTACTACTGACGACGGCTTAAGGAAAGGAGGAAGGCTATGCTAAGAACGGCAAAATTGCGGGCGCAGGCGCTCGAGGAACCGGTTTATAAGGTCCAGGCACCGGAGCTCATCGCAGAGACTCACATTCATGCCCTGCTGCAAACCCTGCGTGAAGATGCTGGACTGAGTAAGACAGAACTGGCCAGACGGCTGGGCATCACGCCACCGGCCATTACCCGCCTTGAGAAGCGGCCGGCTCAGGCCAGTTTTTGTACCTTGTCGCGTTACGCCCAGGCTTGCGGGTTTCATCTGTACCTCTACTATAAATAAGTGAGTTGCTAAATGTATTTGTATTCAAAGACTTTTTTTGAATACACACAATGCAATCGGAGACTGGTTGCTTTCAATCAACAGGGTGCTGTTATCGTATTTCTTCAGTACCAGCGTGTCAGTATGGCCGGTCAGAAAAAAACTGTTTATCAGCAGGAGAGACGAAATCTGCCAGTCCATATTGTCTACACTGTCGATATTAATCTGACTGCTGGTGAGCGAATACGTACTGGAGTTTGTGCTAACGTGAATATAGTCATAATAAATGTTTCTCAGCAATGTTTTCCGTTGAATAACAATCCCATTTTTGTCATACAAATAACCCGTTCCACTGAGTGAAACTAAAATTTTGTGGTTGTCAAGAAAACTGAAGTAGAGTGCGGCCACCAGTTTTGCGGTTTGATTATCATATTGTGCTTCTATGATCATATTTCCACGGCAAGGTATATTAACAGGGAATGCTTCCCGGTTCTTTTGGACGAAAAAACCATACAGGGTAAAGAGTAATATAAATACAGCCGGGATGAACGGGAGGAGGATGCTCTTCTTTCCCTGAAAAATACGTTTTCTATCACTGAACATGCGTGGTCCTGTCATTTGTATAATAGCTTATGCAAATGTTAGCTTTATAATTATCATCGGTAATGCACTGCGCCATAAAATCACGTACTGAGCCAGTATTGATGGGCGAGGTAAAACGCTCACTTTGGAATATGAAAATATCTCCTGGTTTGCAGGTAATATTATTTTTTTGCAGAAATGTCCCGGCCAGTTGAATAAATTCGCGCTTACGGGACGAAATGACGGGCGCGGTTGAATACAAATCACAGGCACCCAGCCTGGCAATTTTCAGCTCTGTTTTCGGATCCTGTAAATCGTTGTACATAATGAAAAATGCCCACACAGTCAAGACTGCCGCCACAAGCAGGCTTATCATAAAGCCAGAGGGGCGATTTTTTATCCTCTTTTCAGGTTGCGTTTTTAGCTGAAGTGATGCTGCCGTCGGCGCGATGTTCTCTTCCTTTTGCTCTGTTTCAGTCAGCCGGTTTTCCGGTGTTTTGTTGACCTGCACGTTGTGAACCTGAATTTTCTCCTCAGGAGGTTCATGCATGAGGTAAGGTTCAATAATGATTTCTTTACGGATAGTAAAA
Organism: Rahnella aceris; assembly: GCF_011684115.1. Lineage (NCBI taxonomy): Bacteria > Pseudomonadati > Pseudomonadota > Gammaproteobacteria > Enterobacterales > Yersiniaceae > Rahnella > Rahnella aceris. Next base: position 315,484 of record NZ_JAADJV010000005.1, on the reverse strand, counting down.
CCGACCTTGGGCACGGTAACGATAAATTCATCAGGGTAACCCAAAGTGACCACTACTTTGCGTAATTTGCTGACGCAGTGATTAAGATTATTATTACTTGCTATCAGTCCGTAGTCATCCCAAACTTTTTTAAAAAATATTTCACGCTCAACAACGATACCCTGTTGTTCTATTAACAATAATAATATCCTGCGCGCAGGATTAGAAATGGCGATCTTGTTTTCTGAATCACCCGCTAATGAAAGTGTGTTATCTTCAGGGTTGAAGACTATTAGATTTTCAATCAGATAATTCATGTGCATTTCACGCCTCCCTGTTAAGAATATCCTGCCTCCACACATGCTTCATGCAATGAGAACAATGCGCACCCGGCGCGCATTCTTGATTTATATCTCACGCATCAGGTCAGTCAGTATAAACCGTTCTATTTCAAAAACAGATTTCTGTCGTAAATGTTTACAGAGCAGTCGTTCGAAATGTAATGGCGGAAAGCGTGGGGGGAAAAGCATATAAATCACGTACGGATTTTTAGTAGTACGTGATTTTTGATTTATTGCTGCAGATACGGGCCGACAATGTCGATGTGCTGCTGAGAGAAGTCGACAGCAATACGGGCACCCAGAGGAAGCGTTAACATCGGATGGGTATGGCAGCAGTCGAAGCCATCAACCAGCGGAATGTCTTGTCCGTTCAGCACTTCCAGCAGCACATCCGCCGGTTGCCTTCCTGTCCCCGCATTATCGAACAATTCGTGTTTGCCGAGCAGAATAGCGCTCACACGGTCGAAAATTCCGTTCAGTTTCAGCATTGAGAAAGAGCGCTCGATGGTCGCGATATTGTGCAAGCTGTCTTCGATAAACAAAATATCGCCCTGACGGATTTCCGGCATATAAGGGCTGCCCCAGATGCCAGACAACGTATTCAGATTTCCGCCGATGACGCGCCCCTCGATGCGTCCCTTGCCGTGAAAACGGCAGGTATTGGCGTACAACGTTTTCGCCCTGACCGGCGTGACATCATTCCAGTTGAGCTTTTCATCCGTCCAGTGCTGCGGTAAAGCGTAGCGATAAGGCTCAGAGCGGCGGGTCATCAGGATGTCAGCGAAAGACGCGTAGGTTTCATCAACCAGCGGCGGAAATTCGCCAAAAGAAGCCACCAGCGCCGGACCGTAAAAGGTGATCAATCCTGTTTGCGCATAAATCCCGGCCAGCAATGCGGTCGTGTCGGAATACCCGATGATGATTTTCGGATCAGTACGCAGCGCATCGTAATCCAGATAAGGCAGCAGGGAGTTAGTGTTGTTACCGCCTATCGACGACATTACACAACGCACCTGCGGATCACGGATCAACTGATTCAGTTCTTCGGCACGTGCCTGAATGGAGCCGGAGCGATAGTGATCATATTGTCCGGTCATTGTGCCGGCTTTCAGCACAAATCCTTTATCTTCAAGGAATTTCTTCCCGCGCAGATAACGGTTAGGGGCGGTGGCAGTCACCGGTGATGACGCAGAGAAAAAACCAATGGTATCGCCGGTTTTCAATGCAGGGGGGAACAGCGAAAGTTCTGACGAGGGCATTTTACATCCTATAAATCTGCTCAATGTTCAACCTGCAATGTATCAATTCAATTGCAGGTTGAACAGGGGCCTTACAGGATAAACCGGAGGATTAATGACCGGCGGCGATTTCTTCCGCTGGCGCTTTTTTGCCAAACAATTCATTCACTTTGTTCTGGCGTACCAGAATAGCCATTGCAATCACACCGACGATCGCCAGGCCACTTGAGAGGATGAAGGCTGACTGATATCCCCCGCCGTACTGGATTAAAAATCCGGTAATGCTCGGGGATAAAATCCCGGCCAGATTCGCCAGTAAATGCACGAAACCGCCTGCGGTCCCGATACGGTGCGCCGGAACGATATCCTGCAACAATGACCAGCACGCCTGTGGCGTCATATAAGCAAAAATACTGGCGACGGTAATCAGCGCCACGGCGCCTGCGGTGTTGCGGGTATAAGCCGTCATCAGCACACAACCGGCAGCAATAATCAGACCGGCGAAAATCACCGCTTTGCGTGAGAAGAGGAAATTACCGCTACGACGGTAGAGAATATCGGCGACAATCCCGCCACCGATGAAACCCGCAGTCGCGCCCAGCCAGGGCAGAATACCGATAATGCTCATGCTCTTAATGTCGAGATGCTGGAAGTCAGTGAGATAGCTTGGCAGCCATGACAGGAAGAAATACTGAATGTAGTTGAAGCAGAAAAAGGCTGCAGCCACCCCCAGCACCGGTTTGGATAAAACGTAATACCACAAGCTGTGCGCATCATTTTCTCTGGCGCCGTTTGTCACCGGTGTCGCCGGGCGGTCGCTGGCAATCAGACGTTTTTCTTCCTCTGAGACCCGCGGATGCTGCTCTGGCTTATCGCGGAAAAAGGTCATCCATGCCGCCAGCCAGACAAAGCCCAGTGCAGCAATCACCACGAAGGCGATGCGCCAGCCGAAATGCAACCCGACCAGCCCGACAATCGGCGCGGCGATGGCGGCCCCCAGTGGCTGCCCCGCATTGGTGAAGCCGACCGCGCGGCCGACTTCCTTGCGCGGAAACCAGTTGGAAATTGATTTGTTGGTGGTGGTGCCCATCGGGCCTTCGCCGATACCAAACATGACGCGCACGACCAGTAAATGCGCGAAACCGGTGACCAGTGCTGTTGCGCCGCAAAATACGGACCAGAACGCAGCAGCGAAGGCGAAGACTTTTCGCGGGCCAAACTTGTCTGCACTCCACCCGCCAATAAAGCAAAACAGGCAGTAGCCAATAAAGAAGGCGCTGAACAAAATCCCCATCTGGGCATCATTGATATGCAGGTCGCCTTTGATCAGTGGCGCCATCACCGATAACGCCGCGCGGTCGAGATAATTGAGCATGCCGGCAAAGAACAGCAGCAGGGCGATGACCACCCGATAATTGGATTTACGCATGTGCGGCCTCCGCGGTCAGAGAAAGGGTTTTCGAGCTGATGAGGTACTTCTGGATGATGGAAAGTGATGGCTCAAAACCTAGCCCCGGCGTATCCGGCAACAGCATATGCGGTTCAAAATTCAGTTGTGAATAAAGCGTTTCCTGCCACTGAATGTAAGGCACTTCCAGACTCACGCTGTCGTCGAGCGTAGCGACCAGTTGGGCGGTGGCCATCAGGCCGGCACCGTAATAAAAACAGTGCGGAACAACGCGGATGTGGTATTGCTTCGCCAGCGCAAACACTTTCAGCATGGCGGTGATCCCGCCGACTTTACTGACGCTGGGCTGTGCGACGTCAATCGCGCCGTGTTCGAAATGCTCCACAAAGCCCTGAACGCCTGCTGCATTCTCGCCTGCGGCAATACGGGTTCCTTGTTTTCGCACTTCCGCCAGACCGGCTAAATCATCCGGTGGCCAGACCGGTTCTTCCAGCCATCCCAGATTCAGAGAACGTAAAGCCTGCGCCTGTTGCGAGGCTTCTGCCACGTTCCACGGACAGTTCACATCAACCATCAGTTCAGCATCGGCAGGCAGTATTTCTCTGGCGGCGGCAATGGCCGGATAAGCCGTTTCATGCAATTTTATGGCGCGGAATCCCGCCTGCCAGGTACTCAGCACTTTTGCTGCCACACGTTCCGGATGATTGCCATAACTGACCAGGCTGGCGTAAACCCCGATTTTCTGACGTTTCGCCCCCAGCAATTGCCAAAGCGGCTGCTTCCATGCTTTCGCCAGCAAATCCCATAGCGCAATATCCACAGCTGAAAGGGCAAACATCACGGGACCGGTGCGCCCGAAAGCATGAAAGTTCACCTCGGCCTGCTGCATCAGTGCAGCAATTTCCTCAGGACTTTCCGGGCAGGTTTGGCCGAGAAAAAATCGCCCGACTAAGCCGTTCATCGCGGTTTCGGTGAGCGGATTACAAAGATGACCGAAACCTTCCCCCCAGCCGTGTAAGCCGCTGTCGGTCGTGATTTTGATCAGTAATGTTTCCATTCTGGTGAGTTCGGGAGATGCCGCGTTATAGGCATCCGCCTGTATCTCTGGTGTTTTATCCCTGTCGCTGCTGAATGGAATCGCAACGCGCAATACCTCAATTTTGGTTATTTTCATGAGACATTCCTGTTTTATAGGGCCTTGAGGAAACTTATCAGGCTAAGGAATCAGTCTAAAACGCAGGGATATGACCGTTAACGGACGTTGGCCTAACTTTTAAGCAGAATTGAACGGGAGTTTTGTGCAAATGAATGAAGGGATGAGAAGTGAATCACGAAAGGGTAAATACGTAAGATTTAAAAAGCAAAAAACCCGCCATAGGCGGGTTTCTTTAAATATGGTGCCCGGACTCGGAATCGAACCAAGGACACAGGGATTTTCAATCCCTTGCTCTACCGACTGAGCTATCCGGGCAACGGGGCGCATTAAACCGTATTGGGCCTGAGCCGTCAACGGGTTTGTTATCTAAAATACATAAAAGCCGTTTGTTTGCTGCCTTTTCATTCAAAAAGGATGAAATCGCCGGGCAGCAATGGGGGGAAGTCAGGAAAGTGCACCATGTTCACGGCAGCGGGCGATGTTCAGCACATCCTCTGCCAGACGGCGTGCGACTTCCACATCGTTCAGTTGGCGTTTAACGAGCAGTTTACTCAGGCAGCCTTCGAGGATCAGTTCCATCTGCTGAGCGACCATTTCCGGGTCATCCGAGCCCATTTCCTGCAAAAGCGACAAGGTGTAGTCGTAGGAGGCCCGTTTCTGCTGTTGAGCTAGCTGATGAATGGGCGCCTCGCTGTCAGGGAAAAACGTGCAAGCTGCGATAAACAGACATCCAGGATAGCGCTGCTGCCGCACCTGCTCATCCAGCACTTTATAGCGCGCCAGCAATTTCTGTGGCGCCGAAAGAGACTCATCCAGCATCAGCTGACGACGCCAGATATCAATCTGTTCGCCGTGATAACGCAGACTGTCATACAGCAGGGCTTCGGCATCCGGCCAGAAACGGCGTAATTCACTGAGCGGGACATCGACCAGTTCGGCGACCGTTTCCAGTGACAATGTTGCAAGGCCACGTTGTTCCAGGAAATTAAGGGTTTTATCGAGAACTTGTTCACGTAGCACGTTTGCCTCCTCACAATTCGCGTACTTCAAAGTGTAGTGTCGTTTAAGGGTGAGTTTTCTGCAAATGCGCGCTGAACTCCGCTGCATCCATAAAACCCGTCACCCGTGACTGTGGCAACTCATGACCATCAGGCCCGAAGAACAAAATTGTCGGCAGGCCCAGAACATTCAGACGTTCTAATAACGCTTTCTGCTCAGGGGAATTCTGGGTGACATCTGCCTGCAGCAATAAGGTATCCGTCAGTTCATTCTGCACGTCTGGCGCTGAGAAGGTATATTTTTCGAACTCTTTACACGCCACGCACCAGTCAGCGTACAAATCCAGCATAACGCGTTTGCCCTGCGCGCCCTGCAGGGCAGCGTTCAGTTCACCGACATTATGGATTTTCTGGAAATTAAGTGCGTGTACCTGTGTTGTCGTGTTAGCGGCTGGCGCAAATGCCCAGTCCTGCAAAGGACGGCTGACGATCAGCGCCGCGGCCAGGAAAAGTAATTGCAGCGTCCGCACCATGCCGCGCTGGCTTTTCAGGCTGAGCAGGAATGCCCAGCCGAAGAACGCCATGCCGAGCAGGCTCCATAAACGCAGCCCCCAGATATCGCCAATCACACGTTCGAGTAACAATACCGGCAGTGCCAGAATGACAAAGCCAAATCCTTCTTTGACGTATTGCATCCACGGCCCGCTGCGGGGCAGTAATTTGTTGCCGAACATCGTCACAATAATCAGCGGAATGCCCATCCCCAGCGCATACAGATACAGCGTGCCAGCCCCCGCCAGCAGATTCCCGCTCTGGGCGATATACAGCAGGATCGCGCTGAGCGGCGCGGTGGTGCAGGGCGAACAAATCAACCCGGCCAGTGCGCCCATAATAAAGACGCCGGGCAGCGAGCCGCCTTTTTGCTCGTTACTCCATAAAGCCAGCCGGGTCTGGACGGCAGAAGGCAGTTGCAGGCTGAACGTGCCAAACATCGACAGCGCCAGAACAATGAACATCACCGAAAGCACAATCAGTACCCACGGACTTTGCAACGCCGCCTGGAACTGCAAACCTGCCGCAGCGACCACCATACCAAGCAGTGTGTAAGTCAGCGCCATGCCCTGCACGTAAACCAGCGCCAGCAGGAAAATTCGCTTCATGCTGTGAGGGCGCTGGCACCCGAGAATAATGCCGGAAATCAGCGGATACATCGGCAGTACGCAAGGCGTAAAGGCAATACCGATGCCGATCAGCAAGGCCCACAGCGGAGAAAATGGTAGTGGTGTGGATAGCTTTTCAGGCGTCGCGATAACCGGTGCGGATGCTGTATCAGTAGCGGGCGTGCTGACACGCGTCGGTTCCGTGACGGCACTCAGCGGTACGTCACGAGTTTCCGGCGGATAGCAGAATCCTGCGGCGGCACATCCCTGATAGGTCACACGAACGGTTGCATCCGCGCTGGCCTGGCGGAGAGGGATCGTCAGATGCAGGGCATTCTCATAAACTTCGCTGTCACCGAAAAACTCATCATGATGATCACGGCCTTTGGGCATCAAAAACGCCGCGAGCTGAGCATTCTTCGGTTCCAGCTCAATCTTGCTGCGATATAAATAATAGCCGTCACGGATTTGCCAGTTCAGTTTGAGGTCGTGACCTTGCTGCTGGAAATCAAAACTGAATGCCTGATCGACGGGGACAAACTGTGGCGCGGCGGGTTTGCCAAATAAAGAGGCATTCGCCTGAAACGGCAAAAGACTCAGGCTGCACAGCAGGAAGAAAATTCGAAGAATGCGGTGATCCATGCGGAGTAAAGTTCTCTTTGTCGCGGCAGATGAACAGCCACTGAGCGAATCGACAGAAGATGCGCACGGCGTCATGCCATAGCGCGTTAATGAATTGTGAGTATACCCTGAGCAATCCCTGAGCAGAAAGCCCCGAGTGCTTAACGGGGGCCGCAGCCCCCGGAAAACTGTCAGAGAATAATACTGCCGAAACCAAATCCAAAAACTACAGACAGGAACACGCCAATCGTGCCGGGAATAAAGAATGGATGGTTGAAGACGAAGCGCCCGATGCGGGTAGTGCCGGTGTCATCCATCTGCACAGCGGCAACCAGCGTCGGATACGTCGGCAGAATGAATAAACCGGAAACAGCGGCAAAAGAACCCACGGCGGTCAGCGGCGATACGCTCAGTGCCAGCGCCATTGGCAGCAGGGCTTTGGTCGTGGCGGCCTGCGAATACAACAGCGCAGAGCTGAAGAAGAAAATCACTGCCAGCAGCCACGGATGCGCCTGGATCAGGCCACCCGCGGTTTCTTTGATCCAGCCGAGATTGGCCTGCACAAAAGTGTCACCCAGCCAGGCCACGCCGAGGATACAAATACAGGCGCTCATGCCGGATTTGAACGTGCTGGAGGTCAGAATGGCGTCGGTATCAATGCTGCACAGCAAGGTGATTAACGTGGCGACACTGAGCATGATAATCAGGATGGCGCTGTTGGTGGTCATCACCGGTTGTGCGACCCAACCCAGGCTCGGGCTGTTAATAACCGCATAAGCGACCACCGTCAGTACGCCGAGCAGGAACAGCAACACCGAGAGTTTGGCGCCGCGTTTGATTTCCAGCACTTTATCGCCACGCAGTTGGATCAAACCTTCTTCATACCGTTTGAGATAAACCGGGTCATTGGAAAGCTTTGCGTCAAAGCACCAGCTGACAATCAGCGACATCAGGATCACTGCAGCCAGTGTGGACGGGATCATCACCATCAGCAGATGAAGATAACTGACGCCGTGGCCTTCCATGGTGGATGCCATGTACACCACTGCGGCAGAAATCGGTGAGGCGGTAATGGCTATCTGCGCAGCAACCACGGCGGTGGAAAGCGGGCGGCAGGGTTTAATCCCTTGCTCTTTGGCGACTTCAGAAATAACCGGTAATGCCGACAGTGAAATGTTGCCAGTGCCCGCCATAATCGTCAGGAAATAGGTGACGATGGGTGCGAGGAGGGTGATGTGTTTGGGATTACGGCGCAGCAGCTTTTCAGTTTGTTGCACCAGATAATCCATCCCGCCTGCTACCTGCATGGTCGAAATCGCGGCGATCACCGCCATGATGATAGAGATTACGTCAAAAGGGATGGTTCCCGGTTTAACGCCTATCAGGGCGAGCACCAGAACGCCAAGCCCGCCCGCGAAACCAATGCCGATGCCGCCTAAGCGCGCGCCGAGGAAAATCGCCGCCAGTACAATAATAAATTCGATAATTAACATGGTTGTCCGTCCATATTCCCAGCACTCCTTAAGGAATTGATAATTAATTGTTGTGTAATTGTTGTGTTGTACAAAGTAAAAAGGCCCGCTGTTCTGCAGAACAACGAGCCTTTAAAAGGTCAGTATTTGAGTCTGTTACTGTTCATTTTCATCGGTATAGCGTTTTGCTTTGTAAGCCGGATGTTTCAGGTTTTCGATGGAGAAAATGTCGTCCAGCTCCGCCTCAGTCAGCAGGCCGCGCTCGAGCACCACTTCCCTGACACTCTTACCGGTTTCAGCACAAATCTTGCCGACGATATCGCCATTGTGGTGGCCGATGAACGGGTTAAGGTAGGTGACGATGCCGATAGAGTTGAAAACGTAGAACTCACATACTTCTTTGTTCGCTGTAATGCCGTTGATGCATTTTTCGAGCAGATTGTAGCAGGCGTTAGTCAGGATATGCACTGACTCAAACATCGCCTGACCAATTACCGGTTCCATGACGTTCAGTTGAAGCTGGCCCGCTTCTGCCGCCATCGTCACGCAGACGTCGTTACCGATGACTTTGAAGCACACCTGGTTCACGACTTCCGGGATAACCGGGTTCACTTTGGCTGGCATGATAGAAGAACCCGCCTGTAATTCCGGCAGGTTGATTTCATTCAGGCCAGCGCGAGGACCGGAAGAGAGCAGACGCAGGTCGTTACAGATTTTAGAAAGCTTCACGGCCAGACGTTTCAGCGAGCTGTGAACCATCACGTATGCGCCACAGTCGGACGTTGCTTCAATCAGGTCTTCAGCGGGTACACAGGCCAGATTGCTGACTTCTGCAAGTTTTTCTACCGCCAGTTGCTGATAACCTTCCGGCGTATTCAGGCGGGTACCGATTGCTGTCGCCCCGAGGTTCACTTCCAGCAGTAATTCGCCGGTACGCAACAGATTGCGGGTTTCCTCTTTGAGCAACACGTTGAACGCGTGGAATTCCTGACCGAGCGTCATCGGAACGGCGTCCTGCAACTGTGTACGGCCCATCTTGATGATGTTTTCGAATTCCTTCGCTTTACGCTCAAAACCGTCGCCCAGCTGGGAAATAGCATCAACCAGTTTCAGCAAGGACGCGTACACGGCGATACGAAAACCAGTAGGGTAGGCATCATTGGTGGACTGGCATTTGTTCAGATGATCATTTGGATTGAGGAACTGGTAATCGCCTTTCTGGTGTCCCATCAGTTCCAGACCGATGTTCGCCAGCACTTCATTCGTGTTCATATTTACCGAGGTTCCCGCACCGCCCTGATAGACGTCGATAGGGAACTGGTCCATGCATTTGCCTTTATCAAGCACTTCGTCGCACGCCTGAATAATGATATCCGCAATGTGACGTGGAATGGTGCGCAGCTCTTTGTTAGCAAGAGCTGCCGCCTTTTTCACCATCACCATGCCGCGAACAAACTCAGGAACATCACTGATCTTGGTGTTGCTGATATAGAAGTTTTCAATCGCCCGCAGGGTGTGAATGCCGTAATAAGCTTCTGCCGGTACTTCGCGCGTGCCCAGCAGGTCTTCCTCGATACGAATGGTGTTTGACATGAGAACCTTCTCTTCGGTACTGAATGCGTTATGCGATGTTTAAAATTATGTTACTGGCCGTAGTAAATTTAAAACGATCAACCGTTGTTTGAGCAACGGAGGCGATCATATGCTGCTTCAGACGAATTGCACGTACTAAGATCACTATCCTGCCCTATTATCGTGCATGTTTTTAGTATCTGTGAGAATTCTCACAATTCATTTACCTGCTCAATTAAATCAGGTCTGGTGGTTGAAATCATGATGAGTGATCACCATCTCAGTGTAGTCAGCCTGCATTTCTTTGATAGCGAAGATCTCAAGCAGGCACTTATTCAGGGTTTGGAATGCCGCTGCGACAGCGCTTCCGGAGCCAAATTACAAGGAGAATGCGGTGCGCTGGTTACCGTTATTACTGTTATTCCTGCTGGCTTACATTGAAATCACCTTATTTATCAAGGTGGCTGCGGTGGTTGGCGTGGCAACAACGTTATTGCTGGTTGTTTTCACCTCTTGCGTAGGTGTCTCTCTGGTGAAGAATCAGGGCATGAAGACGTTTATGCAGTTGCAGCAAAAACTGGCGGTTGGGGAAAGCCCGGCAGCCGAGATGGTTAAAAGTGTTTCGCTGGTGATCGCCGGATTCCTGCTGCTGGTACCGGGCTTCTTTACTGATTTCCTCGGTTTGCTGCTTTTGCTGCCACCCATCCAGAAACGACTGACGCTAAAACTGATGCCGCATTTGAACATTGTGCGTTCCGGCGGTAACTGGGGGAGCAGCGCGCCAACGGGGAATACCTTTGATGGCGAGTTCCAGCGGACGGATGAAACGCAGGAACGTCTGGTTACACCTAAAAAAGATGACGACACAGAGCACCGCGATCGCTAATCTCTGTGGCCTCAATTGTTAAAAGATTGTTGGGAAGCACTGCGAAGGTCGATTTTCGTCAACAGAGCAGCGAAAGAAAAAGAGAAAATTTTTCTGTTCTTCCCCTTGAAGGGCTGCGTATCGCCCCCATTAAACAAACCACGAGGCCGGGCAGGACTTTGCCAGGCATTCAACCCTAAAAATAGATATGGACCCGCTCACAGGAGAGTTATCAATGAAAATTCGTCCATTGCATGACCGCGTTATCGTCAAGCGTAAAGAAGTAGAATCTAAATCCGCTGGCGGCATCGTTCTGACTGGCTCCGCTGCCGGTAAATCTACCCGTGGCGAAATCCTGGCTGTCGGCCATGGTCGCATTCTGGAAAATGGTGAAGTTAAAGCGCTGGACGTGAAAGTTGGCGACATCGTCATTTTCAACGACGGTTACGGCGTGAAAGCTGAGAAGATCGACAATGAAGAAGTGTTGATCATGTCTGAGAGTGACATTCTGGCAATCGTAGAAGCCTGATTGTCCCCCGATCCACTTTTTTCTGAACAGAACGAATTTAAGGGAAATTAACAATGGCAGCTAAAGAAGTAAAATTCGGTAACGACGCCCGTGTGAAAATGCTGCGTGGCGTAAACATCCTTGCTGATGCAGTAAAAGTGACCCTGGGCCCTAAAGGCCGTAACGTGGTTTTGGACAAATCTTTCGGCGCACCAACCATCACTAAAGACGGCGTGTCCGTTGCACGTGAAATCGAACTGGAAGACAAGTTCGAAAACATGGGCGCACAGATGGTGAAAGAAGTCGCGTCCAAAGCGAACGATGCCGCGGGTGACGGTACCACTACCGCAACCGTTCTGGCTCAAGCCATCATCACTGAAGGCCTGAAAGCTGTTGCTGCGGGCATGAACCCGATGGATCTGAAACGTGGTATCGACAAAGCTGTCGTTGCTGCGGTTGAAGAACTGAAAAAATTATCTGTCCCTTGCTCGGACTCTAAAGCCATTGCACAGGTTGGTACCATCTCTGCTAACTCCGATGAAACTGTCGGTAAACTGATCGCTGAAGCGATGGAAAAAGTGGGCAAAGAAGGCGTCATCACTGTTGAAGAAGGCACTGGCCTGCAAGATGAGCTGGACGTTGTTGAAGGTATGCAGTTCGACCGTGGTTATCTGTCTCCTTACTTCATCAACAAACCAGAAACCGGTTCAATCGAACTGGAAAGCCCGTTCATCCTGCTGGCTGACAAGAAAATTTCTAACATCCGCGAAATGCTGCCAGTACTGGAAGCCGTTGCGAAAGCCGGTAAACCACTGCTGATCATTGCTGAAGACGTTGAAGGCGAAGCCCTGGCGACTCTGGTTGTGAATACCATGCGTGGCATCGTGAAAGTGGCTGCGGTTAAAGCACCAGGCTTCGGCGACCGTCGTAAAGCTATGCTGCAGGACATCGCAACCCTGACTGGCGGTACCGTTATCTCTGAAGAGATCGGTCTGGAACTGGAAAAAGCCACTCTGGAAGATATGGGTCAGGCTAAACGTGTTGTTATCAACAAAGACACCACCATCATCATCGATGGCGTTGGCGAAGAAGCAACCATCCAGGGCCGTGTTTCTCAGATCCGTCAGCAGATTGAAGAAGCGACTTCTGATTACGACCGTGAAAAACTGCAAGAGCGTGTGGCTAAACTGGCAGGCGGCGTAGCCGTTCTGAAAGTGGGCGCAGCGACTGAAGTTGAAATGAAAGAGAAGAAAGCTCGCGTTGAAGATGCCCTGCACGCAACCCGTGCTGCGGTAGAAGAAGGCGTGGTTGCTGGTGGTGGCGTGGCGCTGGTTCGCGTTGCTCACACTCTGGCTAACCTGACCGGCGACAACGACGACCAGAACGTGGGTATCCGCGTTGCTCTGCGCGCAATGGAATCTCCACTGCGTCAGATCGTTGTGAATGCTGGCGAAGAAGCCTCTGTTATCGCAAACAAAGTGAAAGCGGGCGAAGGCAGCTTCGGCTACAACGCTTACACCGAAGAATACGGCGACATGATCGCAATGGGTATCCTTGATCCAACTAAAGTCACCCGTTCTGCTCTGCAGTACGCGTCTTCTGTAGCTGGCCTGATGATCACCACTGAGTGCATGATCACCGACCTGCCTAAAGACGATAAAGTCGATATGGGCGGCGCTGGCGGTATGGGTGGAATGGGCGGCATGGGCGGCATGATGTAATCATCATCCCCCTGCGTTCATCCGCAGGTACGTAAAATCAGCGGGCTTTTTTGCTCACTGAGGCAACGTACTGAAGAAACCCGGTCTGTAAAGGCCGGGTTTTTTTATTTGACCCTTTTTTATCAGGTTCAGTAAGATAACTCTCATTGTCTCCGGCCTTTAACGTGTAGACTTGTTTCTGCGTGGATTTCGGATTTTTACCGATAGCACAAACTTGGGTATGCGTGGCAACGGATGCCTAAGAGAGCCAGGTGTTTTCTGATAGGCTTTATGTGATTACAAAAACAAATGGGGAAAGTGATGCGGATTAAAATGTTACTGGGCCTGTCAGCTATCGCGCTGCTTGCCGGGTGCAGTACCACTCATCAACTGGATGCAGCGGGCCAGCAGGTGAAATTCACGGACGACAAACCAGGCGCAAATTGTCAGTTGCTTGGCGAAGTCACCGGTGCCCAAAGCAACTGGTTCTCCGGTACCGGCGGTGACGGCAGCTCCATGCGTGGCGCAGCCAATGACCTGCGTAACAAAGCGGCAGCGATGGGCGGCAACACCATTTATGGTGCCAACAGCCCGTCCCAGAACTTCCTGTCCAGCTTTGCACCGGTTGACAGCAAAATGGTCGGTCAGGTTTATAAGTGCCCATAGTCGCGTGAAGGCTATAAATACTAAAGGGATGCCAATGGCATCCCTTTTTGCGTTCCCCCTTCATACTTCAAGCCGCAGGTGCGTTGGCTACGTTCAGTCACCCGAATCACTTACCTGAGTAAGCTCATCGGGACTCCATCACTTGCCGCCTTCCTGCAACTTGAATTATTTGGGGTTGGAAGAACGTGTTAAGACTGCTTCAGCCGCAGATCCAGAATGGTTTTGCTCGGCTCGCCGCCAATTTCACGGGTCAGTTTCGGTACCATATAACCTGACACTTTACTCATCAGCCCTTTCATAATGACGCGCGCTTCGTCGTCGTTCACCATGAAATGCGCCGCACCCTGTACTTTATCCAGCACGTGGATGTAGTAAGGCAAAATACCCGCGTCAAACAGCGCGTTGCTCAGTGTCGCCAGCACATCAGCAGAATCATTAACGCCCCGCAGCAGCACGCTCTGATTGAGCAGCGTCACGCCATGGCTTTTCAGCTTCGCCATGCTGGCGCGCAATGCATTATCAATCTCATTGGCGTGATTGATATGCGTCACCATCAGCACCTGAAGACGTGATTTTTCAAGGCGCTGGCAGAAGGAATCCGTGATACGTGCAGGGATAACCACCGGCAAACGGGTATGAATACGCAGCCGCTTAATGTGCGCGATCTCTTCGAGTTCACCGATCAACCAGTCGAGTTCATGATCCTTGGCCATCAGCGGATCACCACCGGAGAAAATAATTTCATCGAGTTCCGGGCGAGTGCGGATATAATCCAGCGCCTGAACCCAGTTAGCCTTATTTCCCTGGTTGTCCTGATACGGGAAATGACGACGGAAACAGTAGCGGCAATTTACCGCACATCCGCCTTTCACCAGTAACAGGGCGCGATTGCTATACTTGTGCAACAGACCCGGAACAACGCTGCGTTGTTCATCAAGCGGGTCAGTGGTAAAGCCCGGCGCGGCAATAAATTCCTCGCGTGCGGTCAATACCTGAAGCAATAAAGGATCCTGTGGATCGCCCGGCTGCATACGTGCCACAAAGGCGCGGGGCACGCGAAGCGGGAACAAACGACGGGCTTCACGCCCACTTTGCAGTTCTGCATTGTCGTTAAGTGCCAGAAGAGTAAGCAGTTCATCCGGGTCAGTGATAACATCGCCGAGTTGATACAACCAATCTTCTCTAAATGGCGTGTTTAGGGTTACAATGTTTGCCATTTTTTTGGCTAATACCAGTTTAAAATTAGAGGGCCATCATGGCGACTTATTCTAGCAACGATTTCCGTCCGGGTCTTAAAATCATGTTCGAGGGCGAGCCTTACGCTATCGAATCCAGTGAATTCGTAAAACCAGGCAAAGGCCAGGCTTTCGCACGCGTTAAAATGCGTCGTCTGCTGACCGGTTCCCGTGTAGAAAAAACCTTCAAATCTACTGACTCATGCGAAGGCGCTGATGTTGTAGATACCAACATGAACTACCTCTACAACGACGGTGAGTTCTACCACTTCATGCACCCTGAGACTTTCGAACAGCATCAGGTTGAAGAGAAAACTGTTTCTGACGCCTCTAAATGGCTGCAGGACAACGCAGAATGTATCGTGACGCTGTGGGATGGCCGTCCTATCGCTGTTCAGCCACCAAACTTCATCGAAGCTGAAGTTGTGGACACTGATCCTGGCCTGAAAGGTGATACCGCAGGTACCGGCGGTAAGCCAGCGACCCTGAGCACCGGCGCTGTGGTTAAAGTGCCATTATTCGTGCAGATCGGCGAAATCGTCCGTTGTGACACCCGCTCTGGCGAATACGTTTCCCGCGTTAAATAAGTTCTCAATACTTATTACGCCGGATGAAAGCTGCCACAGGTGAATGCCTGTCGCAGCTTTCCAGCCCCAACTTGTTGAATGGGATTATGTTTACCATGTTGAAGAAGATGATGTTTATCGTGGTTTCAGTGATGCTGCTGGCTTCGTTATCCGGCTGCAACACGGTTCATGGTTTCGGTGAAGACATCCAGCATCTGGGTGGCGCAATTTCCAAAGCAGGCTGATCCCTTCAGCCTCGTTTTACCAAATGTCTTAAAATCCTGCCTGTTCCCTTCTATATCCAGAAAATTAGCTACACTAAAAGTGTCGTACTTTACATTCTCTTATAGGAAGGAGATTTATATGCTGAAGAAAAGTATCCTCGCTATCTTGTCTGTTCTTATCTTGTCTTCTGCCTTAACAGCCTGCAACACCACGCGTGGCGTAGGTGAAGATGTGTCTGCCGGTGGGGAAGCCATTCAGAAAAGCGCGCAATAGCGAGCGAATAACGTTAAGTAAACTGATGTCTGCCTGCACGTTGATGCAGGCAGTGTTGTTTTTATGGCGCGAGTTTTATGGTGTAAGCATCAAGGCTGTTTCACCCACACCAGTTTGCTGGTATCAAATCCGTACTGCTGCGCCGTTTGCAGAAGTTGCTGCTTCACGCTGTCATCCAGCGTTGGCGTACGGGACAGGATCCACAGATAGCTTTTATCCGGTCCGCAGACCAGCGCGTAACGATAATCTTTATCCAGTTCTATGACGTTATAACCGCCATAGAACGGACCGAAGAATGACACTTTCAGCGCCGCGCGCGCAGGTGATCCGGTGAAGTAACCTTTGCCCTCACTTTCCTGCCATTTATTCTTCTGCGGATTAAACCCGCGATTAATCACTTTTACGCCGCCATCATCGCGCAGGCTGTAATTGGCGGTGACGCGTTCCAGTCCGCTTTCAAAACTATGGTCCAGTCTGGCGACTTCATACCAGGTACCGAGATAGCGGGTGAGTTCGAAATTATTGACGACTTTGACGTCAGCAGGCGGCGTTACGCTGCACGCGACTGACATAAGTGCTGTGATGATAACGCTGAGTTTTGACCAGATACGCATGGAGTTTCCTTCCTTAGTATGTTCTCTAAGTGTAGGTAACAAAAAAGAAAAAGGGAAAACCTGCGGATAAAGAATGAAAACAGCGGCCAGAGAGATGGCCGCTGGAAAGTCAGATCTTTGCGGATCAGAGGCGGATCAGCACGATAAGGGTGACGATACTTAAGATCGTCGCCAGCCCGTAGAACACCCATTTTCCGGCCGGAACGTGGATCTTCAGGTCGTGCATGCAGTGATGGATCCGGTGCAGACCGCACCACAGAGGCAGCACGATCATCAGCAGCAGGAACAGACGCCCGATCCCGCTTTGCGCAAATGCCAGCACGCGTGGATAGCTCAGTGCGTCGCCGGGGAAAAAGCCCAGCGGCAGCAGGAAGCACACCAGCAGAATCATCACCGGCGCAAAAATTGCGCTCCACATACCGCCCGCACCAAACAATCCCCAGAACACCGGCTCGTCTGAACGTTTAGGAAGAGTATTTTTCATGTCGCCTCCTTAAAGAAACAGTGCGATGACGAGAACAACCAGCGTCACAACGATCGTCACGCCCCAGAAACCGGCAATCACCGGTTCAGGTCCCATCTTTTTACCTTTCACCACCAGGATGGAGGCTTTCGGTGCCAGTTCGAACCAGGTTTTGGTATGCAACAGGGCCGCAAGCAGGGCGATCAGGTTAATCAGCAAGACCACCGGATTTTGCAGAAAATTCACAAAACCCGCCCAGCTTTCAGGCCCGTTACGTAACGAGCAAACCCCTGCCAGCAGTAAGAGACTGAACCATACTGCCGGAACCGCCGTGCCCTCACGCAGCATATAAAAACGGTAGAACGGTAAATTTTTCCACCAGCTGGCTTTCATCTCACGCACGTAGGGTTTACGTTTGCTGCCCGTACTTTGAGTCGTCATATTTTCCTCCCTCATTGCGGTCTCAGCCTTGCGATCATGAAGTCTTTCGAACTTTCGACTTTGCCTTGCTGAATGGCGGCGGCAGGGTCGACGTGCTTCGGACAGACTTCGGAGCAATAACCGACGAACGTACAACTCCAGACACCATTCTGACTGTTGAGCTGTGGCATACGTTGTGCTTTGCCGTGGTCACGGTTATCGAGGTTGTAGCGATGCGCCAGCGTGATAGCTGCCGGGCCGATGAATTCAGGATTCAGTCCAAACTGCGGGCAGGCGGCATAACATAAACCACAGTTGATACAGCCGGAGAACTGGTGATATTTCTCCATTTGCGCCGGAGTTTGCTTGCCCGGGCCTTCGCCGATCGTGCGGGTATTGCCGATAATGTAAGGTTTGATGGCTTCGAGGCTTTCGATAAAGTGGGTCATATCGACCACCAGATCACGTTCCACCGGGAAGTTCCCCAGCGCCTCAATCTGCATACCGTCCGGATATTCCCGCAGGAAGGTTTTGCACGCCAGCTTCGGCACCCTATTCACCATCATGCCGCACGAGCCGCAGATTGCCATACGGCACGACCAGCGATAGGAAAGGTCAGCGGCCAGATGATCTTTGATGTAGCCCAGAGCATCGAGCAGTGACGTTGTTTCATCGAAAGGCACGTCATACACCACCGGATGCGGCGCGCTGTCCGTTTCCGGGTTGTAGCGCATGATCTCAACCTTCAGGCTGCGCATTTTAGCCACGTGATTGCTCCTTATCTTTTTTATCGTGAGTCTCAGATTCCCCGCCGTACACGCGTTTTGCCGGTGGCAGCGTGGTAATTTTCACGTCGCCATATTCGAGGCGCGGGGCGGAATCTGGCTGATAAAAGGCCAGAGTATGTTTGAGGAAATTCACGTCATCGCGTTCGGTACAGCCTTCATCGAGACGCTGATGGGCGCCGCGTGATTCGCGACGATTGATGGCGGAATGCGCCATACATTCTGCTACTTCCAGGCCATGACCCAGTTCGATGGTATACAGCAGGTCGGTATTAAAGACACTGGAGGTATCCTGAATTTTCACCCGTTTGAAGCGTTCTTTCAGTTCGGCCAGTTTATCGATGGTTTTTTGCATCAGCTCGGTAGTGCGATAAATCCCGCAACCTTCTTCCATCGCCAGACCCATTTCGTCACGGATGGCGGCCCAGCTTTCGTCGCCTTCCTGTGCCATCAGCGCGGCAACACGGTTTTCGATATCACGCACCTGCGCTTCGAGCGCGACGCTGTTGCCGGTGTCTTTGGCTTCAACTGCGCGTTCTGCCGCTTTTTCACCGGCCATACGCCCGAACACCACCAGTTCTGCCAGTGAGTTTGAGCCGAGACGGTTGGCGCCATGCAGACCGACAGACGAACATTCACCGACTGCGAACAGACCTTTGATACGGGTTTCACACTGTGCATCGGTTTCAATGCCGCCCATGGTGTAGTGCGCGGTAGGGCGAACAGGGATCGGGTCCGTAATCGGATCGACGCCGACATACGCTTTGGCCAGTTCGCAGATGAACGGCAGACGTTCACGCAGTTTTTTCTCGCCGAGATGGCGTAAATCCAGATATACCACGTCGCCACGCGGCGTTTCGATGGTGCGTCCGGCGCGCCATTCGTGCCAGAACGCTTGTGATACTTTGTCACGCGGGCCGAGTTCCATGTATTTGTTTTTCGGCTCGCCCAGAGGGGTTTCCGGCCCCATGCCGTAATCCTGCAGATAACGGTAACCGTCTTTGTTGACCAGAATGCCGCCTTCACCGCGGCAGCCTTCTGTCATCAGGATGCCGGAACCCGGCAGGCCGGTCGGGTGATATTGCACGAACTCCATGTCGCGCAACGGAATGCCATGGCGGAACGCCATGCCCATGCCATCGCCGGTGACGATACCGCCGTTGGTGTTGTAACGGTAAACACGGCCTGCGCCGCCGGTCGCCATGACCACGGCGTTAGCCCGAATTTGCACGCGTGTGCCTTCCATCATATTGATGGCGACAACGCCGCGTACCTGGCCTTCATCGACCAGAATATCGAGGACGAAATGCTCATCGAATCGTTTGATTTGTGGGTATTTCAGCGAGGTCTGGAACAGGGTGTGCAGCATATGGAAGCCGGTTTTATCCGCGGCAAACCAGGTGCGTTCGATCTTCATTCCGCCGAAGCGGCGAACATTGACGGAACCGTCATCCTTACGGCTCCACGGACAGCCCCACAGTTCAAGCTGGGCCATTTCAGTCGGGCATTGATGAACGAAATGATCCACTACGTCTTGCTCACACAGCCAGTCGCCTCCGGAAACGGTATCCTGGAAGTGAAAATCAAAGCTGTCGTGATCTTGCGTCACAGCGGCAGAACCGCCTTCGGCCGCCACGGTGTGGCTGCGCATTGGGTACACTTTCGAAATCAACGCGATATTCAGGTTGGGATTGGCTTCCGCTGCGGCTATTGCTGCGCGTAAACCCGCCCCACCTGCACCTATAATTGCAATGTCGGCGTTAAAGGTTTGCACTGCATTCCTCCACTATCATCAATGAGATCGGGTTTGAAACACCCGCGAAAAGCTCTTCATAATCGAAGAGTTAGTGAACCCCGATGACATACAGGCGCTGTCCCGGTGGCTGATATTCTTATTGTTTGTAAGAGAATTATTATACCAAAGGGGTAGTCATGGTAATTTGATGTGAATGCAGGTTTAGGCTTTCTCTGCATTGCGCTTCGTAAAATGAGATATTTGTTTGCCTGCGGGGATGCAGGTAGACTGCATGACTTTTCTGAATTCGGAGTAAATCACCATGAGCGAAACAGCAAGCTGGCAACCCAGTGCTCCCGTCGCCAATTTGTTGAAGCGTGCGGCTATCCTCGCTGAGATTCGACGTTTCTTTGCCGATCGCGGCGTACTGGAAGTTGAAACGCCAGCAATGAGCCAGGCCACGGTGACCGACATTCATCTGGTGCCGTTTGAGACGCGTTTTGTCGGGCCGGGTGCGGCTGACGGCATGACGTTGTATCTGATGACCAGCCCGGAATATCACATGAAACGTTTGCTGGCTGCGGGCAGCGGGCCGATTTATCAGATGGGCCGCAGTTTCCGTAATGAAGAAGCCGGGCGTCATCATAATCCGGAATTCACCATGCTCGAATGGTACCGTCCGCGTTATGACATGTACCGTCTGATGAATGAAGTGGATGATTTACTCCAGCAGGTTCTCGATTGCGATAGCGCTGAAACCCTGTCTTATCAGCAGGCGTTTACCCGCCATCTCGGTGTGGATCCGTTATCCGCCGACAAAACGGAACTGCGTGAAGCGGCGGCAAAACTGGATTTATCCAACATTGCTGATACCGAAGAAGACCGTGACACCCTGTTACAGTTGTTGTTTACGATGGGTGTAGAACCGCACATTGGTCGCGACAAACCGACATTCGTCTATCATTTCCCGGCCACGCAGGCCGCTCTGGCAGAAATCAGTACGGAAGATCACCGCGTCGCCGAGCGTTTCGAGGTGTATTACAAAGGCATTGAGCTGGCGAATGGTTTCCGTGAACTGACGGACAGCCGTGAGCAGCGTCAGCGTTTCGAGCAGGATAACCGCAAACGCGCGGCACGCGGCCTGCCGCAGCATCCTGTCGATAACAATCTGCTGGATGCGTTAGAACACGGTATGCCGGAGTGTTCAGGTGTGGCGCTGGGTGTTGACCGCCTGATTATGATTGCGCTGGGTGCTGCCAGCCTGAGTGATGTCCTGGCCTTCCCGGTGACACGCGCCTGATGAGTGCTTAAGCCCTGTTCCCAAGGTCAGGGCTTCCTTCCACGATTTCCCTTTTTTGCCCCTTCATTGTGCAATAAACCCAAAACTGCACTTTTACTGAAACAAAAGTACCTAAATGACGCAGCGCTGATTTTAAAGTTTCAGTGCTGGCCCTTTCTCGCCAAGCGCCATAAACAGGGTCTTCTGCCTGAGTTAAGCTAAATTTTTTGCTGCTGGCCTGATTTATGCATTACCGGATCATCACTTATTATCCGGAAAACTCGTTATGTCAGAATCCAACGACAAAGAACTTCTTTATGGACTGGAAGAGCGCATTGCACCGGCACCGGCATTTTTCACCGCCATCCAGCACGTGCTGGCAAGCGTGGTCGGAATTATCACGCCGCCGCTGATTATCGGCTCGGTTCTCGGGCTGAATGCCTACTTGCCTTATCTGATCAGCATGTCTTTGCTGGCTTCCGGCATCGGGACATTTATTCAGGCGCGCCGGTTTATGTCGGTGGGCGCGGGGATGATTTGTTTGCAAGGTACCAGTTTTGCGTTTCTGGGGGTGATCCTCTCCGGCGGTATGTTGGTGAAAAGCCGCGGTGGCTCTCCTGAAGACATCATGGCGATGATTTTTGGGGTGAACTTTGTGGCGGCGTTTATCCCGCTGCTGGTTAGCCGGTTTATCGGGCAGATGCGCCGCGTGTTTACACCGCTGGTCAGCGGCACCGTAATCGCGCTGATTGGCATCAGCCTGATTAAAGTCAGCATTACCGACTGGGCGGGCGGCCATGGTGCCGCGAATTTCGGCGCACCGGCTAACCTCGGGCTGGGGGCACTGACGCTGCTGGTGATTGTCGCCTGCAACCGCATCGACGTGCGCTGGCTGCGCCTTTCATCAATAGTTTTAGGCATTGTTGTCGGCTGTATCGCCGCTGCGCTGACCGGCCATCTGACGGTGAAACCTTTGCAGGGCGACTGGTTTGCATTGCCGCAACTGTTCCGTTTTGGTTTTAAGTTTGACTGGATTATTTTTGTGCCGATCGCGCTGGTATCGTTTATCAGCATCCTGGAAGCGGTGGGTGATCTGACCGCTAACTGCATGTTGTCGCAGCAACCGATTGAAGGAGAAAGCTTCCGTAAACGTCTGCAGGGCGGGATTCTGGCTGACGGTATCAGTTGCCTTATCGCCGCAGCCTTCTCGTCATTTCCTAACACAACATTTGCACAGAACAATGGCGTGATCCAGATGACCGGCGTCGCCAGCCGTTTTGTCGGCATGTATATTGGCGCGGTATTACTGGTGCTAGGCCTGTTTCCGTTTATCGGCGAAGTGTTGCAGCAAATTCCTGCGCCGGTGCTGGGTGGCGCAACGCTGGTGATGTTTGGCAGCGTGGTCGCGGCGGGTATCCGAATCATGACGCAGTCGCCGGTCGGACGTCGTGAAATGCTGATAATTGCCATCGCCTTTGGCATCGGTCTGGGCATTGAAGCCGTGCCAGATGTGCTTGGTCAGTTCCCACCCATCGTTGGCAATATCTTCGGGCATGCCGTGACCAGCGGTGGCGTTATCGCTATTCTGCTCAATTTACTGATGCCTGCAGAACGCACCAGCGTGGTCGCGGAGGAGATCAAGGTTCACTGAAATTCTGCGCGTTGCGCCCCTGGATCAGCAGACAGGGCATAACTGAGCTGACTCACTTTTTGAATTTAATGTGACCTTAAAAAGGAAGTCAGACATGTCAGAGCAACGCACGTGGATCAAAAATCCGCTGGCGGTTTTTACCGCCAACTCACTGGATGCCCGTGGCGGCATCGTCACTGAAGGGCAGAAAATTGCTGAGTTGCTGACCGCGGGTCAGCCACCTTCGCAGCCGGTAGATCATATTTATGATGCCTCCGAGTCTGTACTGCTGCCGGGGCTGATTAACACTCATCATCATTTTTATCAGACGCTGACCCGGGCCTGGGCGCCCGTGGTCAACGTGCCGTTATTCCCGTGGCTGAAAAAACTTTATCCCGTCTGGGCGCGTTTAGGGCCGGAGGCGCTGGGCCTGGCAAGCCGCGTCGCAATGGCTGAACTGTTGCTCTCCGGTTGCACTACCACCACTGACCACCATTATCTTTTCCCGCAGGGCATGGAGGAGGCGATCGATGTGCAGGTGGGCGTCGTGCGTGAGCTGGGCATGCGTGCGTTACTGACGCGCGGCTCGATGAGTCTCGGCGAGGAGCAGGGCGGTTTGCCGCCGGAACAGACGGTCCAGTCGGGCGAGGTGATTTTGCAGGACAGCCAGCGCCTGATTGACCGCTATCATCAGCGCGGCGAGGGCGCGTGGATGCAGATTGCACTGGCACCTTGCTCGCCGTTTTCGGTCACCACCGAAATTATGCGTGAGAGCGCCAGACTGGCGCAGCGGGAAGATGTCCGGCTGCATACGCATCTGGCGGAAACGCTGGATGAAGAACAGTTTTGCCTGAAAATGTTTGGTCTGCGTACAGTCGATTATCTGGAAAGCGTTGGCTGGCTGAGTGACCGGACATGGCTGGCACACGGTATTCACTTTAACGACGACGAAATCCGCCGTCTGGGCGCGGCGGGCACCGGTATCTGTCATTGTCCGGTGTCGAATATGCGGCTGGCTTCCGGTATGTGCCCGACGCGGGATCTGGAGGCCGCTGGCGTACCGATTGGTCTGGGCGTTGACGGTTCGGCGTCGAATGATGCATCAAACCTGATGTATGAAGCGCGGCAGGCGCTGTATCTGCAACGTCTGAAATACGGGGCGGAATATGTCACGCCGGAGCGAGTGCTGGGCTGGGCGACGTGCGGTTCGGCGAAGCTTATCGGTCGCGATGATATCGGGCAGATTGCCGTGGGCAAACAGGCTGATCTGGCGCTGTTTAAACTCGATGAATTACGTTTCAGCGGCAGTCATGATCCGATTGCCGCGCTGCTATTGTGTGGTGCGGAAAAAGCCGATCGGGTGATGATCGGCGGGAAATGGCGGGTGACTGACGGTGAAATTGTCGGCATGGATATCAAATCGCTGATCTCTTTGCACCGCAACGCTGCTGCAGCGCTAATCGCGGATCTGTAAACTCCATCAGCCAATGTGCTTAAAAAAGGGCAGAAGAATCTGCCCTTTTGCTGTTCTCTTTTCTCTTACAAATCGCCCGGTGAGCGCGAACTGTTTCCGCTGCGGCCACTTCCGCTGCTGCTGGTAAAGGTCGCGTTATTGCCATTTTGCGCGCGGTGCAGTGTTTCCATACGCACCTGGAATGGCGGGAATGGCAGTGTAATGCCGTGCTCGCGGAATCCAGCCAGGATCAGTTGGTGAATTTCATGGCGAAGCGGCATACGGTGCGCCATTTCAGCGGCATGCATACGCAGCTCGAAAATCTGAATCCCCTGCTGGAGATCCACCAGATAGGCTTCCGGCGCAGGCATATCCAGCACCAGCGAACAGCGATGCGCAGCGTTGAGCAGAATTTCTGTCACTTCTTCACTGTTGGCCTCCGACGGTGCAGGCACGGTTAGCACCACACGCGTGACGGAATCCGACAGCGACCAGTTGATGAACTGCTCGGTGATAAAGGCCTTGTTCGGCACGATAATCTCCTTGCGGTCCCAGTCAGCGATCGTCGTGGCACGGGTGTTGATCCTGGTGATACTGCCGGTCAGGTTGCGGATCGTTACGGTATCGCCGATACGGATCGGTTTTTCAAACAGGATAATCAGGCCGGAAATAAAGTTAGCGAAGATCTCCTGCAAACCGAAGCCGAGACCGACACCGAGTGCCGCCACCAGCCATTGCAGTTTTGCCCACTCGATCCCGATCAGCGAGAAACCGGTCAGGCCGCCAATCAGCAGCAATACGTATTTGGTGACGGTCAGTACGGCATAGCCGGTACCCGGCGTCAGATCCAGGTGTTGCAGCAGCGCCAGTTCCAGCAATGCGGGCAGATTACGCACCAGTTGCGTGGTGATAATCAGCACCAGAATGGCGATCAGCACCGATCCGAGGGTGATCGGCTGCATGCTTTCCACCCCCTGAACCGTAGACGCAACCTGCCAGAGATGAATATTTTCCAGGAAAGAGAAGGCCGAGTGGATTTCAGACCACAGGAAGATCACCGAGATCAGCGCGATCAACGTCAGCAGAGAACGCACCAGCCGCAGCGACTGGGCAGAGATGGCATCCAGATCCACCACCGGTTCCTCAATCTCGACCGTGCCTTCATTGCTGGTGCTGATCTGATGGCCATCTTCCTCACCGCGGGCGCGTTGATTCAGCATTTCCGCACGGCGCTGCTTGGCGCGTTCGAAGGCGATACGACGTCGCTGAATCAGCATCCAGCGGCGGATAATGTGATAAATCACCAGCAACACGAACCAGATGGCGACCGAGGTTTCCAGGCGGGCCAGCAGCGCCTGTGAGGTCGCGAGGTAGCCCATCAGTGAAGCCAGCGCAGCGACAATCGGTGCGCCCAGCAGCATCCACCACAGCGTCTTGTTAATGATGTTTTCGCTGTTGCCTTTTTTATCGTGATACAGCGGAATGCCCGCGCGTTTCAGGCTATTGGTGACCAGTGCGACCACCAGACACAGAATCACGAAGCACAGACGTCCCAGCGTATTAGAGAACTCGCGATCGTTGAGATTATCGAAGGTAATCAGCGCCATAATGAGCGGCACCAGCACCCAGATCGACAGCGCGTAATAGCGCAGTGCCCTTGACACCGCACGCTGCGGCCAGCCGAAGTGTGCCACAAACAATCCCTGAGGATGTGCCAGCGCGGCACTGACCATAAACGCCCACAGGATTGGCAACGTCGCGGTGACGCCATCGCCGATCGCCACCGCAATCGGATACGGCCAGGCACTTTGCAGCCCGAATCCCAGCGCGGCCCACAGCACAGGTAACGGCATCGCCACCAGAATTGACCAGAACACGGTACGCAGGGTCAGCGAGAAATGATCCTGCGTGACTTTGCCGACTTTACTGCTGGCACGTTCCAGAAATGCATAATAGTGCTTGCGGGAACTGATGCTGATAATCACCAGAATCAGTGCGCCAAACAGCGGCAACAGTGTTTCTTTGCTGGTGACCATCATCATCGACGCGCCGCCAAGCTGGCTGAGCGAATCCAGCGAGACCAGCCGTTTCAGGTCATGCGCGACCTGCACCGGGTAAGAAATGCCGATGGCGCTGACGTCTGCCACCCAGAACAGATAACGGTGGGCGGCGTCATGTACGTCATTCAGCGCCTCCACCAGTTGGCTGTTTGCCACTTTCAGCTTGGTCAGTTCAAGAATTTGGGTATCGCAACCCGAGAGCAGGGAATTGAGCAAATCACGTTGCGTCCGCAACTGCGCATCCAGAATTTTTTGCTGATCTGTGGTGAGCGGTTTGCCATCGTCCTGCCGCGCCTGACGGTAAATAGCCTGCTTATCCAGCAAATCTTCATAGTGCAGACGCTGAACGCGCAACTGGCCCATATCGCGGTCAAGCTGTTGCGGTTTTGGCATATCCGGCAGACGCGCAACCTGCGCCCTCAGGGTTTCGCCAAGTAAATTAGACGCGCCAAGCCACTGCGCCTGTTCGCGAATGGTATTAATCGCCTGACGTACCTGCTGAGTCTGTGCAGCGGCCTGACGTTGTTGAGAGGAAATCAGGTCCATCCGCTGCGCCTGCTGATTCAGCGCCAGCGACAACTCGCGGTTTGCCTGTAACTGCTGACTGATCGAGTGTGGCAACTCGCCACTCTGTTCGGCCAGCAGCTCGGTTTTTTCCAGCGCCTGTTCGGCTTCCTGCTGACGTTGATTATTCAGCGTGTTGCGTAAAACCTGTAATTGCTGATCAAGAAAATCGGCGCGCTTTTTGTAGAGATCGGTGCGCATCCGCGACAATTCCTGCCGGTTATTGGCAGAAAGCTGAGCCAGTTCCAGTTCATCCACCTTCGCTTTGCGCGCTGCGGATTCGGCCTGAAGCGCGCTGAGTTGCGCCTGCGCCAGGGGTGAGGAGGTGGCCGCCGCTGTCGCCGCCTGTATGCGCTGATCGATGTCGCTCAGCGCGTTGCGGGCTTCGGATTGCTGTTGCGGGATCAGACTTAGTGAGTCGCTGATGTCACGGGAACGATCCTGCTCCTGACGTAACTGGCGGGTTTCTTCCAGTTGCTGGCTGCTGACTTGCAGAATTTGCTGCTCGAGCTGAGCGGCTGAGATGCTGTTATCCAGCGCGGGTGGCTTGTCAGGCTGATTTCGCAATTCCTGGCGCAGGGCCTGCGTCAGTTTTGGAAAGTCATCAATGACCTTTTGATATTCCGCCGTGCGCCCGGCTGAAACACTGGCTTCATTCAGCCAGTTGAGTGCGCTTTGCAGCGCCTCAACCACCTGCGTCTGATTGGCCATTTCTTTGTTGGCTTCCGCCTGTTTCAGCTCCTGTTTGAGCTGATCTTCAGTCGGGGCTGCACCCGCCATCAATGGCAGGGACAGCAGTAAACTCATCAGCAGGGCGGGGATCAGGCGCACTCGGTCACATCCTTTTTCTCAGTTCTTTTCGTCTGTTCAGGGCGAACTTAATAATCTTTCGGGACTTGTGGTTCAGCCGTTGCCACACCAGCAGGTGTTTCTGTTGCTACAGGTACTTCTGTTGCTGGTGCTTGCGCGTCAGTTGTTGCGGGTGCCGCTGCACGCAGCGCTTCAGCGAACGGTTCGCCCATGCGGGTCACGGTGCCATTGCTCAGATTCGGCATGAAGCGAATTTGTTTAGCGGCAAACAGGTTGATCACCGTAGAACCCAGTTTGAAACGGCCCATTTCCTGACCTTTTTCCAGCGCGATGGCACCTTCTTCGCCCGCCGCCGGATAGGTCCAGCGTTTGATAATGCCTTCGCGTGGTGGTGTGACACCGCCGGCCCAGACGGTTTCAATGCTGCCGACAATCGTTGCGCCGACCAGAATCTGCACCATCGGCCCGAATTCAGTATCAAAGACGCAGATGACGCGTTCGTTACGGGCGAACAGATTTGGCACATTCGCGGCGGTCAGCGGGTTGACGGAGAACAAATCACCCGGCACATAAATCATTTCGCGCAGCACGCCGTCACACGGCATATGCACGCGGTGATAATCCCGTGGTGCCAGATAAATGGTGGCGAACTGGCCGTCTTTGAACTGCTCAGCCAGCAGATAGTTACCCGCCAGCAGCGCTTCTAAACTGTAGAAATGACCTTTAGCCTGGAACAGCTTGCCATCGGTAATTGCCCCTAACTGGCTAACTGCGCCGTCGGCTGGCAGGCAAAGCATATCCAGACCGCTGACGACCGGACGTGCGCCATCGCGCAGCGGACGCACGAAGAATTCGTTAAATGTGGCGTAAGATTTGAGATCCGGGTTTTGCGCTTCTTTCATGTCGACGTTATAAAAACGCGCAAACGCTTTGATCACCCAATGGGTCAGCGTGGCCGCACGTTTGTCCGCGCCCCAGCCAGCAAGACGGGTCAGTCCTTGTTTAGGAAGTAAGTATTGCAGTTTGATTTTGATACTGTCCAGCACGGGGAAAACCTCTTGGATGGTATGAATGACCGGCGTTACCGGTCATTTTGCAGGAGACCCTGAAATCAGTTCAGGGTCACGCAGTGTTGTATGGCGGAGGATTGTAACGGGGTGAAATCAACGGTTCAACTTCCGTTAACCTCACCCGTTTGCCATTAACATGTTAATTCAATTAATTAGCATTACAGCGTGTCGAAGTTTTTACGTGTTTTTACGTCTTCCATGCTTTCCAGAATGCGGTGGTAGTTGTCGAAACGTTCTTCGGCTATTTCACCCCGGTCTACGGCGTCACGGATTGCACAGCCCGGATCACTGCCGTGTTTGCAGTCACGGAATTTGCAGTAGCCAAGGAAAGGACGGAATTCGACAAAGCCCTGGGTGATTTGCTCTGGCGCAAGGTGCCATAAGCCGAATTCACGCACGCCCGGGGAGTCGATGACGTCGCCGCCATGCTGGAAGTGATACAGACGCGCTGCGGTGGTGGTGTGCTGACCCAGGCCTGAGTTATCAGAGACTTCATTCACCAGAATTTGTTTTTCATCCGGTGGCAGCAGGGCGTTCAGCAGGCTGGATTTGCCTACGCCTGACTGGCCGGCAAAAATACTGATGCGGTCAGTCAGCGCCTTTTCAAACGCAGGCATGCCTTCGCCGGTCTGGCTCGACACTTCGAGTACGCGATAATTGATATTGCGGTAGATATCCATCATGCCCTGAACGAATTTACGGCCTTCGTCGTCGAGCAGATCGATTTTATTGAGCACAATCAGCGGCTCAACTTCAACGGTTTCGCACGCTACCAGATAACGGTCAATAATATTGAGCGACAGCTCCGGCAGAATGGCGGAGACAATGACGATCTGGTCAATGTTTGCGGCAATGGGTTTGACGCCATCATAGAAATCAGGGCGTGTCAGAACGGAAGTTCGTTCGTGGACCGCCTCGACGATACCTTTCACACTGGTATTTTCCCCGGCGCGCCATACAACGCGGTCACCGGTGACCAGAGAACGGATGGTACGGCGGATATTGCAACGGTGCTGGCTGCCGTCGGCCGCTTCAACGTCCGCATGCATCCCGAAACGGCTGATGACAACGCCGTCCTGCGGTTCGCCATGCAGAGAATCGTCCAGCTCTTTTCGTTTGTCGGTCTGTGTCAGACGACGCTGATGGTTAGTCTGAACGCGACGTTGTTGCCCTTTAGACAGTTTTGACTTAGTCACTGCGCCTCACTTGACTGGCTTTAATCGCTCGGTGCGACCAAAACGACTATGATACCAGCTATTTTATAGTAATTGCCCGAATGACGGAGATCTCCGTCAACTCTCTACTTTGTAACAGGACACATCATGGCTTCAAATGACTCGAACTTAATTTGGATCGACCTGGAAATGACCGGTCTGGATCCTGAACGTGACCGCATTATTGAGATTGCCACGCTGGTGACGGACGCGCATCTGAACATTCTGGCCGAAGGGCCGGTGATGGCGGTGCATCAGTCTGATGCTCAGCTGGCGCTGATGGATGACTGGAATGTGCGTACGCACACCGGCAGCGGTCTGGTGGATCGCGTCAAAGCCAGCCCGTTTGATGACAATGCAGCCCAGCAAAAAACTATCGAGTTCCTGCGCGAGTGGGTTCCGGCGGGGAAATCGCCGATTTGCGGCAACAGCGTCGGGCAGGACCGACGTTTCCTGTTTAAGTATATGCCGGAGCTGGAAGAGTATTTCCATTACCGTTACCTGGATGTCAGCACGCTGAAAGAACTGGCGCGTCGCTGGAAGCCGGAAGTGCTGGCCGGTTTTAAAAAGCAAAATACCCATCAGGCCCTGGATGATATCCGTGAATCCGTCGCTGAATTAGCCTACTACCGCGAACATTTTATTAATCTCCAGAATAACTGAAATCTTTTTTATTGCGCTGCGGAGCACGAAATCACCGTGTTTCGCTGATTAATTCATCTCTTTGATGTTTTAATCGACACTTGAACGAAAAATTCATTTTTTTGCTTTCAGGGGCTTGCGGCTAAAAGGATTTCTCGTATAATGCGCACCCCGTACCGATGAAGAATTTCGTTGAGTGCGCAGAGCGGGAATAGCTCAGTTGGTAGAGCACGACCTTGCCAAGGTCGGGGTCGCGAGTTCGAGTCTCGTTTCCCGCTCCAAATTTTTAAGTTACGTAGATTCAAAGATTTAAGCCGTAAAAAGCAGTGCCATGCGACGCGGGAATAGCTCAGTTGGTAGAGCACGACCTTGCCAAGGTCGGGGTCGCGAGTTCGAGTCTCGTTTCCCGCTCCAAAGTTTCAAAGGCTGTACATTTATAGCAAATGCCAGTACAGCAGATGTCAGACATCTCAATGCGGGAATAGCTCAGTTGGTAGAGCACGACCTTGCCAAGGTCGGGGTCGCGAGTTCGAGTCTCGTTTCCCGCTCCAGTTTTCTTCTTCAGTTCAAAATCATTTCTTAACGCTTTCTTCCTGCATTTTCTGTGCATAAATGACGTGATCATTACACGATTTGTAGTAATGTTTTAAACAGACTTATCCACAGGTTTAGTTGTTTTTTTACACTGTCTGTTTTTTGCGCTCGCCATATTGCCAAAATATAACTTGTTGATTTAAATCAATATAAATTTATAAAGAAACGTTATGACGATCACTTGCTCTTTTTTTTGCACTTGATTGGCAAAGCATTTTTATTTTTATGCACAGAAAATATCGCTTTTCTCATGCATTGCTTTGGGGAATGGTTATGCATCCCTTGGCAAACCCTTTTCCACTGCGCGGATCAGGCGTTTTTGCTGTGAAGTTTGCACTTCTATCCGATGTTCATTCCTTCTTTCTGTCTGCTGTGCGATTGCCCAACTGATATGTTCATCCAGCAACGCATTTTTCCCTTCCCGCGACTGTAAGGCATTAAGCACGTCTTCCGAATAGGGCGCATTGCCCAGCGCCACTGCAATATTGCGCAGCCAGCGCAGATGTCCGATACGCCGGATCGGCGAACCTTCCGTGATACGCAAAAATTTTTCTTCCGCCCAGCTAAACAATTCAATCAGCTCTGGTGCATGCAGCGCGGCGCGCGGGCTGAAATCTTCTTCATCCGTCAGTTGCGAATAGCGATTCCAGGGGCAAATCAGCTGGCAATCATCGCAGCCGTAGATACGGTTACCCATCAGCGCGCGGAATTCTTCCGGTATTGCGCCTTCCAGCTCAATGGTTAGATAGGAAATACAGCGGCGGGCATCGACGGTATAAGGCGCAACAATGGCACCGGTCGGGCAAGTGGTGATGCAGGCCACGCACTTTCCGCATTTCTCTTCCTGCGGCTGATCGACAGGCAGGGGCAAATCAATCAGTAGTTCGCCGAGAAAGAACCATGAACCGGATTCACGGTTAAGAATGAGTGAGTGTTTACCAACCCAGCCAAGACCGGCTTTCGCCGCCAGCGGGCGTTCCATCACGGGGGCGGAATCGACAAAAGGGCGAAAGGTGACGGTCTGATCAGCGTGTTCAGTACAATGCGCCTGAATCATATCGCCAAGTTTTTTCAGGCGCTGGCGCAAGACTTTGTGATAGTCACGTCCAAGGGCATAGCGGCTGACGTAGCCGAGTTGAGGATTATTCAGGATTTTGGCAAAGGCTGCTTTGGCGGGTAAATAATTCATGCGCACGCTGATCACCCGCAATGTGCCGGGCAGAAGTTCATGCGGCCGTGCGCGTAACATGCCGTGGCGCGCCATCCATTCCATCTCGCCATGATATTGTTTATCAAGCCAGTCTTGCAGTTTAGGCTCTTCGGCAGATAAGTCTGTATCGCAGATGCCAACCTGCTGGAAGCCTAGCGATTGGCCCCATTGCTTGATATGTTGAGCCAGTTGAACGAGATCGAGAGGGAGTGTCATGACGAACCAACGTGAAAAACGAAACGAGGCGAGTTTACCACATTCTGTGTTTTCTGCTGACTGGCTGCGACAGGCTGAACGCCAGGCGGCGCAGGAAACGGGGATTTCTCTGTTTACACTGATGCAACGTGCGGCAAAAGCCGCTTTTTTACTGGCGCAGCGTGAGTTTCCGCAAACCCGCCACTGGCTGATTTTGTGTGGCCACGGTAATAACGGTGGCGACGGTTTTGAAGTTGCGCGTCTGGCGAAAACTGCAGGCATAAGCGTGACGCTGCTGGCCGTGGCAGGCAGCAAGCCGCTGCCAGAAGAGGCAGAAACAGCGCGGCAGGATTGGCTGAAAAGCGGCGGCACGGTTAACCCTGCGGACTTTGCATGGCCGCAGGACGCTGATCTGATTATCGATGGTTTGCTTGGCACCGGTTTATCTTCCGCGCCGCGAGCACCTTATGACGGGCTGATTGAAGCCATTAACTCGGCGTCTTTGCCTGTCATCTCTTTAGATATCCCTTCCGGTCTTGATGCGCAAACAGGTCAGACTGCGGGGAAGGTGGTTCACGCCTCGCATACGATCAGTTTCATCGCCCTGAAACCCGGTTTACTGACCGGGCAGGCGCGCGACTACACCGGCAAATTACACTGCGATGCGCTGGGGCTGGAAAGCTGGCTGGGCGGGCATCTTGCTCCCTTACAACGGCTGGATGCGTCACAATTAGGCGCATGGCTGCACCCGCGTCGCCCTTGTTCTCACAAGGGCGAACACGGGCGTTTGCTGGTAGTGGGCGGCGATACCGGTTTTGCGGGGGCGATCCGCATGGCTTCGGAAGCCGCGTTGCGAAGCGGGGCCGGACTGGTGCGAGTACTCACTCACAAAGAAAATACCGGACCGTTACTGACCGCGAGACCTGAGCTGATGGTGGAAGAACTCACCGCAGAGTCGCTCGATGAAGGGCTTGAATGGGCGGATGTGTTAGTTATCGGCCCCGGTCTGGGTCAGAAAGAATGGGGCAAACAGGCGGTAGAACGCGCAGAAAATTGGGATAAACCGGCCTTATGGGACGCTGATGCGCTTAACCTGCTGGCAATCAATCCGCGGAAACGGCAAAATCGTGTGCTGACGCCCCATCCGGGCGAAGCGGCACGTTTGCTAGGTTGCAGCGTGAACGAAATTGAAAGTGACCGCTTACTTTCAGCGAAGAAACTCACGGAGCGATATGGCGGCGTGGTGGTGCTCAAAGGTGCCGGCACTCTGATTGCCAGTGAGCGTGGCGAGATGGCGGTCGCGGATGTCGGCAATGCCGGTATGGCATCCGGCGGCATGGGCGACGTACTTTCTGGTATTATCGGCGGCCTGCTGGCTCAGAAACTAAATAGTTATGATGCGGCCTGCGCGGGCTCAGTAGTGCATGGTGCTGCCGCAGACGAAATTGCCCACCGGCAGGGAACGCGCGGTATGCTGGCAACTGATCTTTTAGCGGTGATTGCCCCGTTAGTTAATCCAGACCTGAAGAAATAGATATCACTGAATGAATCAACTTAATATCTCTTTACCCGACGAAGCGGCAACGTTGCAACTAGGTGCTTCCCTGGCGAAAGCCTGTGAAGGTTCAACGGTTATCCATCTTTATGGCGATCTGGGAGCCGGTAAAACAACCTTTAGCCGGGGATTTCTTCAGGCATTAGGGCATCAGGGCAATGTGAAAAGCCCGACCTACACACTGGTCGAGCCTTATCAGCTGGAAAAGATTGCCGTGTATCATTTTGATTTATATCGCCTTGCTGATCCGGAAGAACTGGAGTTTATGGGGATCCGCGATTATTTCGCACAGGACGCTATTTGTCTGGTGGAATGGCCACAGCAGGGGGCAGGTGTGTTGCCAGAACCGGATATTGAACTGACGCTGGATTATTCCCTGACCGGTCGCACCGCGAAGCTGGTGGCGGTTTCTGAATCTGGCATAAAATTGCTGCATCGTGTTCAACAGCAAGGATGATCACGCGATGAACTCACGTTTTACCTCTCTTTATATTTCAGCCGCGATGTTGTTATCGACGCTGATATTGTTTGCTGTGCTCGCCTCACCGGTTCTTGCAGCAGGCATGAAAAACATCAATGTTTCCAACGGTGCCACGCAATCTACCGTTACGATTACATTTGATGGCTCACCGGATTACTCTTTTTTCCCTCTGCACAACCCTGAACGCGTAGTGATGGATATCCGTCAGGACGGCGTGATGAAAGGCTTGCCGTTGAATTTCAACGGTCAGAATCTGGTGACGCGTGTGCGTGCCAGTACGCCGCCCAATGCGCAGAGTCAGCGTCTGGTATTTGAACTGAATCAGAAAGTCAGAACCAACGCCACTAAACAAAAAGACGGCGGCCAGTACACCGTGGTGCTGACCATGAACGCCTCTGCTCCGGCACGTCAGCGTGCACCGGTTGCCGTGGCGACCAACACGCCATCGCCAAATGCGGGCAAAATGATTACGCCTTCCGAAAAATCAAACCCGTTTACCAATGATCAGACTAAAGTCGTAGCTACTACGGTGGCGCCGGATAACTCACGCTCTTCTACCGTGTCGACCAGTGACAGCAGGATAATTGTCGCGATTGACGCCGGTCATGGCGGGCAGGATCCTGGCGCAATTGGCGCGGGCGGGCTGAAAGAAAAAAATGTCACCATCTCTATCGCCCGTAAATTACAGGCGATTCTGAATGCCGACCCGATGTTCCAGCCGGTCTTGACCCGCGACGGTGATTACTTTATTTCCGTCATGGGACGTTCCGATGTGGCGCGTAAGAAAAACGCTAATGTGCTGGTTTCCATTCACGCAGATGCCGCGCCAAGCCGCAGCGCGCGTGGTGCATCAGTCTGGGTGCTGTCGAACCGTCGTGCTAACAGCGAAATGGGTAACTGGCTGGAGCAGCACGAGAAACAATCAGAACTGCTCGGCGGCGCCGGGGATGTGCTGGCGAATACCGCTTCAGACCCGTATCTCAGTCAGGCAGTGCTGGATTTACAGTTCGGTCATTCACAACGTGTGGGTTATGACGTCGCGACCCGTGTTCTGCGCGAACTGCGATCCGTTGGCTCTTTGCATAAAGCGAAGCCTGAGCACGCCAGTTTAGGCGTGTTGCGTTCGCCGGATATTCCTTCCCTGCTGGTGGAAACCGGCTTTATCAGTAATTCAACTGAGGAGCGGCTGCTGGGCAGCAGCGCGTACCAGGATAAAATTGCGAGGGCTATCCACATCGGCCTGCGTAATTATTTCCAGTCGCATCCGATACAAAACGGCCCAAAGGTCGAAAACCGTCCGCTGCTGGCCTCATCAGCAGCGGCGGCAGACAGTAGTGCGACAACCCGCTCTGCCGTGAGTCAGCCAGGTCCGATTGAAGTGACTGCCGGGGCAGCCGGTGCCACGCAGATCCATAAAGTGACACGGGGTGAAACCCTGACCGGGATCGCGAACAGCTATGGCACGACAAATGCGGCACTGCGCGACCTCAATAAGTTGAAAAAAGACGGCGTCTGGGTCGGCCAGCGATTGAAAGTCCCTGCGGGAACCCGCACATCTTCAATAGCCGCAGCACCGGATTCGACAGCAAAAACGGCGAAGAAACCCGCGAAACATAAAGTGAAACGCGGCGATACGCTGTCGGCGATCGCCAGTAAATATGGTGTCAGCATGAACGACATCAGAACCGCAAATCATATGAAGTCTGGCGAGGTACAGCTCGGCCAAACCTTAACTATTCCACAGTCATAGGCGGGAATAACCGTCTGCCACAGGAGCCGCTATGCCGATCAAGGTACTGCCGCCGCAACTTGCTAACCAGATAGCAGCGGGCGAAGTTGTCGAAAGACCGGCTTCCGTGGTGAAGGAACTGGTGGAAAACAGCCTTGATGCGGGCGCGACGCGTATTGATATTGATATCGATCGCGGTGGCGCCAAGCTTATCCGCATTCGCGACAACGGCTGCGGGATTGGCAAAGACGATCTGGCGCTGGCGCTGGCACGTCATGCCACCAGTAAAATCACCTGTCTTGATGATCTGGAAGCAATCCTGAGCCTCGGATTTCGTGGCGAAGCGCTGGCCAGTATCAGCTCGGTATCGCGCCTGATTCTGACATCGCGCACCGCAGAGCAGAATGAAGCCTGGCAGGCCTATGCCGAAGGACGGGATATGGCGGTGACGATCAAACCGGCGGCGCATCCGCAAGGCTCGACGGTTGAAGTGCTGGATCTGTTTTACAATACGCCCGCCCGCCGTAAATTCATGCGTACTGAGAAAACCGAATTCACCCATATCGATGAAGTTGTCCGGCGAATTGCGCTGGCGCGCTTTGACGTTTCCGTCAATCTCAGCCACAACGGCAAACTCATCCGTCAGTATCGCGCGGTGAAAGACCGTTCACAGTTCTCCCGCCGTCTGGCCAGTATTTGTAGCCCGGCGTTTGTCGAGCACGCACTGGAAGTGGAATGGAGCCACGGTGATCTGGCGATCCGTGGCTGGGTCGCCGATCCGGCGGGTTCGCGCAGTCTGACAGATATGCAGTATTGCTATGTGAACAACCGCATGATGAAAGATCGCCTGATTAATCACGCGATCCGCCAGGCGTATCAGGATCAGCTCAAAGATGATCAGCAGCCCGCGTATGTGCTTTATCTGGATGTCGATCCGCATCAGGTGGATGTGAATGTGCATCCGGCAAAACACGAGGTGCGTTTCCATCAGTCGCGGCTGGTACATGATTTTATTTATCAGGCGGTGATGTCCGTATTGCAGCAGGCCGGGGCACCCGTTCTTGACGAGCCACAGCTTCAGGAAGATACGCCGCGCTGGCAGCAGGAAAATCGTCAGGCGGCGGGTGGCAATCATTTCTCGCAGCCGGCAGAACGCAAAGTGCCGGCATCGCGGGAAAACAATTCCCCGCGCGAAAATGTGTTTCCTCAAACTGCCCGCGCCAGCCAGCCACGTGAATCTGCTTATCGCAGCACGGAACCTGCTTACAATCCTTCAGAAAGCAAAGCTTACGGACGTTTGTTGCAGCCCGCGCCGGAGTCGTTTTCCTTACAGGAACCGGCACCTGCTGTGGCACAGCCCGCTAAGCCCGCCGTTTCAGTGGCCCGTACACTGACGGAACCGGCGCTGGAATCGCACAGCCAGAGTTTCGGGCGCGTTCTGACGGTATGTTCCGCGGAATATGCGTTACTTGAGCGCGGCAAACAACTGGTGTTGCTGGCGTTACCGGTGGCCGATCGCTGGCTGAAATGGGCGCAGCTGACACCACCCGAAGAAGGATTGCGGCCGCAGCCGTTATTAATTCCGCTGAAGCTGACAATGCAGAAAGAAGAGACCGCCGTGCTGGCGCGCCATCAGGCGTTATTACAGCATTTTGGTTTAGAAATGCTCAGTGAGTCACAGCGTGTGACGGTTCGCGCGGTACCTTTACCATTACGCCAACAAAATTTACAAAAGTTGATACCTGATCTGTTAGGTTACCTTGCTGTTCAGCAGGAGGTGACTTCTGATGCGGTAGCTATGTGGTTTGCCCGCCACTGCGGCTGCGAGCATGAGGTCTGGACGATTTCGCAAGCCATACAATTACTCACGGATGTTGAGCGTCTTTGCCCGCAATTGGTGAAATCGCCCCCGTCCGGCCTCCTGCAACCTCTTGATTTACAGTCCGCGCTGGCGGCTTTTAAGCATGACTGATTCTGAAAACAACGCACTTCCCCCGGCAATCTTTATTATGGGGCCGACCGCCTCAGGTAAAACAGCATTGGCGATGTCGCTGCTGAAACACCTGCCTGTCGAGCTTATCAGTGTCGATTCCGCCCTGATTTATCGCGGGATGGATATTGGCACGGCGAAACCCACGGCAGAAGAGCTGGCTGAAGCACCGCACCGGTTGATTAATATTCTTGACCCGACGGTGGCTTATTCGGCGGCTGACTTTCGTCGAGACGCATTACGCGAAATGGCAGAAATAACCTCGCGCAATAAGATCCCGTTATTGGTAGGTGGGACTATGCTTTATTTCAAGGCATTGCTTGAAGGTCTTTCCCCTTTGCCACCTGCTGATCCTGTCGTGCGCGAGCGTATCGAAAAGCAGGCTGCAGAACAGGGTTGGGAGGCGTTACATGACCAGTTGCGCAAAATAGATCCCGTTGCGGCTATGCGAATTCATCCGAATGATCCGCAGAGACTGTCCAGAGCACTGGAAGTTTTTTTTATTTCGGGTAAAACTTTAACGGAACTGACTAAAATTTCGGGTGAAACATTACCCTATCGCGTACATCAGTTTGCGATTGCGCCGACCCGCCGGGAATTATTACATGTGCGGATCGAGGAACGTTTTAGTCAGATGTTGTCCAATGGTTTTGAAGACGAAGTCAGAACGCTGATAGCCCGGGGCGATTTGCATACAGATTTGCCTTCCATTCGTTGTGTGGGTTATCGCCAGATGTGGTCATATTTGTCTGGTGAATTCGATTACGATGAAATGGTTTATCGTGGTGTTTGCGCGACACGACAGCTGGCCAAACGTCAGATGACCTGGTTGCGAGGTTGGGAGAGTGTCGAATGGCTCGATTCTGAGAAGCCAGAAGAGGCCTTAAACCGTGTAATTCAGGTTGTTAGTGCATAGGTTGGGTGATTGTGTACAATTGATCAGTACTCAGCGCGCAAATTTTTTATGTGATTTATTTTCGAGCCGATAGGCTCAAAGTTACAAACAACAAACTAATAAGGAAAAGATAGAATGGCTAAGGGGCAATCTTTGCAAGATCCGTTCCTGAACGCATTGCGTCGTGAACGTGTTCCGGTTTCTATTTACTTGGTGAATGGTATTAAGCTGCAAGGCCAGATTGAGTCTTTTGACCAGTTTGTCATTCTGTTAAAAAATACGGTTAGCCAGATGGTGTATAAACACGCTATCTCCACCGTAGTGCCTTCCCGCCCGGTGTCACACCATAGCAATAATCCAGGTTCGGGCAGCACCAACAATTATCACCAAGGTAGCACTCCGTCTGCGCAACAGCCGCAGCAGGAAAACGATGACGCTGAATAAAGCGCAACGTTGGTCAACCACGAAGGGGTTCATAAGTATTCCGATTATGCTTATGCACCCCCGGCTGGCGAATTTTTCCCAAATGAGAGGTCGCAAGCTTGTTTGACCGTTATGAAGCCGGTGAGCAGGCCGTACTGGTTCATATCTATTTCTCGCAGGACAAAGACACGGAAGACCTGAGCGAATTTGAATCGCTGGTATCTTCTGCAGGTGTAGAGGCGTTGCAAGTCGTCACCGGGAGCCGCAAGGCACCGCACCCAAAATACTTTGTCGGTGAAGGAAAGGCCCAAGAAATCGCAGATGCCGTCAAAGCAACGGGCGCCTCTGTCATCCTGTTTGATCACGCCTTGTCTCCCGGCCAGGAAAGAAACCTGGAAGCCTTATGCGAATGTCGAGTTGTCGACCGCACCGGATTGATATTAGATATTTTTGCCCAGCGGGCCCGAACACATGAAGGTAAGTTACAAGTAGAACTGGCGCAATTACGCCACATTGCTACCCGACTGGTTCGCGGCTGGACGCACCTTGAGCGGCAGGGCGGCGGCATTGGCGCGCGTGGCCCAGGTGAAACCCAGCTCGAAACTGACCGCCGCTTGCTGCGGGACAGAATCACTTTGATCCTCAGCCGTCTTGAAAAAGTGGCTAAGCAGCGTGAACAGGGTCGTCGTTCACGCGTTCGTGCGGATATTCCGACGGTGTCTTTGGTTGGGTATACCAACGCCGGGAAATCCACACTCTTTAACCGTATTACTCAGGCCGATGTCTACGTGGCCAATCAGTTGTTTGCTACGCTGGATCCTACGCTGCGCCGTATTATAGTGGCAGATGTCGGGGAGACGGTTTTGGCGGACACCGTAGGGTTTATTCGTCACCTGCCCCATGATTTGGTTGCGGCTTTTAAAGCAACGTTGCAGGAAACCCGACAGGCATCTCTGTTACTCCATGTGATTGATGCAGCGGACATCCGTGTTCAGGAAAATATTGACGCGGTGAATACGGTGCTGGCAGAGATCGAAGCAGATGAAATTCCTGCGCTGTTAGTGATGAACAAAATAGATATGCTGGATGACTTTGTTCCGCGTATCGACCGCAACGAGGAGAATTTGCCGGTCAGGGTCTGGCTCTCAGCCGTGACAGGTGAAGGTATTCCGTTGCTTTTCCAGGCATTAACGGAGCGACTCTCTGGCGAGATTGCGCAGCATGAATTGTGCTTACCGCCGGAAGCAGGCCGACTTCGTAGCCGTTTTTACCAGCTTCAGGCCATTGAAAAAGAATGGATTGAAGAGGATGGCAGTATTGGTCTGATGGTGCGAATGCCCATCGTTGACTGGCGTCGCCTCTGCAAACAAGAGCAGGAACTGGAAAGCTATGTCCGCAACCAGAGTCTGTCTGATTTGGCCTGAAGAACACCAATCATAGAATAATGGAGCTATAACATGGCGTGGAATCAGCCCGGTAATAACGGACAGGACCGCGACCCCTGGGGCAGCAGCAATAATAATAGCGGCAACTCTGGTGGAAATTCTGGTGGAAATAACGACAACAAAGGTGGCCGCAATCAGGGGCCACCTGATCTGGATGATATCTTCCGTAAGCTCAGCAAAAAGCTGGGGGGCTTCGGTGGAAAAGGTTCAGGCAACAACAATAACAGCAACAATGGCGCACCAACGGGTTCCGGTCATGGGATGAGTGGTGGCCGGATTGTTGGCATCGCGGTCGCAGCGGTGGTGGTGATCTGGGCAGCAACGGGTTTCTATACCATTAAAGAAGCCGAGCGTGGCGTTGTGACCCGTTTTGGTAAGTTCAGCCATCTGGTTGAGCCTGGCCTGAACTGGAAACCGACCTTCATCGATCAAGTTCGTGCAGTAAACGTAGAATCGGTACGTGAACTTGCTGCGTCTGGTGTAATGCTGACGTCTGATGAGAACGTTGTGCGCGTTGAAATGAACGTGCAGTATCGCGTGACGGATCCTGAAGCTTATCTGTTCAGCGTCGCCAACCCTGACGACAGCCTGAGCCAGGCGACTGACAGCGCATTACGTGGCGTTATCGGCAAATACACGATGGATAAAATCCTGACGGAAGGCCGTACTACCGTGCGTAGCGATACCCAGCGTGTACTGGAAGAAACTATTCGTCCGTACAAAATGGGTATTACCATTCAGGACGTCAACTTCCAGACCGCGCGTCCGCCGGAAGAAGTGAAAGCTTCCTTCGATAACGCGATCGCCGCCCGTGAAAGAGAACAACAGTCTATTCGTGAAGCAGAAGCTTACGCGAACCAGATTCAGCCTCTGGCAAACGGTGAAGCACAGCGCTTACTGGAAGATGCTAAAGCCTATAAAGATCGTACGGTTCTGGAAGCGCAGGGTGAAGTGGCCCGTTTCTCCAAACTGTTACCTGAATATAAAGCCGCGCCGGAAATTACCCGCGAGCGTCTGTATATCGAAACCATGGAAAAAGTCCTCAGCCACACCCGTAAAGTGCTGGTGAGTGATAAAGGGAATAACCTGATGGTCTTGCCGCTGGATCAAATGCTGCGTGGAAATAACGCAGCAGCCAACGACACCAGCAAAAATGATGAAACAGGTTTGTTGCCTTCCGTTCCAGGTTTAACCAGCAGTAACAGTAAAAGCAGTGCCGATAACAGCAGTTCCCGTTCGTCTGGCAGTGTCATGGACCAGCGCCGTGCAAATGCACAGCGTGACGATACACTTCGCGTAGGGAGAGAATAACAATGCGTAAGTCATTTTTACTTATCGTCGTTGTGGTGCTGGTGGCGCTTTATGCTTCACTGTTTGTTGTTCAGGAAGGTCAGCGCGGTATTGTGCTGCGCTTTGGTAAAGTCCTGCGTGACAGCGATAATAAACCGCTGGTGTATGCGCCGGGCCTGCATTTTAAAGTTCCATTCGTGGAATCCATTAAAATGCTCGACGCGCGTATCCAGACCATGGATAACCAGGCTGACCGCTTCGTCACCAGCGAGAAGAAAGACTTAATCGTCGATTCTTACCTGAAATGGCGTATCAGTGATTTCAGCCGCTACTACCTGGCAACAGGCGGTGGTGATGTATCTCAGGCAGAAATTCTGCTGAAACGTAAATTCAGTGACCGTCTGCGTTCTGAAATTGGTCGTCTTGATGTGAAAGATATCGTGACCGATTCCCGTGGCCGTCTGACGCTGGATGTGCGTGATGCCCTGAACACCGGTAGCGTAGGCGATGAGCCTGAAGCGACCACCGAAGCCGATGATGCGATTGCCTCTGCAGCAAAACGTGTTGAGCAGGAAACCAAAGGTAAACAACCTGCGGTGAACCCGAACAGCATGGCGGCATTGGGGATCGAAGTGGTGGATGTACGTCTGAAACAAATCAACTTGCCGGAAGAAGTGTCCAGCGCGATTTACGATCGTATGCGTGCTGAGCGTAATGCGGTGGCATTGCGTCACATCTCTCAGGGTAAAGAAGAGGCGACCAAAATTCAGGCTGCTGCGGATTACGAAAGAACCCGTACTGTTGCTGAAGCAGAGCGTACTGCCCGTATCACCCGCGGTGAAGGAGATGCCGAAGCGGCGAAACTGTTTGCTGATGCGTTCAGCCAGGATCCTGACTTCTACGCATTCATCCGTAGCCTGCGTGCTTACGAGGCCAGCTTTAAGAGCGGCAACGACGTCATGGTGTTAAGCCCTGACAGCGATTTCTTCCGCTTTATGAAGTCACCTGAAAAAAATAAATAATTGCTTCTGCAATTTCCAAAAGGCCCTTCAGGGGCCTTTTGTCTTTTCTGAAATCCTTCTTTCTTTTAAGGAAGGGGTGCAATGAGAACGATTCATCATGAATGCGACAATCTGGCTGGCGCTGGCCTTAGTTTTGGTTCTTGAAGGCCTGGGGCCGATGCTTTATCCAAAAACATGGCGAAAAATGATCCTCTCGCTGGCGAATCTTCCGGACACGGTTTTACGCCGTTTTGGCGGGGGTCTTGTGGTCGCAGGCTTCGTAATTTACTACATGTTGCGTAGTCGTCTGGGTGGATGAGGGTTTGTTACGCCGGGCTTGTCACGTCTCGCTGAGACCGGTAGCACGCAATTAAAATTTTTCCCGCAAACGTGTGCTAAAAGTGCTGGAAAGCACAGAATGAGATGTTAGAATCCTTTTTTAAGCAACCTGGTGATTCTTGAGATGGGTAAGAACGTCGTCGTACTCGGCACTCAATGGGGTGATGAAGGGAAAGGCAAGGTCGTAGACCTGCTTACTGAACGGGCTAAATATGTTGTGCGCTATCAGGGCGGTCACAACGCCGGTCACACTCTGGTTATCAACGGTGAAAAAACCGTTCTTCATTTAATTCCTTCTGGCATTCTGCGTGAAAACGTGACCAGCATCATCGGCAACGGTGTTGTACTGGCGCCTGACGCGTTGATGAAAGAAATGGGCGAACTTGAAGCTCGTGGCATCCCTGTACGCGAACGTCTGTTACTGTCTGAAGCTTGCCCGCTGATCCTGCCTTATCATGTCGCACTCGACATGGCGCGCGAAAAAGCGCGTGGCGATAAAGCGATCGGCACCACCGGTCGTGGCATCGGCCCGGCTTATGAAGATAAAGTAGCCCGTCGCGGTCTGCGCGTAGGCGATCTCTTCAACAAAGAAACTTTCGCTATCAAGCTGAAAGAAATCATCGAATACCATAACTTCCAGCTGGTGAACTACTACAAAGTAGAAGCCGTTGATTTCCAGAAAACGTTGGATGATGTGATGGCGATTGCCGACATCCTGACCGCAATGGTTGTTGACGTCTCTGAGCTGCTGGATGGCGCGCGTAAGCGTGGCGATCTGATCATGTTCGAAGGCGCGCAAGGTACGCTTCTGGACATCGACCACGGGACTTATCCGTACGTAACCTCTTCCAACACCACTGCTGGCGGCGTTGCTACCGGTTCAGGTATTGGTCCACGTTATG
Organism: Rahnella aceris; assembly: GCF_011684115.1. Lineage (NCBI taxonomy): Bacteria > Pseudomonadati > Pseudomonadota > Gammaproteobacteria > Enterobacterales > Yersiniaceae > Rahnella > Rahnella aceris. The sequence continues at coordinate 270,713 of NZ_JAADJV010000005.1, read as the reverse complement.
TTGATTATGTGCTCGGCATCGTGAAAGCCTACTCTACCCGCGTGGGTGCAGGTCCGTTCCCGACTGAACTGTTTGATGAAACCGGCGAGTTCCTGCGCAAGCAAGGTAACGAGTTTGGCGCGACCACTGGCCGTAGCCGTCGTTGTGGCTGGCTGGACATCGTGGCGGTTCGCCGCTCTGTGCAGATCAACTCCCTGTCTGGTTTTTGTCTGACTAAACTGGATGTGCTGGACGGTCTGAAAGAAGTGAAGCTGTGTGTCGGTTACCGCATGCCTGATGGCCGTGAAATGACGACTACACCGCTGGCTGCTGAAGGCTGGGAAGGTATCGAGCCAATCTACGAAATCATGCCCGGCTGGACCGAAACCACCTTTGGGGTGAAAGAAGTCGAAAACCTGCCGCAGGCAGCGCTTAACTATATCAAGCGTATCGAAGAGCTGACTGAAGTGCCGGTTGATATTATCTCTACTGGCCCGGATCGTAGCGAAACGATGATTCTGCGTGACCCGTTTGATGCATAACAGTCAGAGCTGATTGTGTAAAAACGTCATAACCGGGCAAAATTGCCCGGTTTATTTTTTTCTGAATCCCTTCACTTGTTTACTTTCCATAAACCATCCACTATCTAAATGATTAGCTGCAAAGTTCGCGGCTGGTTTATCATCAAAGTGTCATAATAAACAATCATCTTCACCCTGTTGTCATTGCTGGCGTGGAAAGACCGGGTAATAGCTACCCAGAGGTATGTGTGCAGTTAACGAGTTTTACTGATTATGGTTTGAGAGCGTTGATTTATATGGCTTCGTTGCCTGACGATCAGATGACCAACATTTCGCAGGTCACCGAGGTTTACGGTGTATCGCGCAACCACATGGTGAAAATCATTAATCAGTTGAGCCGTGCTGGTCTGGTCACTGCCGTTCGCGGAAAGAACGGAGGTATCAAACTGGGCAAGCCCGCAGAGACCATTCGCATTGGCGACGTGGTGCGCGAACTGGAACCTCTTTCGCTGGTCAATTGCGCCAGCGACTTTTGTCACATCACGCCTGCATGCCGACTAAAACAAGTCCTGCACACTGCTGTAGAACATTTTCTTGATGAGCTGAATCAGTACACTCTGGCCGATATGGTCAAAGACAACTCAACGCTCTATAAATTATTGCTTGTTGAATGAAAGACTTTCAACAAACTGCTGATGACAACGGAGGAACCGCTATGTCACAAGATCCATTCCTGGAACGAGAAGCAGAAAAATACGAATCACCTATTCCCAGCCGTGAATTTATTCTGGAACATCTCGCGAAACGTGAAACCCCAGCCAGCCGGGAAGAAATTGGTAACGAACTGAATCTTTCCGGAGAAGAAGCGCTGGAAGCCCTGCGTCGCCGTTTGCGCGCAATGGAGCGTGACGGCCAGTTAGTCTTTACCCGCCGCCAGTGCTACGCGCTGCCGGAGCGTCTGGACTTGCTGAAAGGCACGGTTATCGGCCATCGTGATGGTTACGGTTTCCTGCGCCTGGAAGGCGTGAAGAAAGACGATGTGTATTTGTCTGCTGAACAAATGAAAATGTGCATCCACGGTGACGTGGTCCTGGCACAACCAGTTGGAACCGACCGTAAAGGCCGCCGTGAAGCGCGCATCGTGCGTGTTCTGGTGCCTAAAATGAGCCAGATTGTGGGCCGTTACTTTACCGATGCGGGTGCCGGTTTTGTGGTACCCGACGACAGTCGTCTGAGCTTTGATATTCTGATCCCGGCCGATGCCATTAACGGCGCACGCATGGGATATATGGTGGTGGTCGAGCTGACACAGCGTCCGACCCGCCGTACCAAAGCGGTCGGTAAAATCGTTGAAGTCCTCGGCGATAAAATGGGCACCAGTATGGCGGTAGATATCGCCCTGCGTACCCATGAAATCCCGCACGTCTGGCCGCCACAGGTTCTCAAACAGGTCGAAGACCTGAGCGAACAGGTGCCGGAAGAAGCGAAAAAAGGTCGCGTGGATTTACGCAATCTGCCGCTGGTCACCATTGATGGTGAAGATGCCCGTGACTTCGATGACGCCGTGTACTGTGAGAAAAAACGTGGTGGTGGCTGGCGCCTGTGGGTGGCAATCGCCGACGTGAGCTATTACGTCCGTCACGGCACCGCGCTGGACGATGAAGCCCGCAGCCGCGCTACGTCGGTGTATTTCCCGTCACAGGTTGTGCCGATGCTGCCGGAAGTGCTGTCTAATGGCCTGTGTTCGCTGAACCCGCAGGTAGACCGCCTGTGTATGGTCTGTGAGATGACTATCTCCGCGCAGGGCAAACTGACCAGCTCTAAATTCTACGAAGCCGTGATGAGCTCTCACGCGCGTCTGACATACAACAAAGTCTGGCGCATCATCGAAGGCGATCCGGAACTGCGCGAGCAATATTCGCCGCTGGTTAAGCATCTGCTTGAACTGCACACCATGTACAAAGTGCTGGATCAGGCGCGTGCAGAACGTGGCGGTATCGCGTTCGAAACCGAAGAAGCGAAATTTATCTTCAATGCTGAGCGTCGTATCGAACGTGTCGAACCGACCGTACGTAACGATGCCCACAAACTGATCGAAGAGTGCATGATCATGGCGAACATTGCTGCGGCGCGTTTTGTTGAAAAACATAACGAACCGGCGCTGTTCCGCGTGCATGACCGTCCAAGCGATGACCATATCTCCGCGCTGAAAAGCGTGCTGGGTGAATTGGGTCTGGTGATGGGCGGCGGCATGAAGCCTGAGCCGAAAGATTATGCTCAGATCATGGATGAACTGGCCGATCGTCCTGACCGCGAAATGCTGCAAACTATGTTGCTGCGTTCAATGAAACAGGCGATTTACGATCCGGAAAACCGTGGCCACTTTGGTCTGGCATTGCCTTCTTACGGGCATTTTACGTCGCCAATCCGTCGTTATCCGGATCTGGCATTGCACCGCGCGATCAAGTATCTGCTGGCGAAAGAGCACGGCACGTTGAAAGATCGCTGGACGCCAACCGGCGGCTGGCACAGTGATTACGAAGATATGTTGCAGCTCGGCGAGCATTGTTCGATGGCAGAACGCCGCGCGGACGAAGCCACCCGCAACGTGGCGGACTGGCTGAAGTGCGACTTCATGCAAGATCATGTGGGTGAAGTCTTCACCGGCATTATCGCCAGTGTCACCGGCTTCGGCTTCTTCGTCCGCCTCAACGATCTGTTCATCGACGGCCTGGTGCACGTGTCATCGCTCGACAATGATTATTACCGTTACGATAACATCGGTCAGCGTCTGGTGGGTGAATCCTCCGGTGCGGTTTATCGCCTGGGCGATACGGTAGAAATTCGTGTTGAAGCCGTGCATATGGACGAACGTAAAATCGATTTCGCGCTGGTTTCCAGCACCCGCAAAGCACGGGGTGAAGGCAAAACCGCGCGTGACCGCGCGAAAAAAGGTGGCGAACGTACCATGCGTTCTGCCGCGCCAGCTAATGCTGGCCGTCGCCGTACTGCTAAGAAAAACGTGAATTTTGAGCCGGACAGCGCGTTCCGCAAAGATGACGCAAAACCAGCCAAACCGAAGAAAGAGAAAGCGGTCAGTGCTGTGGGTAAAGACGGTAAACCGAAGAAAGCCAAAAAGCCTTCTGACAAAACTGCAAAAATTGCGGCGGCCACCAGAGCCAAACGCGCGAAGAAAAAGCAGTCTGACAGCTAGTCCTTTCTGACGATTCTTCTATGATAGAATCGTCTGTAACCTTACTAAATTGCGGACAGCTTGCTGTCCGCAAGTCTATTTTAAAGAGCATCATGAGCGAAATTATCTACGGTATTCACTCCGTTAAAGCCTTACTCGACAACGATCCGCAACGCTTTCTGGAAGTCTTTATCCTGAAAGGCCGTGACGATAAACGCCTGAAACCGCTGATCGACGAGCTGGAAGCCAGCGGTATCGTGATCCAGGTGGCGAGCCGCCAGTGGCTGGATGAGAAATCCGAAGGTGCTGTGCATCAGGGGATTATTGCGCGTGTGCGCGAAGGCCGCCAGTATCAGGAAAATGACCTGCCTGCGTTGCTGGAAAGCCTCGATTGTCCGTTCCTGCTGGTGCTGGATGGCGTAACGGATCCACATAACCTGGGTGCCTGTCTGCGTACCGCGGATGCGGCGGGTGTTCACGCGGTGATTGTTCCGCGCGACCGTTCCGCGAAACTGAACGCCACCGCCAAAAAAGTTGCCAGCGGCGCCGCTGAAAACGTGCCGTTGATCAACGTGACCAATCTGGCGCGTACGTTGCGCGTATTGCAGGAACATAATGTCTGGATCGTCGGCACGGCCGGTGAAGCGGATCATGACCTGTTCCAGAGTAAAATGACCGGCCCGATGGCGCTGGTGATGGGCGCAGAAGGCGAAGGTATGCGCCGTCTGACCCGCGAACATTGCGACGAACTGATCAGCATCCCGATGGCGGGGAGCGTCTCTTCCCTGAATGTTTCCGTAGCCACCGGTGTTTGCCTGTTCGAAGCGGTACGTCAGCGCGGCCTGAAGAAAAGCTGATTGTCGTTTATTGATCCGCTGATTAAACGGGAGCCTCAGGGCTCCCGTTTGCATTTCTGCCTTTGTGATCTGTCCGCCTGTTAATTTCCCGATTTTTACCATACTTACGCCATATCCTTTTAACAGGGAGCAGGCGATGGACTGGGAAACACACCGGGTTTTCAATCAACCCAAACCACTGAGTAACAGCAATTTATTCCTTTCCGACACCCCGTTGCGCGAAGCGGTTTCCCGCCAGCAGGCGGGCTGGGATGCCGATGTCCTGGCGTCCCTCGGGCAGCAGTTAGGCTCTGCAGAATCGCTGGAGCTGGGAAGGCTGGCGAATACCAATCCGCCCGATCTTTTGCGTTATGACACCACCGGTGAACGTCTTGATGACGTGCGTTTCCATCCTGCGTGGCATCTGCTGATGCAAGGGTTGATCGCCAACCGCGTGCACAATTTACCCTGGCAGGAAGATGCGCGTATCGGCTCGGTGGTGGCGCGTGCGGCGCGTTTTATTCTTCACGGTCAGGTTGAAGCGGGGACGTTATGCCCGGTGACGATGACATTTGGCGCGATCCCGTTGCTGCAAAAATATCTGCCGCCGGAGTTCAGTGGCTGGATGAAACCGCTGTTATCTGACCGTTATGATCCGCATCTGCAATCCGGCGATCAGAAGAAAGGCGTGCTGATCGGCATGGGCATGACGGAAAAACAGGGCGGCTCGGACGTGCTCAGCAACACCACGCGGGCGACGGCGCTGGAAGGACGCGGCAGCGGAAAACCTTATCATCTGGTGGGCCACAAATGGTTCTTCTCCGTGCCGCAAAGCGATGCGCATCTGGTGCTGGCGCAGACTGATGGCGGACTGTCCTGCTTCTTTCTGCCGCGCGTATTGCCCGACGGAACGCGCAATGCGATCCGCATCGAACGCCTGAAAGACAAATTGGGTAACCGTTCGAACGCCAGCAGCGAAGTGGAGTTTCAGAATGCCACCGGCTGGCTGCTGGGCGAAGAAGGCGAGGGCGTCCGCCATATCCTGAAAATGGGCGGTCATACGCGCTTTGACTGCGCGCTGGGAAGCCACGCTATGATGCGCCGGGCGTTGTCGGTTGCGCTGTACCACGCCTTCCAGCGGCAGGTTTTTGGTAAACCGCTTATCGAACAACCGCTGATGCGCCAGACGCTGAGCCGCATGGCGCTGTTGCTGGAAGGGCAGACGATGTTGCTGATGCGTCTGGCCACGGCGTCCGATGCGCAGGATAATCCGGCGGAACAATTGTTATGCCGCCTGCTGACGCCCGCTGCAAAGTTCGAAGTGTGCCGCCAGGGGATGCCGTTTGTGGCAGAGGCGATGGAAGTGTTGGGAGGGATTGGCTATTGCGAAGACAGCGAATTGCCGCGTTTGTACCGCGAAATGCCGGTCAACAGTATCTGGGAAGGATCGGGAAACGTTATGTGTCTTGATGTGCTGCGCACGCTGAAAAAACTGCCTGCCAGCGCGGAAATGGTTCAGCAGATTTTGCATCAGGCGCGCGGACAAAACCGCGTCTTTGACCGGGCGTCGCGCCAGTTTTTACAACGGTTGCGCAGGCCGGAAGAAGCGCAGGGGCGCTGGCTTACCGGTCAGCTATTTAACCTGCTGACCGCGACGCAAATGCTGGAGTTTGCGTCGCCACCGCTAGCAGACGCGTGGTGCCGTATGGTGCTTGATCCGCGTGGAGAAACGCTGTTGCCGGAACGTTTGTGCCAGTTGTTGCTTAACCGGGCGATCGGCGCTGAATAATCAGCGGTAGAGTGTGGCCTGTGAATACCAGCGGCCGGGAATAATAGTTTCGCTGTTAAACATGATCACGTAGTAATGCGCACCCGCCGCATCGGCGCGGCGCTGCACTTCTGCTTCTGCATCCATCGGACTGCCAATCACATCGACCGTGATGCTGCCAATTTTGGTGAGAGTGGAAGTCTGCGCACGGGTAATTTCCTGCGCTTTGGTTGTCACGGCAGGCGGCGGAACCGGCGTGATTTGCATCAGATTACTGCAACCGCTTAGCGCAACCAGTAACAACAGCGCAGCGGAGATTCGGAGGGATTTCATCGTGATATCCGGTAAAAGGGCGATACCCTGAAGTGTAGCCCTTTCACCGGTGTGCTGGCGAGTCCGCGCGGTGTATATTGCCGCGCAATTCACGTCTTACCGTTCGGAAATTTTAAAGACGCTGACCAGTTGTGAGAGATGGCGGCCTTGTTCGCTGAGCGCCGCCGCAGTTTGCTGTGAATTCTCCACCAGCGTGGCGTTCTCCTGCGTCGCTTTACCAATCTGCATAATGGCAATGTTTACCTGTGAAATACCGGACGACTGCTCGTGCGAGGCCAGATCGATATCGCTCATCAGCACTTTGACCTGGCGAATACCCTGCAAAATATCGTTCATGTTTATCTGCGTTTTGGCTGCACTCTGGTGGCCGTCCTCGACTTTGCTCAGGGAATCCGCGACCAGATTTTCAATCTCCTTCACCGCATTTGAACTGCGCTGTGCCAGCGCCCGGACTTCTGCAGCGACAACCGCGAATCCGCGCCCGTGCTCACCGGCTCTGGCGGCTTCTACGGCGGCGTTAAGGGCCAGAATATTGGTCTGGAAGGCGATGCCCTCGATGACGGTCGTGATATCCGCGATACGCGTTGAGGCGTGCTTAATGGCCTCCATGCTCTCAACCGACTGATTTACTGCATCAGCACCGACAGTGGCCGCTTTGTCGGTCTGTTGCACCAGTTGAGTGGCCTGTGTGGCATTGTCCGCCGTGTTCTGTACGGTAGCGGTGATCTGCTCCATGCTGGCTGAGGTTTCTTCCAGACTGCTGGCTTGCGTGCCGATCTGATGATTAATCTGCTCGCTGTCGTGCGCAAGTCCTTGCGTATTCATCATAATTTCAGAGGAAACCTGCCGGACTTCACCGACAATTTTTTCCAGCCCGTGGCCGATGCCGTCGATCGCATGCATCAGGGCACCAATTTCATCAACACGCTGGGTTTCAGCCCGCGCGCGCAGGTCACCGCTGGCATATTGTTGTGCAATACTCACGACGTCGCTCAGCGGGCGGCTGACCAGCTTGCGCGTCAGCCAGATAAACAGTGCAGCGAAACATGCCAGCGCCAGCAGGCTCACCATCAGGAAGTGATTACGCGTGCTGTTGACCTGTTCCACCAGGCTGTTTTTATCGGTACTGCCGACCACCACCCAATGCCAGGCCGGCACATTCGCATATACCATGAATTGCTGATGCTGGCTGGTTGCGTCAGTGTATTCACGCTGGCCTTTTGGCTGTGACATGACCTGCTGCAGTTCGCCTTCAGGCCACGCTGGCGTTTTTCCTTCATCAGTGAAATGCACCAGATATTTACCGAGATCTTTACCGGGTGCGCTGTTCAGCACAAAGAAATAGCCTTTCTCGCCAATGCGTTTGGACAGGATCTTCTGGCGCATATCAGCATATTCCTGGGTGATATCGACACCCACAAATAAAATCCCAATCACGCTGCCCTGCGTATCGCGCACCGGCTGATATTTGGTGATGTATTTCTTGCCGAACAGTGTCGCCAGCCCGTTGAAGGATTGTCCGGCCATAATCTGTGCGTAAGCCGGGCTGCTACTGTCGAGTAAGGTGCCGATGGCGCGGGTGCCGTCCTGTTTTTTCAGGGACGTGGTTACGCGGATAAAGTCATCGCCGCGGCGTGCAAACACTGTGGAAATTGCGCTGGTGCGCGCCAGAAAATCATCGGGGATTTTGCTATCCAGATTCAGTGGCGTACCGCCTGCTTTTATGACAGGTGCTGACTGATCGCCCACCATTATCGGGCTGGTAGTATCAAGTTCGAAATCCGATGGCAGAAAATGGCTGAACAGACGCGTATAGCTGTCCACTTCCGCATTCAGGCTGGCATTGTACATTTCGATCATGTCTACCACCCCGGTCACCTGCTCGGAAATGGCGTTAACGGCCAGTTCATTGACCTGCTTTCCGGCGGAGTGAGTCAGTGACAAAGTGAAAATAATAAATAAGGAACCGACCAGCAGGGAGGCGATGCTGGCCAGTTTTGCGCCAATGCTCCACCGTCGAAATGAGCGTTTTGATGCCGTTTTCATGGGTTTTTCCCGTTAGCTTCTGATAGCGCACTAACGGCGGAGAACGGGAAAGGATTAACGATCAAATGTAACTATTTATTTCATGTAAAATTGATCTGAATCAATGAAATAAATATAAACATGTGAATTTGAATTAAGGTCAGCCAACTGAAAAATGCGGATTTTGAATAACGGGTTATAAATCATACGAAAAAGGTTGTGGTCGCCGTTTTGCAGACCCGTAGAATGTCAAAACTCACAGAGGCCGATATTTTTTCTAAATGCACAGGGGAAAGCACGATGGTTGAGATGTACGAAGAAAATATTGAAGGGATCCAGATCATTCATGCCGTGCCAGCCGGACAGTATCAGCAACAACTTCCGACGATTTTTTTCTATCATGGTTTTCTGTCTTCCAAAGAGATTTACTCATATTTCGGCTACACGCTGGCAAAGGCGGGTTTTCGCGTGATATTGCCTGATGCATTAATGCACGGTGCGCGCGCAGAAAACGACGAAGCGCGATGTCTGGCGAATTTCTGGAGCATTTTGCAGAACAACATTGATGAACTGGCGTGTCTGAAAGACGAGTTTGTCGGACGCGGTCTGGCGGATCCGCAGCGTTTAGGCGTCGCTGGCGTTTCGATGGGGGGCATGACCACCATGGCGGCGCTGATCAAATTCCCATGGATTAAAGCGGCGGCTAACCTGATGGGCTCTGGTTATTTCGCGCGTTTATCTCACCACCTTTTTCCAGCTTACAACGCCGGTGGCATTGTGCAGCGTGACGTATTTGAACGCGAAATCGCGCCTTTGCTGAGTCTGGATTTCACCGGGAAAGCGGCGTTAATCGCAGATATTCCGTTGTTTGTCTGGCACGGTGAAGAAGATGATGTGGTGCCTTTTGCTGAAAGCCAGCGCTTGCGGCAGGAACTGGCTGAAAGCGGTGCAGATGATAATCTGACCTTTATTTCTGAAGCTGGCGCGAAGCATAAAGTCTCGGTTCATGCGCTGGCAGAAGTCACGGCATTCTTCGCTGCAAAGCTGTAGAGAAATTAATCTGCCTTTCTCCTTGAGTTTCCCACAGGCTGTACATATAATTGCGCGTCATTTTTTCGACCGCACACAAACACGTTCCTTGCTTCCATGGGCCGCGGTTGACCCTGACAGGAGGCTGAATAATCCGTAAGGAGCAATTCGATGCGTCATTACGAAATCGTTTTTATGGTTCACCCTGACCAAAGCGAACAGGTTCCGGGCATGATCGAGCGTTACAGTGCAGTAATCACTAACGCAGCTGGTCAGATTCACCGTCTGGAAGACTGGGGCCGCCGTCAACTGGCTTACCCGATCAACAAACTGCACAAAGCCCACTACGTTCTGCTGAACGTTGAAGCTCCGCAGGAAGCGATCGATGAGCTGGAAACTAACTTCCGCTTCAACGACGCCGTTATCCGTAGCATGGTTATGCGTACTAAACACGCGGTAACTGAAGCATCTCCAATGGTTAAAGCAAAAGACGAGCGTCGTGATCGCCGCGAAGACTTTGCTGAAGCTAACGATGATGCTGAAGCTGGGGATTCTGAAGAGTAATTGCCGTGACGGCGAATCGTCTGGTGTTGTCGGGCACTGTGTGCAAGACCCCCATTCGTAAAGTCAGTCCTTCGGGCATTCCACACTGCCAGTTTGTGCTAGAGCACAAATCGTCGCAGCAGGAAGCCGGATTTAACCGACAAGCATGGTGCAGAATGCCCGTGGTTGTCAGTGGACAAGCGTCACAAGCATTAACTCACAGTATAACGGTCGGCACGCAACTCACTGTGACCGGATTCATTAGCTGCCATCAAGGGCGCAATGGTCTGAATAAAGTGGTGTTACATGCCGAGCAGATTGATTTGATAGATTCTGGAGACTAGCCTAATGGCACGTTATTTCCGTCGTCGCAAGTTCTGCCGTTTCACCGCGGAAGGCGTTGTAGAGATTGATTACAAAGACATCGCTACACTGAAAAACTACATTACCGAAAGCGGTAAAATTGTCCCGAGCCGTATTACCGGTACTCGTGCAAAATACCAGCGTCAGCTCGCTCGTTGCATCAAGCGCGCTCGCTACCTTTCATTGTTGCCATACACTGATCGTCATCAGTAATCGGCCACTGTCTATTAACGACTTTGAGAGGATAAAGTAATGCAAGTTATTCTGCTTGATAAAGTAGCAAACCTGGGCAGCCTGGGTGATCAAGTTAACGTTAAAGCGGGCTACGCTCGTAACTTCCTGGTACCACAGGGCAAAGCTGTTCCTGCTACCAAGAAAAACGTTGAGTTCTTCGAAGCACGTCGTGCAGAACTGGAAGCCAAACTGGCTGACGTTCTGAACGCTGCTGAAGCTCGCGCAACTAAAATCAACGAACTGGGTTCAGTAACCATCGCGTCTAAATCAGGCGACGAAGGCAAACTGTTCGGCTCTATCGGTACTCGCGATATTGCTGATGCAGTAACTGCTGCTGGCGTTGAAGTTGCTAAAAGCGAAGTTCGTTTGCCGAATGGCGTTCTGCGTACCACTGGTGAACACGAAGTTGAGTTCCAGGTACACAGCGACGTATTCGCTAAACTGAACGTAGTTGTGGTTGCTGAAGCGTAATAGCGCTGAAGTTAACCTGTGAAACGCCGGCCATGTGCCGGCGTTTTGCTTTTCTGCATGATGAACAATGCAAAGATAAGAAGCCGATCAGTTACCGCGCTGGAAACTGCCGTCCGGCTGACGGGTAAACGTCACGGTAACATTTTGATCCGTTGTCACTTGCAGGGCCATGACCATCCCCTGCGCATCACGCTGTATCTTCACTTCCTGCCCGGTTTTCAGGGTACTCAGCGGTTTGTCCGCCCCTTCTACCCGTGCCATCGAAAATACGTCATTTACTGCCATATTATTATCGCGGAACAACTGCGCCAGCGTCTGACCCGACTGCACCTGATAACTGCGCCACGTGCCGCTGTTGTCATTACTCTGCGGCTGAACAGGCTCAGGCTGCGCCATTTGCGTTGTGCGGCCCTGATCGTTACGCAAATCGGCCTGCATCGGGATACTTGCCGGTTGTTGCGGTTGCGACGGCGCATAGGTGTTTTCTGGCGTATAGGGCCACAGTAATGCCAGCAGGATGACCAGCACAGCCAGAATAATGCCGCGGCGGTGCGCATACGGCAGGGGCGACAACCAGTGGAAATCGTCGCTCATGTGCCAGATTTTGCTCAGCAGCGTTTTGCCCCGGGCGGCGGCGGAAGTACCGGTTTCCGTTTCTGCAGAAGTGATTTCACTCTCGCTTTCACTCTGCGGTGCTGTGGTGTCTCGCATCGGCCTTTTCATAATGGCAATCCAGGATCTCAACATGGGTTGATAAATACGGATGGCTTTCCTTCTCCTGGGCGGGATTCTGCCCATGACGACCTCTCTTGTTAACTGTCGTAATGTCGACTGCCTGTTGCTGCCTAGTATAGCCGTTTAACTGCTTGATGCGGAAAGGGACAAAGCACAAATATCACCCGAACGATGTCGTGAATGGCGTCAAATGCGAAAAATTTACCGAAAAGGGAAAGGAACTGCGCCTGCCGTCATGTTGCCTCACAGAGAATTTTACCCAAAAGCCTTGCGCTGCTATGCTGCGCGTTCGACATTTTTAAGAGCTAAGGAAATTTCATGACTACCCCTTCATTTGACAGCGTAGAAGCGCAGGCAAGTTACGGTATCGGCCTGCAGGTCGGTCAACAGTTGCAGGAATCAGGTTTGCAGGGTTTAGAGCCTGACGCACTGCTGGCAGGCTTACGCGACGCGCTGGAAGGGAATACGCCAGCCGTTCCTGTTGATGTGGTTCACCGCGCACTGCGTGAAGTCCACGAACGTGCTGATGCTGTTCGTCGTGAACGCCAGGAAGCTCTGGCTGTTCAGGGTCAGGAATTCCTGGCTGCAAATGCACAGCGCGAAGGCGTGAGCAGCACCGAGTCTGGTCTGCAATTCTCTGTCATCACCCAGGGCGAAGGCACCATTCCGGGCCGTCAGGATCGCGTACGTGTTCATTACACCGGTAAACTGATCGACGGTACCGTGTTTGACAGCTCCGTACAGCGTGGCGAGCCGGCTGAATTCCCGGTCAATGGCGTGATCGCGGGCTGGATCGAAGCACTGACCCTGATGCCTGTCGGTTCTAAGTGGGAGCTGTATATCCCGCATAACCTGGCTTACGGCGAACGTGGCGCGGGGGCTTCCATCCCTCCATACAGCGCGCTGATCTTCGAAGTTGAGCTGTTGGAAATTCTGTAATTCCTTCCGGATAGCAGAAACAAGAAAGGGCGCATATGCGCCCTTTTTTACCTCTGAAACCTGAATTATTCGCCACGCAGCGCGCGCGGGAACAACAGGTTGTTTTCCAGATGGATATGCTCCATCAGGTCGGTGATGAATTCGTTGATCCCGGCGTACAGCGCCCGCCAGGTCACACACGCCCCTTCCGGCGGCGTCACGTTATTGGTCAGACGTTTAATCTCTTCAAGAATCTGCCCCGCATCATCGTGCTCACGTTCCATGACTGAAATCGGACCGGCAGCCTGACGGCCCATTCCGCCGCGGATCATCGGGAACAGGATCTGTTCTTCTTTCATCATGTGGCTGGTCAGTTCTTCCAGAATCAGTTGCAGCTGAACCGCCAGACCATGGGGGCAAGGCAATTTGTCACCGTGTACCCGTTCCACTTTCTCTGCCATCAGAACCAGTTCAGGCAACTCCTGACGGTGGCGGTCATGGTAGCGAGGAATAATAAAATCGATGATTTGCGCCAGCGGTGCGGTTTTCCAGTCAGTGGAGGTATCCGGCAGCCGGGCAATTTCAGCAATCTGCTGTTCGATGAGATCAATATCCAGCTCTTTTTTGGTGACGGCGCGCAGCAGGGTTTGTTTACCGCCACAGCAGAAATCGAGATCGTACTGACGGAACAGACGGGTAGCGCGCGGAATGGCAACAGCCAGAGCGCCAAGGGGTTGGTCGCGATAGTCCATGATGAAGCCTCGTTAAATGAAAGAATTTATAACATGTATTATAAATACATGTTTAAGGCGCGGCTATAGCTCAAAGGAAGTACAGAAAGAAAAAACGCCCCGGGCGGGGCGTTTGACAGGGCATTATTTTTGCAAATCGACCTGATAAATCTCAAAACCTATGGCATCGGTGCCTTTGGCCATCATCGGGTATTGCGCGTGAGACTGAATAAAGGCCGCCGCTTTGTCGCCAGGAGACGTTTCGAAACGGATATCCAGCGGTTGCGGTGCTGCAATTTTCGCCAGCTTCCAGTTGTTGTCCGCCGTTGGCGTGACCGCGCCTGCTTTTTTGGTTTCGGCACTGATGTACGCCGCAACCACGGAACGGTTTTCATCCGGTGACGCGAAAGCAATGTGTTTATCGCCGGTGCCTGCGAATTTTCCGCCGTAAGCCCGGTAATTATTCGTGGCGACCAGGAAGGTGGCTTTCAGGTCTATCGGCTTACCGTTGTAGGTCAGGTTTTTAATGCGTTCTGCATCTTTATTAATCAGTGCGCATTCACCATCGAATTTTGCCGGCTGGCTGACATCAACTTCATATTTCACGCCGTCGATAACGTCAAAATTATAAGTACGGAAGCCATCCCAGTTGATCAGCGGTTGTGGTTTGGTGCTGTGAATATCGATCTGATTAAACTGTCCGGCAGAACATTCCAGCCAGTCTTTGACTTCCTGTCCGGTGACTTTCATCACCACCAGTGTATTTGGATACAGATACAAATCTGCCGCATTGCGGAAAGTCAGCTCGCCTTTTTCCACTTCCACGAAACTGGCCGGATCGTTTTTACGTCCGCCGACTTTAAAGGGTGCAGCAGCAGAAAGTACCGGCAGATCGGCTAAATCCGGGTCGCCCTGAATGAAATGTTCGGTATAGGCTTTCTGCGCATTATTGACGATTTGTACCGTCGGGTCGTCCTGAACCAGTGCCAGATAGCTGTACATGTTGTCGGTGGATTTGCCGATTGGCTTACTGACAAATTTACGTGTTGCGTCATGAGAAGGGGCGAGCACTTTCACCAGACTCTGATCTTCCGCCGCCAGAGATTTCTTCTGCTCTTTATCGTAAATCGGGCGCGCTTCAGCTTTAGCCGTTTCGACTTTCCAGCTGCCACTGTCGTTGTTCAGCACCATATCCACGACACCAAGATGGTCGCCCCACATGCCGGGCATCACGGCAGGAACACCATTCAGCGTGCCTTGTCTGATGTCCGCGCCTTTGATGCTGGCGAATTCCTCACTCGGGAAAACCGCGTGCGCATGGCCGAACATAATGGCGTCGATGCCTTTCACCTGGCTCAGGTAATACACCGAGTTTTCTGCCATGGTTTTGTATGGGTCGCCGGAAAGACCAGAGTGCGGGATGGCGACAATGATGTCGGCACCTTGCTTACGCATTTCGGGGATCCACTTTTTAGCGGTTTCGGTGATATCCGCCACAGTGACTTTGCCTTGCAGATTAGCTTTGTCCCAGACCATGATTTGCGGCGGCACGAAACCGATATAGCCGATGCGGAGATTATGGGTTTTACCTTCCCGGTCTTTTACCGCGTTATCGGTGATCAGGAATGGTGTGAACAGCGGCTTACCGGTTTTATCATCAATGACGTTGGCATTTACGTAAGGAAACTTCGCCCCGGCCAGCGCTTTTTTCAGATAATCCAGACCGTAGTTAAATTCGTGATTACCGAGATTACCGACCGCATAATCGAGTGTATTCATCGCCAGATAAACAGGATGGACGTCGCCCTGTTTCAGGCCTTTCGCCGCCATGTAATCGCCCAGCGGGCTGCCCTGTATGATGTCGCCGTTATCGACTAATACTGAGTTGGTGACTTCGTTCCGTGCCGCATGGATCAGGCTCGCGGTGCGCACCAGTCCAAATTTATCGGTCGGTTTATCTTTGTAGTAATCGAAGTCCATCATGTTGCTGTGCAGGTCCGTGGTTTCCATAATGCGCAGATCCACCTGTGACGCCTGAACGGATGCTGCCGTCAGTACCGCCAGCAGGGATAACGTCAGATGACGTTTATTCATTGCCTTGCCTCCAGAGAAAGGGATGATGCCCGTAAGAGAAAACCGGATATGTATCTCAAAATTTGCTGAGAATGTAATCAGTTGTCATGGATAAATGTGAGATGTAACAGCTTTATGACGTGTTCACATTACGGGATGGCTATTCGCGGCAAAAAAAACTAGGCTTGAGAAATGAGAATCAAAGCACTGAGGTAAACGATGTTAGAGCAAATTTGTCAGTTAGCGCGCGATGCGGGTGACGCGATCATGGCGGTGTATGACGGTGAACAACCGCTTGATGCGCGCCATAAAAAAGACGATTCGCCGGTCACCGCAGCAGATATTGCAGCGCACAACGTGATTAAAGCCGGCCTGCAAACGCTGGATCCGCAAACGCCGATGCTGTCGGAAGAAGACCCGCAAAGCTGGAGCGAGCGTCAGAACTGGACGCGTTACTGGCTGGTTGATCCGCTGGACGGTACCAAAGAATTCCTGAAACGTAACGGTGAATTCACCGTTAATATTGCACTGATCGAAGACGGTATCCCGGTGTTAGGCGTGGTGTACGTGCCGGTGACCAAGGTGATGTACAGCGCCGCAGAAGGCAAAGCCTGGAAAGAAGAGCAGGGCGAACGTCAGCAGATTGCAGTGAAAGAAGCGCATCCGCCGCTGGTGGTCGTCAGTCGTTCACACTTCAGTAATGACCCTGAATTGCAGGATTACCTGGCGCAACTGGGCGAACATCAGACGGTAGCGATCGGCTCGTCGCTGAAATTCTGTCTGGTGGCGGAAGGTGCGGCACAACTTTATCCGCGCTTCGGACCGACTAATATCTGGGATACCGGCGCCGGTCATGCTGTCGCGCTGGCTGCCGGTGCGCAGGTACATGACTGGAAAGGGCAGACGCTGAACTACGTGCCACGCGAATCGTTCCTGAATCCGGGCTTCAGAGTGTCTTTATTCTGATATGACACCCCGGTTTACGCCGGGGTTTTTACGTTTTATTCTTTTACCAGCTGATCCACCAGCGTAATCACCTGCTGGACTTCCTGCGGTGACAACTGCCCGTCTTTGGCGAATTTAATTACCCCGTGTTTATCCAGAACCACCACCGCTGAACTTTCCGGTTGCAGGTCCCATGCCTTTTTCACCGCACCGTTGCTGTCGACAATTACCTGCGACCACGGGAATTCACGTTTGCCGCTTTCTATGCTTTTACGGACGAACATGCCGGTACCGATAATAGCGTCGTCGGTATTGACGATAGTCGTGGTCTGATAACGGTCATGGGGCAAATTCGCGGCTCTGATCGCCGTAATTAGCGGTTCGTTCAGGGCCTTGGCGCTGCTTCTTCCCGCCATGTGCTGCACAATACGCACTTTTCCAGGAAGTTTTGCGCTGTTCCATTTGCTGTAACTGAATGCATCCTTAACGTCATTCAGTTCGCCTTTATCATCCACCCCAACCGGTGCCAGACGCTGGCCGACGGTAAAGTTGTGGGCAGATGCAAAAAGCGAAAATGTCATAAAAGTGATCACAAAAAGACTTCTTAAAAGCATAGATTCTCCGGGGCGCAAAAGAACAGTCACGCCAATCATAGGACGCCCTAAGTGGTCTGTCCTGTTGGTATGTTAAATTTGTGTTGCTGATTACAAAATTGCCACATAAAGCAGGGTTATACTGTGTTTGAATGTCAGGGTTTAAGACAATACTGAAAATCAATGTAAAAGCAGTTAAATCCACTGGCAATACCTGAGTGCCCTGCTATGTTATAGGTCTCTTCACTGCAAAACACTTTTCTGTCCCGGTATCTGTCGCCTTGCGACGTGGCCGGTACCTGCAGTGATTTAACGGAGAACAATAGAAAAATGAGAATATTCCAGCGTTACAATCCGATGAAAGTCGCAAAGTACGTTAAGACACTGTTTCGTGGACGTTTGTATATCAAGGACGTCGGCGCTTTTGAATTCGACCAAGGCAAGATCCTGTTGCCAAAGGTACGCGATAAGCGCCACTTTAGCGTGATGTCTGAAGTTAACCGTCAGGTTACGCATTTGCAGGCAGAAATGGGCTAAGTGTGCCCTGCGTGTTGTCACTGCTTTATAGCAGCGTGCGCAAAAAGAAACGGCTCCCTGAAGGAGCCGTTAGTGTTTCTGGCGTTTGAATTTTCCACGCTTGAAAAAGCGCCTTACCCCTGCGCTTTCTTGTCGTCTTTAATTTCCTGCGGCGTTTTTGGCAGCAGCGGTGCAGCAGGCTGGTCGACAATACGCGTCACCAGCAACTGATCAATCTTATAGCTGTCGATATCGACCACTTCAAATTTGAAGCCGGAGAATTTCACAAAATCCGTACGCTTAGGGATCTTGCGCAGCATGAACATCATGAAGCCGCCGATGGTTTCATAGTTACCGGATTGCGGGAATTCTTCGATATGCAGCACGCGCATCACGTCTTCGATTGGCGTACCGCCTTCAACCAGCCATGAATGCTCATCACGGGCCACAATCTGTTCTTCCATACCCTGACCCACCAGATCCCCCATCAGCGTGGTCATCACGTCGTTAAGCGTGATAATACCCACCACCAGCGCATATTCGTTGAGGATCACGGCAAAGTCTTCGCCTGCCGCTTTGAAGCTTTCCAGTGCTTCGGAAAGCGTCAGCGTATCCGGCACAATCAGCGCATTGCGGATTTGCACACCGCTGCTCAACATTAAGCTCTGATTACCCAGCACACGGTTCAGTAAATCTTTCGAATCAACATAACCGACGACCTGATCGATATGACCGTCACACACCAGAAATTTGGAATGCGGGTGAGTGGCGATTTTCTCTTTAATACTTTCTTCGCTTTCACGCAGGTCAAAATAAATCACGCTTTCACGCGAGGTCATTGACGACGGAACGGTACGGGATTCCAGCTCGAACACATTTTCAATCAGTTCATGTTCCTGCTTACGCAGTACGCCCGCCAGCGCACCGGCTTCAAAGACGGCATAAATATCGTCGGAAGTGATGTCGTCGTTACGCACCATGGGCAGCTTGAACAGACGGAAAATCATGTTCGCCATACCGTTGAAGAACCACACCATCGGGCGGCAAATCATCAGACAGAAACGCATCGGGTTGACTATACGGACGGCAACCGACTCAGGTGAAATCATACCGATGCGCTTCGGTGTCAGGTCAGCAAACAGAATGAACAGGCTGGTGACCAGCACGAACGAAAAGATAAAGCTGATTTGATCCGCCATTTCAGGCGACATAAAGCGGATAAAAAAGGTCCGGAAAGCCGGGGAAAATGCGGCATCACCCACGATACCACCGAGGATGGCGACGGCATTGAGGCCAATCTGCACCACGGTAAAGAACAGGCCAGGGGTTTCCTGTAACTTCATGACACGGGAGGCATTGACGTTTCCTTCGTCTGCCAACTGTTTGAGTTTTATTTTGCGGGAAGCGGCCAGCGATATCTCTGACAGCGAGAAAAAGGCACTGATCGCGATTAATAAGAGAATCAGTAAAATACTGTTTAACATAATCTATCCGTTTAACACCGGAATTAACCGGCAGAGAAAGGCACTCATTATTTTTGTTGCTTAAAGAACACCCTTTTTAAAAAAACATTAAAAAGCTGTTCAGAAGAAAAAAGCGTTAAGGATGAAAAACAAAGATAATTGCCAGAAATAGTTTTCAAGGGCCACTTTTGTGACCCGCATAGTATAGCAGCAGCACTGAGACTGCCGCCAGCGCTTAAAAATCCCGCATTATTGCGGCGGCAGACAGACGCCTATGCCGCCTAATCCGCAGTAACCTTCCGGGTTTTTGAACAGATATTGCTGATGTTCATCTTCCGCATAATAGAACGGCAGTGCTTCGGTGATTTCCGTGGTAATAGTGCGCTTATCGTTCGCTTCGTCCATCGCCTGCTGGAAACTCGCCAGACTTGCCAGCGCCTGATCCTGTTGTTCTGCGCTCAGCACATACAGCGCGGAGCGATATTGCGTGCCAATATCGCCACCCTGACGCATACCCTGCGCCGGGTCGTGATTTTCCCAGAAAATCTGCAACAGTTTTGTGTAGCTGATAATCGCCGGGTCAAAGACTACGCGCACGACTTCCGCATGACCGGTCTGGCCGGTACACACTTCACGGTAGGTCGGGTTGGGAGTGAAACCGCCGCTATAACCGGCTGCCGTACTGTAAACCCCTTCCTGTTGCCAGAACAAACGCTCTACGCCCCAGAAGCAGCCCATCGCAAAAATCGCGACTTCCATGTTGTCAGGAACATGCGTCATTGAGTGGCCACTTACTGCATGAAGGGTTGCCACCGGCATCGGGGTTGTACGGCCAGGTAACGCTTCTGCCTGCGTGACAGACTGCGTTTTATCGGAAAGTTGCACCACAGAAAACTCCAGTTGTTGCTTTAGTGAACGAGGTTTGTCACAAAAGGTTTGTACGAATAACAACGACCAACAGGTCAGTGTTAGTTGTATCTGATTGCGTCTTTGCACACAATACGAAGGACGTTGCTTCGTCGTTGAACATTTTCAGGGGATTAGCACTAAAATGCTTTCATCAGACTTTAAAAAGATGAATCTGCCAAAGATGGGCAGATAATCTCCGGCGGGCATCTGATATTTTAACAGGACAGTAAAATTTAGCAGGAGTGCGTGTGCCACGATATCGTGAACTGGGTTTGTTATTTGTACTGCTGGCCCCCTCACTTTCCATGGCAGCGAAGGTGCGTTTGCAACTGGAAGGCCTGGATGGCGATTTAGAAAGGAACGTCCGCGTCCGTTTATCAGCCATTCAAAGCGATGAAGTCGGGGCTAACGGACGGTTCCGTGCCCGCGTCAGTGCTGCCATTGAACAGGGTTTAAGGCCGCTGGGGTATTATTCGCCGACCATCGATTTTGATTACCGCGAAACACCGCCGCCCGGGCGTCCGGTGTTGATTGCCAAAGTGACACCAGGGATACCGGTGAAAATCGCTGGCACGAGTGTCGTGATTGAAGGGCAGGCAGACAAAGATAATGAATTCGAACAGCTCAAACAGCGTGATGTGCCTGCGGTAGGGACGATTTTAAACCACGGGACGTACGACAATTTCAAAAGCTCACTGACCGGCATTGCCCTGCGCAAAGGTTATTTTGACGCCACGATGCGTAAAAGCCAACTGGGCGTCATCGAAGACGAGCACAAAGCGTTCTGGGACATTCAGTTTGACAGCGGCGAGCGTTACCGCTTCGGTGATGTGCATTATCAGGGATCGCAGATCCGTGATGAATATCTGCAAAATCTGGTGCCATTTCATCAGGGTGATTACTACACCACGGCGCAACTGGCTGAGCTTAACCGCCGCCTGTCTGCTACCGGCTGGTTTAACTCTGTTGTCGTGTCCCCGGATTTCACGGATGCCAAAGCCACGAAAACCCTGCCGCTGAATGCCGTGGTGTCGCCGCGCACCGAGAATACCATCGAAACCGGTATCGGTTATTCCACGGACATTGGCGCGCGGGTGACGGCCAACTGGAAGAAACCATGGGTTAACGATCGTGGCCAGAGTTTTGAAACCTCAACCACGCTCTCCGGCCCGGAGCAGTCTTTAGATCTCAGTTATAAAATTCCGCTGCTGAAATCCCCGCTGGAGCAATATTACCTGGTGCAGGGCGGTTTCAAACGTGAAGACCTGAACGATACCAATTCAGATTCCACCACCGTCAATCTGGCGCGTTATTGGGATCTCTCGAGCGGCTGGCAACATGCGGTCAATCTGCGCTGGAGCCTTGATCACTTTACACAGGGCAGTGTGACCAACACCACCATGCTGATTTATCCGGGTGTGAGTCTCAACCGTACGCGTCAGCGCGGCGGTCTGATGCCAACCTGGGGCGATTCTCAGCGCTACTCTCTTGATGTGTCCGATACTAGCTGGGGTTCTGATGTCGATTTCGCTGTGATTCAGGCGCAAAACGTCTGGATCCGCACCCTGGCTGACAAGCACCGTTTTGTGTTCCGCGGCAATCTGGGGTGGATTGAAACCAATGACTTCGAACGTGTGCCGCCATCCTTGCGCTTCTTCGCCGGTGGTGACCGCAGTATCCGTGGTTACAAATACAAATCCATTTCTCCACGTGATGACGAAGGCAAGCTGACCGGTGCGTCCTATCTGGGCACCGGTTCTGTGGAATACCAGTACAACGTGACCGGAAAATGGTGGGGCGCCGTGTTTGTCGATTCCGGTGAAGCGGTTAATGACATTACACAAAACGATTTTAAAACCGGCGCGGGTGTGGGTGTGCGCTGGGCTTCACCGATCGGCCCGGTGAAATTAGATGTTGCCGCTCCGGTTGGCGACAAAGATGAGCATGGATTGCAGTTTTACATCGGTTTGGGTCCGGAATTATGAGTTTATTTAAAAAAATCTGCCTGGGATTCCTGATTTTCCTGGTGCTGTTAATCAGCCTGGTGGCCTTTCTGGTCGGCACACAAACCGGTTTGCACCTGATGATCAACGGTGCCAACCGGTTCGTACCGGGCCTGAACATAGCCAGTACCGAAGGTGGATGGCGCGACCTGACACTGAAAGGCGTGCATTACGAAATGCCGGGTGTGGACGTTAAAGCCGGGGAGTTTCACCTTTCCCTCGATTTCTCCTGCCTGAAAAACAGCGCGCTTTGCGTCAATGCGTTGCGGGTGAAAGACGTGAATGTGGTGGTCAATACCAAAGAAATGACGCCAGCCGCCGCGCAACCTGAGCCGGAAAACAGCGAGCCGCTAACCAATCTCAGCACGCCGTATCCGATCACGCTGCGTTTGCTGACGCTGGATAACATCAATATTACGCTGGATGACCGGGCTATTTCGCTGGCGTCATTCCGCACAGGGGCGCACTGGGAAGGCCGCGCAATTCAGCTGATGCCAACGCGTATCGGCGGATTACTGATTGCGCTGCCGAAAACCCCGGTCAGCCCGTTACCGGACGTGGTGCAGGCCGCGCAGGACAAAGCCGTCGAAAAAGCGACGGGCAAACCGGCACAACCGCCGGTGGTCGTGCCGGAGAAACCGCTGGGTGAAACATTGCAGGAGTTGTTTGCTAAACCGCTGCTGCCTGAGTTACCGGATTTCCGTCTGCCGGTTGATCTGGATATTCAGCAAATTCTCGCCGAAAACCTGCGTCTCACCGGCGATACCGATGTGCTGATCACCCGTTTCGAGCTGAAAGCCAGTACGCAAAATCAGATTGTAAAACTGGATAAACTGATGGTGCGCTCGCCACAGGGTTCCGTGGATGGTATGGGGCAGGCGACGCTCAACCAGAACTGGCCGGTCGATATGACCCTCAATACCGCCGTGAATATCGATCCGCTGAAAGGGGAGAAGATCAAACTGAAAGTAGCGGGCGGGCTGCGCGATAAGCTGGATGTTGGCCTCAATCTTTCCGGCCCGGTGCGTGCTCAGCTGGCCTTGCAAACTCAGCTGGCGGAAGCCGGTTTGCCGTTGGATCTGCAACTTACCAGCGATGCGCTGCAATGGCCGCTGACCGGCACGCCGCAGTATCAGGTGAAAGGCTTCAAATTTAACGTGAGTGGTAAAGCGACCGATTACGCGCTGTCACTGCGTTCAGATTTCAAAGGCGAGCAGATACCGCCTGCGACGCTGACCCTTGACGGTAAAGGCAACGTGGAGCAGTTCAAACTGAGCCTGCTGCGCCTTGCCGCGCTGGAAGGCAATACCGACCTGACCGGCGTGGTGGACTGGAGTAAAGCCATCAGCTGGAACAGTGAACTGAAGCTGACCGGCATTAATACCGCTAAACAGTATCCTGACTGGCCGGCGAAATTGCAGGGTAAGATCACCACGCGCGGCAGCCTGTATGGCGGCACATGGCAGATTCAGGTGCCGGTGCTGGATCTTACCGGTAACGTGAAGCAAAACGCGGTCAAAGCGCAGGGTAATGTGCGCGGCAACAGTTATGGCCAGTGGGATATCCCGCAACTGCATCTTGAACTGGGGCGCAATAATCTGGATGTGAAGGGGACGCTCGCTGATACCTGGAATCTCGACGCTAAAGTCGATGCCCCACATCTTGACGGTGCATTGCCGGGGCTGGGCGGCGTAGTGAAAGGAATGCTGCAACTGCGCGGTGATCTCAAGGCACCGAAGCTGCTGGCGGATATAACAGCGACGGGCCTTAAATGGCAGGCGCTGACGGTGCGGCGCGTGGATATTAAAGGCGACGTCAGCTCTACCGATCAGATCCAGGGGAATTTTAGTGTACGCGTTCAGCAGCTTAAACAGGATGCGCTGGATATCACTGACATTAATCTCGAGGCCAAAGGTAACGAGAAAAAGCATGAACTGACGTTGAAAGTCGATGGCAAACCGGTTTCCGGCCGTCTGGCGCTGAGCGGCAGTTTTGACCGTGCAACCGAGGAATGGAAAGGCGACATCACCAATACCTTGTTTGATACGCCAGTCGGGCAATGGCGACTGAACCGTTCGATTGCACTGGATTACTTTAATAAAGAGCAACGGATCACCGTTGGCCCGCATTGCTGGCAAAACCCGGACGCTGATTTGTGTGTACCGAAAACGATTGATGCCGGTGCCAGCGGGCAGGCGAGCGTGGTGCTCAACCGCTTTGACCTGGCGATGATCAAACCTTTCCTGACCGATGATACACAGCTGAGCGGCGTGTTCAGTGGGAAAGCCGATGTGAGCTGGAAAGCGGAAGGCGGACTGCCGCAGGCCAGTGTTTCACTGGTGGGTAAAGGCGTGAAAGTTCAGCAACTGGTGCAGGGCAGCCCGCTGCCGGTGGCGTTTGATACGCTGAATCTGAACGCCGGGCTGAACAACGGTCGTGCCAGTCTCGACTGGCTGATTAAAATCACCCACAACGGTCAGCTTGACGGCAGCATCCAGATTGCCGATCCGCAGGGAAAACGTAACCTCAGCGGTAATGTGAATATTGCCCGTATCTCGATGGCCTTGCTGCAACCCGCGCTGATGGACGGCGAAAAAGCCTCGGGTATTTTGAATGCCAATCTGCGCCTCGGCGGTAACGCACAGAAACCGCTGGTGTTTGGCAGGCTTGCGCTGACCGGTGTTGATTTCGACGCGCAATTTATGCCGTTTGATATCACCGATGCCAATATCGGCATTAATTTCAACGGTATGTCATCCATCATGGAAGGGGTGATCAAAACCGCGCAGGGTCAGCTTGAGCTGAACGGTAACGCCGACTGGAGTGAAATTAATGCCTGGCGCGCCCGCATCGCGGCGAGAGGCAACAAAGTGCGGGTTTCCGTGCCACCGATGGTACGTCTGGACGTTTCACCGGATTTAGTGTTTGATGCCACGCCGCAGTTGTTCTCGCTTAACGGAACCGTTGATATTCCGTGGGCGCGCATTACGGTGCAAGAATTGCCGGAAAGTGCAGTGGGCGTGTCGTCGGATGAAGTAATGCTCAACGACCAGCGTCAGCCTATCGCACCGGCTTCTGCTTCTATTCCGATCAACAGCAATCTGATGGTGAACATTGGTAAAGATGTTCGTCTCGATGCCTTCGGTCTGAAAGCCCGGCTGGAAGGTGCGCTGAAAGTGGCACAGGACAGCCGCGGTCTGGGGCTGAACGGGCAAATTAATATTCCGTCCGGGCGCTTCCATGCCTACGGGCAGGATCTGATTGTACGTAAAGGCCAGTTGCTGTTCTCCGGCCCGGCGGACCAGCCGCTACTGAATCTGGAAGCGATCCGTAACCCGGACGCGACAGAAAACGATGTGGTTGCTGGTTTGAGAGTTACCGGTGAGGCCGATGCGCCTAAACTTGAAATATTCTCAGATCCGGCGATGTCACAGCAGGAAGCCTTGTCCTACCTGCTTCGCGGGCAAGGATTAGACAACTCCGGCGGTGACAGTGGCGCAATGACTTCCGCTCTTATCGGGTTAGGGGTTGCACAAAGTGGTAAACTTGTGGGTAAAATCGGCGAGGCATTCGGTGTCAGCAATCTGGCGCTGGATACTCAGGGCGTGGGAGACAGCTCCCAGGTCGTGGTCAGTGGTTATGTTTTACCGGGTTTACAGGTGAAATATGGCGTCGGGATATTCGACTCGCTGGCAACGCTCACTCTGCGCTACCGGTTGATGCCCAAGCTTTACCTGCAGGCTGTATCGGGCATCGATCAGGCATTGGATTTGCTCTATCAGTTTGAGTTTTAATTCATGTGACTTTTACTATACGAATATAAACATGCGAATAATTGTTTACGGTAGCTTACGACGCAAGCAAGGCAACAGTCATTGGATGACGAATGCTCAATGGTTGGGTGATCATGAGCTGGAAGGTTACGCCCTGTATAATCTGGGTCACTATCCTGCTGTTATACCAGGGGAAGGCAAAGTCTATTGCGAAGTTTACCGCATTAACTCGTCCATCATGGCTGAGTTAGATGAGCTGAAAAGTAATACGAAAGATTATCGTCGTGAGCTGATTTCGACACCTTATGGCAGCGCCTGGATTTACCTCTACATTCGTTCACTGGATGGTGTGCCGAGAATTGAGGGTGGTGACTGGGTTAAGCGTAACGAAGCAGTAAGTGAGTAATCTGAGCAAGGTCGTCGGAAAATAATCGTTGTCTGACAACGCTTAATACATAAAAAAACACCGCCATCTGGCGGTGTTTTTTTGTTCAAATGGCAGAAAACTTATTTGTTTTTAGCACGTTCGAAAGAGGTCACGATTTCAGCTTTTGCAGCAGCAGCATCAGCCCAACCGTCAACTTTTACCCATTTGCCTTTTTCCAGCGCTTTGTATTGCTCGAAGAAGTGGGTGATCTGGCCGCGCAGCAGTTCTGGCAGGTCGTTCACATCTTTGATGTGATCGTATTCTTTGCTCAGTTTGGTGTGCGGAACGGCAACCAGTTTCGCATCTTCACCGGCTTCGTCGGTCATTTTCAGCATACCGACAGGGCGGCAGCGGATCACAGAACCTGGTTGCAGCGGGTACGGAGTTGGAACCAGAACGTCAACCGGGTCGCCATCCAGAGACAGCGTGTGGTTGATGTAACCGTAGTTGCACGGATAGAACATCGCAGTAGACATGAAACGGTCTACAAACAGCGCGCCGGTATCTTTATCCACTTCGTACTTGATTGGATCTGCGTTTGCAGGAATTTCGATCACTACGTAGATATCTTCTGGCAGTTCTTTGCCCGCCGGGACATTCAGTAAGCTCATTGTTGGTTTCCTTCATTGAACCAGGAATAGAGTGCCGCACATTATAGCCAACTCTCCCGCGATTTCCCGCCCTTTTCGTCGAATCGTCTGCGCGCATTTTCCGGCATGACCTGCTGTTGAACCTCGGCTAAATCTTCCGTATTGGCAGTAAAATTTACTGATCCGATACTTTTCCGCGTAACTGCCTGTTTTTGCTTTTCTTATCAAGATATTCGAGCGATTGCCGATAACAATATTCAAACAAAAAATCAGGATTAACCTGATCCCTACCCATCTGAAGTATCTCCTTTTCACCTGAATGGCTGGATAACACCGTATGTTGAATAAGTTGAGCGTAAAAGCCGGTCTGATTGGCCTGCTGGTATTTATGACGTTAATTCTCTTGCTGGTGAGCGTACTGGGGGCGAATGCCATCCGGCAAAGTGCGACATCACTGCAAAAAATTAACCAGCTTCAGGGCGATGAACTTGGTTCACTGGCCGACAGCTACAGTTTCTCGTTGCGCACGCGTGTCGCCAGCGGCGTGGCGGTACGTCAGCTGGAAATTGGCATGATGGATGATGCGAAAAATACAGCGGACCGCATTAGCGGTTATATCAAACAAGCCGATACCGATCTGGCGAAATTTATCAGCATCCAGGATGACACTCAGCAGGGCAGAGATTTATCCGACGCAGTAAAGAAAACCTACGATGCCTATAAAGCTAACGGCTTAGTGCCGCTGCTGGCAGCAATTCAGGCGCAAAGTGCAGACGGTTATTACGATGTGCTGGAAAACAAAATCACGCCTTACAGCAATGCTTATGATAAAGCGCTGGCGGATTTCCGTGCCTATGCCGTAGATAATACCAACAACCGCATTGAACAGGCCCGCGCCAATGCACGTATCCAACTGACGGTGATTGCCACCAGCTTCATCATTGCGCTGATTATCGCGGTGCTGGCATGGTTCGCCTTGCAGAAGATCATCATGCATCCGCTGACATTCTCCATTGCGCAACTGGAATACATCGCCCAAGGCGATCTGACCCATGAAATTGATGATTCCCGTAATAACGAAATGGGGCGTTTACTGAAAGCGATGAAGCAAATGCAGGATTCGCTGGCGCTTTCTGTCGGACGCGTACGCGATGCCGGGAATCAGATCGATGTCGGTTCCCGCGAACTGGCTGCCGGTAACGTCCATCTGGCGCAGCGCACCGAAGAATCCGCTGCATCGCTGGAAGAAACTGCCGCGAGCATGGAGCAACTGACCTCAACCGTGCGCATGAATGCCGCGAACTCTGACCAGGCCAATCAACTGGCGCAAAGCGTGTCAGTCATTGCCAACAAAGGCAGCGAAGTCGTCCATCAGGTAATGGATAAAATGCAGGGCATCACCGATAGCTCAAAACGTATCGGCGACATTATTACGGTCATCGACGGCATTGCCTTCCAGACCAATATTCTGGCGCTGAATGCGGCAGTCGAAGCCGCACGTGCCGGCGAGCAGGGTCGTGGTTTTGCGGTGGTGGCGGGTGAAGTGCGAAGCCTGGCGCAACGCAGTGCGCAATCGGCTAAAGAGATTAAAGAGCTGATTGTGGATTCTGAAAGCCGGGTTTCTGAAGGTTCGGATATGGTGAGATCTGCCGCAAACACCATGCTGGAAATCTCCAGCGAAGTGACTCGAGTGACCAGCCTGATGCGTGAGATTTCCATCGCGACGACCGAACAAACGCACGGCATCGAACAGGTGAACGTGGCGATTACGCAGATGGATCAGGTAGCGCAGCAAAACGCCGCACTGGTGGAACAGGCGACAGCGGCCACACGTTCACTGGAAGAGCAGGCGCAGTTACTGGCAAAAAGCATGGCGGTGTTTAAACTCAATCGAGCCGATCATTTCTGAAAAAATCCTGAGCGGTAAACAATAAAAAAGGTGGCTTTTAAGCCACCTTTTTATGTTTGGGTCAATGCAAAGCTACACAGGTATCACATTCATTCTTTGATGATTTTTTGATGCGTATTTCAGTTATTCATCAGGGAACTGGGCAATGAAGCGCTCCGCGTCTTCCACCATTGAACTGTTGCCCACAAAGAATGGTGCACGTTCATGCAGTTTCTGCGGGATGATATCCAGGATACGGTTTTTACCGTCACTGGCTTTACCGCCAGCCTGCTCGGCCAGGAAAGCCATCGGGTTGCATTCATACAGCAGACGCAGTTTTCCGTTCGGATGGCTGGCGGTGCTTGGATAAATATAAATGCCACCTTTCAGCAGGTTGCGGTGGAAATCTGCCACCAGCGAGCCGATGTAGCGTGAGGTGTAAGGGCGTTGCGTCGCTTCATCCTGTTCCTGGCAATACTTGATGTATTTTTTAACGCCAAGCGGGAATTTAATGTAGTTGCCTTCGTTGATCGAGTACATGTTGCCCTTTTTAGGGAAACAGACTTTTTCGTGAGAGAGGCAGAAAACACCAAGTGAAGGATCGTAGGTAAAGGCATGAACGCCTGCGCCGGTGGTGTAAACCAACATGGTGGAAGAACCATATACCACATAACCTGCGGCGACCTGGCGGTTTCCCGGTTGCAGGAAGTCAGCTTCCGTCACCGGCTGACCCAGCGGAGTCGTACGGCGGTAAATCGAGAAAATTGTCCCGACAGAAACGTTAACGTCGATGTTTGAAGAACCATCCAGCGGATCCATCAAAATGACGTATTTTGCATTTTCAGCGCGTTCACCTTCGAAAATGACAATCTCATCTTCTTCTTCTGACGCGATACCGGCAATCTCACCACGCGCCTTCATCGCGGCTTTTAATTTTTCATTTGCGTACAGATCAAGTTTCATCTGCACTTCACCCTGCACATTCTCTGCACCACTGGTACCCAGAATGTCGACCAGACCCGCTTTGTTGATATCACGGTGAATGATTTTAGCGCCGAGTTTAATTGCTGAAAGTAACGCTGTCAGTTCACCAGTTGCATGTGGAAAATCTTGCTGCTTCTCAACAATAAATTCGCCTAACGTTTTCATGACACTTTCCCTGAATCGAGGATAGATAACGGTACGTTAATAAAAATTTCACAAGAGCGTGAGCAGTTTAGCCCAAATATATGGACGAATCATAGGCAAATCCATTTCTTCTGGAGGATTCTGAGCGGTAGAATAGCGGCTGACTTAAAGGCATTAATGGAAAATATATGCGCATTCATATTCTTGGGATTTGCGGCACGTTTATGGGCGGGCTGGCGATGCTGGCTCGTGCACAGGGGCATCAGGTAACCGGTTCGGACGACAACGTTTATCCACCGATGAGTACGCTGCTGGAAAATCAGGGGATCGACCTGATCCAGGGGTACGATCCTGCCCAGTTAGATCCTCAGCCGGATCTGGTGATCATCGGCAACGCGATGACGCGCGGTAATCCTTGTGTCGAAGCGGTGCTGGAGCTTGGGATCCCTTATGTCTCAGGTCCGCAATGGTTACATGATCATGTTCTGCCAGAGCGCTGGGTTATTGCCGTTGCGGGGACGCACGGTAAAACCACCACTGCCGGCATGGTAACGTGGATCCTCGAAGCCTGCGGTTATGAACCGGGCTACGTCATTGGTGGCGTGCCGGGCAATTTCGAGGTATCTGCGCGTCTGGGCAACAGCCCGTTTATCGTGCTGGAAGCTGATGAATACGACTGTGCGTTCTTCGATAAGCGTTCCAAGTTTGTTCATTACAGCCCGCGTACGCTGATCCTCAACAATCTCGAATTCGATCACGCTGACATCTTTGATGATCTGAAAGCGATTCAGAAACAATTCCACCATCTGGTGCGTCTGGTGCCGGGCAAGGGAAAAATCATTCTGCCGGAGCACGACACACCGCTGAAACAAGTGATGGCGATGGGGTGCTGGAGTGAGCAGGAATTTGTCGGTGATGCCGAAAATTGTGTGTGGGATGCTAAGAAACTGACGCCAGATTCCAGTACTTTCGAGGTTTATTTGCACGGCGAAGCGGTCGGGCAGGTGAAGTGGAATCTGGTTGGCGAGCACAACATGCATAACGGCCTGATGGCGATTGCTGCGGCACGCCATGTGGGCGTGAAGCCGGAAGATGCCTGTAAGGCATTGGGCGATTTCATTAATGCCCGTCGCCGTCTCGAATTGCGCGGCGTAGAAAATGATGTCAGCGTGTACGACGATTTTGCTCACCATCCGACGGCTATTCTGGCAACGCTTTCTGCATTGCGCAGCAAAGTCGGCGGAACTGCACGTATTCTGGCCGTGCTGGAACCCCGTTCAAACACCATGAAAATGGGCATGAGTAAAAATGAACTGGCACCTTCCCTGGGACGTGCTGATGAAGTTTTCCTTTTACAGCCGCAGCATATTCCCTGGCAGGTGGCCGAAGTGGCTGAACACTGTATTCAGCCTGCTCACTGGAGTGCAGACGTCGATTCACTGGTCGATATGGTCGTTAAGGCCTCGCAGCCTGGCGATCATATTCTGGTGATGAGCAATGGCGGTTTTGGTGGTATACATGGAAAACTGCTTACGGCCCTGGCTGCAAAAGCGAAAGCGTCACAAGATCAGTAAAATCATATTTTTATAGTGAATAAGCACAGCAGTTGCTGTGCTTTTTTTATGCCTGTGATCCGCCGTGTTAAGGTTTTCTCAGGCAAAAAAAGCCCCCGAAATTTTGAGGGCCAAAGGGTGTCGTCGGACAGGACGACGAGGGTATCGTTAGCAAGAGAGTCGGGCAGTGGCAGTGTCAACGCTCTTCCCAGCCTCAACAGCGCTTATTTTCGCTGGTCTGTGGCTGTTGAAACCCGGTAACGCTAATTTATGAAATAATCAAACAGCGGTTTTATATCAGTGACTTACTCAGGAATGTTATTGATAGATTTCTGCTGTCGCGTGATAAGCACCGTCGTTATGGGCTTCGATCACACGGAAAGATTTTGCGCCCTTGCTCTCAGCTTTATCAGACAGCTGCTGGCGGATATCCATTGGCACGCCGTTGACGCCGCTAACGCTGACCATGCCCATCGGTTGCAGATTTTCTGCCTGCTGGTTTGTCACAAGCTGTGCGGCAGAGGCACCAAAAGAAACAACAGACAACAGGCTAAGTGCGGCAATAGTGGTAATAATTTTCATGATGGTTTCCTGAATTCACAGACGTTGGTGCTTTTCATCAGAGAGCAACGTCGATTGAGATTTGGATTTATCAGGACTGTAATATCGTGTTCTGGAGCGCATAAAGCGTGCGGGAACGTAGATGGTGCAGTGACAAATCCTTCTTAGTGCGCATAGCGCGGGCCTGAGTCATTCAGGCCCCTTCGCTTCGTTTACCCGAAATTATTGGTAAATTTCTGCGGTCGCGTGGTAGTTACCTTCTTCACGAACTTCGATAACACGGAATGCTTTAGCACCTTTGGCATCGGCTTTATCTGACAGTGCCTGACGGATATCTGATGGTGCACCGGCTACGCCGCTGACGCTGATCATCCCTGTAGGCTGCATTGTTGCGGCTTGTTCTTGTGTAACAGGTTGTGCTGCAAAAACGCCAAATGACAATGCAGAGAGAATGCTTAATGTTGCGATGGTAGTTTTAACTTTCATGATTTTGACCTCGTCGATTTTATTATGTTTCCAACAACTGGTGCTTCACACCACGGAAATGAGTATACATCTAGTCACGCCATAAATTAATAGCTCGCTAATAGTTATTTGGGTTGTTATATGTCAACTATCTTTGTTTTTAATAACAAAAAGGCATAAAAAGTGGATGAAAAACGTTCGTTTCGTGTTAATTTTTAGTAAAATCAATGGAGTGAGTGAATTTGACTATTTGTGCTTATTCTTGCGGTGAATCATACCCTGGAAATATTTGTGTGACGGAATTTCGTAGGTTGTAGCGAGATTTAACAGAAAGGCGGTGCGTTTGCGGTTTTTTTGAGAAACGGAAGGCAGCAATAAAGGAAGGGAATAGCATTGAATGAGGTCAGAGAAGGTAATCTTCTGACCTCAGGCACAGAATGAAAGCGACAGGAGGTGCAAAATGTTGCAGCCCTAGAGCTCCTGCTCGAACAAACTGAGGATCGCATCGTGCAACTGTTTGACGCTAAATCCGCGGGCCGGTGTCGTGAAGATCGTATCATCACCGGCAATTGTTCCGAGGATCCCTTCGGATTTACCCAGGGAATCGAGTAAACGCGCGATCAGTTGTGCGGCTCCCGGGCTGGTTCGGATCACCACAACGGCATCGTTATGGTCGATATCCAGCACAAGATTCTTCAGAGGACTGGTGGTTGTCGGCACGCCAATTTCAGCGGGCAGGCAGTACACCATTTCCATCTTCGCATTACGAGTTCTGACAGCACCAAATTTTGTCAGCATCCGTGAGACTTTTGACTGATTGATATTTTCGAAACCATCATCCTGAAGTGCGACAACGATTTCGCCCTGAGAGCTGAATTTCTCTTCCTTCAACAGTGCCTTGAAGGCTTTGATCAAATCTTCCTGTTTAGCAGGATTACGCATTTTGCACCCTGGTCTCTGAATCATAGTGGGGCTGATTATGCAGATAATTGAATTTTTATGCAACAGAGGTTAATTGCAAAAATCATGAATTAAGCTTGGAACAAGGAATGTAAGTGCCGCTGTATTAAGCTCAATTTAATGAATATGCCAAAATTGTGCATTGCAGGTGAACTGTGTTGCACAAGGGATTTAATGTGATGATCTCGATTCAGCTCTCACATTGGACCGAATTTAACCATTTATTAACCTGGCCTATTTTGTGGTGCTATTTTTAATGATGAAGCTTTCCGATAAAAAGTCACTAAAAGCGGAAAAAGGTCATCTTAGAGATGTTTTTTTACTTTCTAAACGACCAACCTCAGATTCTCTGCAGGTGAGCGATTGTTTTTAACAGCGTAAGTGATTAAGGTCACACCAATTAATTACACGACACTTATAAGTTAATGATAAAAAAGGAGTATAGGATGAAAGTTGCAGTTCTAGGTGCTGCGGGTGGTATCGGTCAGGCCCTCGCGCTTCTGCTCAAGACCCAGCTACCTTCCGGTTCCGAACTCTCATTATATGATATCGCACCGGTCACTCCGGGTGTCGCCGTCGATCTCAGCCATATCCCTACCGCGGTCAAAATTAAAGGTTTCTGTGGTGAAGATGCTAAACCGGCTCTGGAAGGGGCTGACATCGTCCTGATTTCTGCGGGGGTGGCACGTAAACCCGGCATGGATCGTTCAGACCTGTTTAATGTGAATGCCGGGATCGTGCGGAATCTGATCCAGCAAGTTGCCAGTACCTGCCCGAAAGCCTGCATTGGTATTATCACTAACCCGGTAAATACCACGGTCGCGATTGCGGCTGAAGTATTGAAAAATGCGGGCGTCTACGACAAAAACAAACTGTTTGGCGTAACGACTCTGGACGCAATCCGCTCCAATACTTTTGTGGCTGAGCTGAAGGGTAAGCAACCTGAAGATATCGAAGTGCCAGTTATCGGCGGGCACTCCGGTGTGACGATTCTGCCTTTATTGTCTCAGATCCCAGGTGTCTCTTTCACTGAAAGCGAAATTGTTGCACTGACTCAGCGCATTCAGAATGCCGGAACGGAAGTGGTAGAGGCCAAAGCCGGTGGCGGTTCTGCCACGCTTTCAATGGGTCAGGCTGCAGCACGCTTCGGACTTTCACTGATGCGGGCGATGCAGGGTGAAGAGAATGTTGTGGAATGTGCCTATGTTGAAGGTAAAGGCGATTATGCGCGATTTTTCGCACAACCGGTTCTGCTAGGTAAAAATGGCATTGCAGAGCTTATCGATATCGGTCAGCTCAGTGCTTTTGAGCAGCAATCGCTGGATTCGATGCTGGATATTCTTCGCAAAGATATCGAGCTTGGTGAGCAGTTTATTAATAAGTGATCATTGAATAAAGCCGCCGGTTAACGGGCGGCTTTTGTTTTTCTTAACGCGGTGTTTCATTGGTCGGGCGGCAACGGCGTTCAATGATTTGCAACGTTTTGGGATCAAAATACCGGCTAGGCCAGATCAGTGAGGGATGGATACCCAAAGCGCCTGCGATAAGCAATTCTCCTTTTGGCCATGGCCGTGATAATGCATTTGAAAGTGTCGAAGAGCTCAGGCCTGCTGATCGTGATACTGCTGCGAGTGTGGTGCCCTTCTTTCTCAGTGCTGCAATAATATCAGCCTGGTGCCAGTCTTCATTCCTTGTCATCATGATCTCTTCCTTCTGAAAAATGATTTTCAATAAATACGCTATTAAACATACTTTTAAAAATTGCTCATGCTACTCATATAAACCATATCAATGTTTCCTAAAATCCATTATTTTACTTATTTAGAAAATACATTCTTATTTTGATTTAGACAAACAAGTAAATTCCTTTTGCTTTTTGTGATTTGTGTCAGTTTATAATTTTATTATTGTATGTTTTTAAAGTGAAAACGTAACTGGCATGTGTTTTTTTTGAACAAATACATTGATCGGATTAATTAACTAATTGAATTTCAGTTATTTAAATTATGATTTAAGGCGTTTTTTCTTGCTTTTTTAGATGGCTATCTACTTGTTGTAATTTGCTTTTTTTAATTTTCCTCTTATTTTAGTTTAAGATTTTATTTAAACTGCTTTCCGAAAAAAAATTTAATCAGTTCACCCGGCTGTTGATAAACATAATTCATGGAAGCATTTACATACATCTATAGACTCACTCCAAAAAATTGAATATCTTCTTTCTGTCAAATAGGTGTTTTTCTAAATGACTTATGTTAATACCACCTTTTATATAAACGCTCATTACCAGAAAATATCAGCATTACCCTCATGGATGTATAACAACGATCTTTCTTACTTACTTAATAAGAAACAAGGAATGTTATGAAAAAAGAGTGGTTTGCAGCAAAGGAACTGACCGGAAAAGAAGGACTGCCGACGTCAACCCAAGGTGTGCATGG
This sequence comes from Rahnella aceris, assembly GCF_011684115.1. Lineage (NCBI taxonomy): Bacteria > Pseudomonadati > Pseudomonadota > Gammaproteobacteria > Enterobacterales > Yersiniaceae > Rahnella > Rahnella aceris. Next base: position 234,749 of record NZ_JAADJV010000005.1, on the reverse strand, counting down.
GATGGCTCGCAGATTGTGCTGGATTAAACGCCGCAGGCTGGGCGTTCAGGGACGTGCAGTGGAATATCACATCGACAGCTTGCCCGGTAATGCCGCCGCCAGTTTATCGATGAATGAGCGTTCTGCTGAATATGTGTATACGTCACATCAGGACCCACTGGCGATCTGGATCGAAAGTTATAAGCAACTGAGAGAACCTGAACGTGAAACGATGATCTCATTCATTGTGAGGGAAGGGATATCTGAGTTGCTCAACAGATTACGTGAGCCTGAAAAAAACTAGCGCAATAATGCCTGTCGCGCCTGCTTTATTCCGGCAGGTACGACAGGCAAATATCAGAAATCGCGTTTTACAGACATATGCGCGAGGCCTTCAAGCGCAGAGCGATATTCGGACTCCGGGAGCACCTGAAGCGCCTGGATGGCTTTATCAGCTTCTTCTTCAGCACGCTGGCGGGTGTAAGCCAGAGAGCCCCACTGATGCATTGCTGCCAGCACGGGTTCCAATAAATGGCGCCCGTTACCTTCTTCGATAGCTTTGCGGATCATAGCGGATTGTTCGGCATCACCGTGCTGCATCGCATGCAGAAGGGGCAACGTCGGTTTTCCTTCATCAAGGTCATCGCCAGTGTTTTTGCCCAGCGTTTCGCCATCAGCATCGTAATCGAGCAAATCATCAATCAGCTGGAAAGCGGTGCCCAGATAACGACCATAATCTTGCAAAGCTGTAATCTGCTCATTGTTTCCGCCCGCCAGCATGGCAGAGGCTTGCGACGCGGCTTCAAAAAGACGCGCAGTTTTGCTGTAAATCACCTGCATGTAACTGGCTTCTGTGATGTCAGGATCATTGCAATTAATCAGTTGCTGCACTTCGCCTTCTGCAATCACATTCACCGCTTTTGCCATCAGAGCCAGAACAGGAAGCGATTCAAGATCTGTCATCATTTGAAATGCGCGGGTGTAGATAAAATCGCCGACCAATACGCTGGCGGCGTTGCCAAATGCGGCGTTCGCAGTGGCCTTTCCCCGACGCATATCTGATTCGTCAACCACATCGTCATGTAACAGTGTGGCGGTATGAATAAACTCAATCAGAGCAGCGACTTTGATGTGTTTATCGCCCCGGTAGGATAGTGCTTTGGCTGCCAGTACTGCTATCATCGGGCGGATACGTTTGCCGCCGCCACTGATGATGTAATATCCCAGTTGATTGATGAGAGAAACCTCTGAATTCAACTGTTCAAGGATGGATGCATTGACTGCAGCCATGTCGTCCTGGGTAAGATCAATAATCTGTTCTAGGTTCATTGTGTTTTTTCAGCTGTTGTTCTCTTCACCGCAATGAGGTCTGGCTCACATTGGCACATGGCGCTAACTGTAAAGGGGATTGTACTTGAAAAACAGTGTAGATAAATGATATCGGAAGAACTGCGCTTTTTTTCTTCTTTTGTCGTCATTGTACACTTGTCTTATGCTGATTTTTTGCGTAGAATTCGCGCCCTATTGTGAATATTTATAGCGCCCTCTGGACTATACAAAGTTGAGTGCGCGGAAAGCGGAGTTTTATATGTACGCGGTTTTCCAAAGTGGTGGTAAACAACACCGTGTCAGCGAAGGACAGACTATCCGTCTGGAGAAGCTGGACGTTGCAACTGGCGAAGCTATCGAGTTCGATCAGGTTCTGATGATTGCAAACGGTGAAGAAATCAACATCGGTCTGCCTTTAGTGGCTGGCGGTGTAATCAAAGCTGAAGTCGTTGCTCACGGTCGTGGCGAAAAGGTCAAAATCGTTAAGTTTCGTCGTCGTAAACACTATCGTAAGCAGCAGGGCCACCGTCAGTGGTTCACTGACGTTAAAATCACCGGCATCAGCGCTTAAGATTAGGAGAGCGGAACAATGGCACACAAAAAGGCTGGCGGCTCCACACGTAACGGTCGCGATTCAGAAGCTAAACGTCTGGGCGTAAAACGCTTTGGCGGCGAAGCAGTACTGGCAGGCAGCATCATCGTTCGTCAGCGCGGCACCAAATTCCACGCTGGTATCAACGTGGGTTGCGGCAAGGACCACACTCTGTTTGCTTTGGCTGACGGTAAAGTCAAGTTCGAAGTTAAAGGCCCGAAAAACCGTAAGTACATCAGCATCGAAGCTGAATAAGTTTTTCGCGTCTTAGTAAATAGATGTAAGCCCCGCAATTCGTTGCGGGGCTTTTTACATTCTGGTTAGCCCATTCTGGCGGGATATGGATACGAAATCACAGGCACCTGTCGGGATTCTGTTGGCGCTGATTACTGCCATGAGCTGGGGCTCTTTGCCTATCGCCATGAAGCAGGTTCTGGTGGTGATGGATCCCTTTACTGTGGTTTGGTATCGGTTTTCGATGGCGGCCGTTGTGCTGGGTTGCATTTTGGCCATGAGGCGAAGGCTGCCTCCGAGAGCGATTTTCAGGCGACCGCGTTGGCTGGTTTTAGTGCTGATTGCAACTTGTGGATTACTGGGAAACTTTGTTCTTTTTAGTTCTTCTTTGCAATTTCTTAGCCCGACGGCTTCTCAGGTTATCGGACAGCTTTCTCCGGTCGGTATGATGGTGGCCAGCGTAATCATCCTAAAAGAAAGGATGCGCGTTACGCAGGTTATTGGCGCCAGTATGTTAATTTTTGGGCTGATATTGTTTTTCAATACCAGTCTGATTGAGATTTTCACCCGTCTGACGGATTACACTTTGGGTGTGATTTTTGGCGTCGGGGCAGCAACAGTTTGGGTGATATACGGTGTGGCGCAAAAGGTTTTACTGCGTCAACTGGCTTCACCGCAAATCCTTTTTTTGCTGTACACTTTATGTTCTATCGCATTGCTCCCGCTGGCCAGCCCTGCGGTGCTTTCACAGCTCAGCGGCTGGCAGTTTGCCTGCCTGTTGTTTTGCGGCGCGAATACCTTGGTAGGATATGGCGCCTTAGCGGAAGCGATGGCGAGATGGCAGGCAGCTCAGGTAAGTGCATTAGTGACACTCACGCCGCTGTTTACCCTGCTATTTTCAGATTTATTGGCACTTGCCTGGCCTGACTTTTTTGCTGCACCAGTACTTAATTTTATTGGTTATCTGGGAGCATTTGTGGTGGTGGCGGGTGCAATGTTTTCCGCAATTGGCCATCGATGGTGGCCACGTCGGACAGAGCAAAACCTGGTAGCTAAACTTTAGCTGCCCGGCGAATGATTTACGGAGACAGAACAAATGAAGTTTGTTGATGAAGCCACGATTCTGGTTGTGGCCGGTGATGGCGGTAACGGGTGCGTCAGCTTCCGCCGCGAAAAATACATTCCACGTGGCGGCCCTGACGGTGGCGACGGTGGTGATGGCGGTGATGTGTACCTCGTTGCTGATGAGAACCTCAATACGCTGATCGATTTCCGCTTTGTGAAATCTTATCGTGCTGAGCGCGGTACTAACGGTCAGAGCAGCGACTGTACTGGTAAACGCGGTAAGGACATCACCATTAAAGTGCCTGTGGGAACGCGAGTTCTTGACCAAAGCACTGGCGAAGTCCTGGCCGATATGACCAAAAATGGTCAGGTTAATATGGTCGCTAAAGGCGGTTTCCACGGACTCGGTAACACCCGTTTTAAATCTTCCGTGAACCGTTCACCGCGTCAGAAAACCATGGGCACCAAAGGTGAAGAGCGTGATATCGCACTCGAACTGATGCTGCTTGCCGATGTAGGCATGCTGGGTCTGCCAAACGCAGGTAAATCGACGTTTATCCGCTCCGTCTCTGCAGCGAAGCCGAAAGTGGCTGATTATCCGTTTACCACACTGGTGCCAAGCCTCGGTGTTGTACGTATGGATCACGAACAAAGCTTCGTGGTTGCAGACATCCCCGGTCTGATCGAAGGGGCTTCTGAAGGCGCTGGTCTGGGTATCCGCTTCCTGAAGCACCTTGAGCGTTGCCGCGTTCTGTTGCACCTGATCGACATTGCGCCGATCGATGAATCTGATCCGATCGAAAATGCCAAAGTCATCATCAATGAACTGAAGCAATACAACGCCAAGCTGGCTGAAAAGCCGCGCTGGTTAGTGTTCAATAAAGTTGATCTGATCGAGAAAGAAGAAGCTGAAGCGCGTGCTAAGGCGATTGCTGATGCATTAGGTTGGGAAGGTAACTATTACCTTATTTCCGCTGCAAACCGCGAAGGTGTGAATGCATTGTGTTGGGACGTGATGAAGTTCATCAACGAAAATCCTAAGCACATGGCGATTGAAGAAGCGGCACCCGAGAAAGTTGAGTTCATGTGGGATGATTATCACCGTGAACAACTGGCTGAAGTGGAATCTGAAGCCGACGACGACTGGGATGATGACTGGGATGAAGATGACGACGAAGGCGTAGAAATCATTTACGAACGTTAATCCCGTGTATTAGCGTTTCATCGCTGAAAGAAAGGCTGCCATTGGCAGCCTTTTTCTTTTTGATCGCGTGTTAATCGGAGCGCGTATTAACGGGTGTCTGGTGAAAGTGTCAGCGAGCTTTGTAATGCAACATCCGGTAGCCAGCATTGTGCGCTGAGGCCAGTGTTGCCGGGGCGATTTCGCAATATCAGCGTACCGCCATGCAGGTGCGCAATCCGCACCACAATATTTAAGCCCAGGCCGCTGCCTCCATAACGTTGGTCGACGCGCTTAAAAGCCTGTGTCAGTTCACTGGCCTTCGTTTCATCAATACCCGGACCGGCATCGTCTATCTTTATCAGGAATCCGTTGTCTTGCGGTGCAATTGTGATGCCGATGTCGCTATTTTCAGGCCCGTAGCGGTAAGCATTTTCGACCAGATTGCGTACCATTAAACGTAGCAGCACAGCATCCCCCTGAATTTCAGCACGAGGCGGCAGGTGTATTTTCAAGTTTTGACCGCGTTCACTGAGCATTTCACACAGCTCTTCTCTGAGCGGCTCAACGACGTTACTGATCAGGTCAACCTGCTGATATTCGCCTTTGGCAAAATTCTGTCCGGCGCGGGCAAGCATAAGTAACTGCTCTATGGTATGCATTAACTGGTCGATGCGGCTTATCAGAGTATCGCTGCCTTCTACGCCTTTTTTGCGCATTATTTCCAGATGCAACCGGACGCCTGCCAGTGGAGTGCGCAACTCATGAGCCGCATCCGCAGTGAACAATCGTTCCTGCTGAATGGTGCTGGAGAGACGAGAGAAAAGCTGATTCAATGCATTCGTCACGGCCACAATCTCCCTGGTTTCGCTGTTGAGTGGCAGGGGAGAGAGGTTATCGGCTGAACGGGTCTCCAGTCGTTTTTGTAACTGGTTAAGAGGCCGGATAATCCAGCTGATGGCCCAAAAGGACAGTACCAGAGTAATACTCATCATGAGTAAGGAAGGGGCAATCAGTGAAGCAATGGCTTCTGCAATTTCTTTCTCAACGTGTGCGTTACGGACTTTGGCTGACAGGGTGTCATTGACCAGCAGGTTAATTTGTTCCTGGCTCTCGTGCCAGAGCCAGAAAATACTGATGAGCTGAGTCACGAACAGGATCAGAGCCAGCATAACCAGAAGGCGGCGGCGCATACTGGTCATACGATTATTTCCAGCCTGTAGCCGATACCACGTACAGTTCTGATGACTTCTTTACCCAATTTGCGGCGCAGATTATGAACATGTACCTCAAGCGTATTGGAGCCTAAATCATCCTGCCAGGTATAGAGATCTTGCTGGAGCAACTCGCGGTTTACAGTCTGCCCGGCACGCATCATCAGTCGTGACAAAATCGCGAACTCTTTGGGCGTGACCTCTACCGGCGCATCATTGAGATAAGCCTGCTGAGAGGAGAGATTGATTTTCAGGTTGCCGACGGAAATCTGGTTGTCACTCTGCCCCTGATAACGGCGGATCAGGGCGCGGACACGGGCCTGTAATTCGACTAGGGCAAAGGGTTTAATCAGATAGTCATCGGCACCGGCATCAAGGCCATCGACGCGGTCTTCAAGGGCATCGCGGGCAGTAAGAATCAACACGGGCAGGGAAATACTTTGACGTCGCCACTGGCGCAGCAGCGTTGCGCCATCTTTGTCTGGCAATCCTAAGTCCAGGATCACCAGACTGTACTGACTGGTTTGGATCAGACTCTGCGCCTCGGCCGCGGTTGACGCGCAGTCGCAGGCATAATTTTCACTGGTAAGTGCCAGCGTTAATCCCTGCCGTAAAAGTTCATCATCTTCAACTATCAGCAGTTTCATCGTCTGGCACTTCTCCGTGGTTAATTATTTTGGTAGATATCCCTGTAGAGACGGCTTTCAAAGCGCACCAGCGGTGCACGCCGTGTACGTTGATCTTCAGGGGGAACAGCATAGCCTGAAAGGAACTGCACAAAGGCCATACGCTGTCCGCTGGCTGTGGTGATGAAACCTGCCAGATTATATACGCCAGACAGTGAACCGGTTTTTGCCGATACTTTGCCGTCGACACCCGCTTCATGCAGACCACCGCGGTACTGTAAGGTTCCGTCATGGCCAGCTAAAGGCAACATCGAAATAAAATCTAATTCTTTGTCGTGCTGGGCGATATATTGCAGCACCTGCATCATTGTGGCCGGTGACAATAAATCATGGCGTGAAAGCCCGGAACCATCAACCTGAATCGAGTTACCCAAATCCACGCCTGCTTTCTGACGCAAAATCTGACGAACCGCGTCTGAGCCCGCCCGCCATGTTCCCGGCACACCAAAACGCTGATGACCAATCGTACGGAAGACCGTATCAGCGATCATGTTGTCTGATTTCTTAAGCATCTGATGCAGCAAATCATGCAGGGGCACTGATTGCGTTTGTGCCAGAACCGTACCTGCTGGTGTCGGCTGGGTTTGACGTTTCAGGGTGCCGTCAATCTGGATATCTGCCTGCAACAGCTCATCTTTAAGAATCGCACCGGCATAACTGGCACCATCCTGAATAGCAAAAGCCAGTGGCAGAGGCTCGCTGCGTTGAGTCAGACAACCAGTGAGTGTATATCGGTTGAATTCACCCGGGACGACATCCAGTTCGCAATACTGCGCATCCGGAGAGCCTTTTGCCAGCGTGCGGACTTCACTGAACATATGCACTGGATAATAAGAGGCTACGCGAATAAACGCGTTCTCGTCAGGTTTAGGCGCGCTATAGAGAGATACCGAGAAACAGTTTCTGTCGACAATTGCGGCGGCTGGGGGAGCGCTGAAGCATTGGGTGATATCGTTCCATGGCCATCCGGGAGCTTTGTCATGACTTGCAAACACGGAAGTGTTAATGACCACATCGCCAGTGATTTCTTTGACGCCCTGTTTTTTCAAAACAGCGACCATATTCCGAATATTCTGGCGTTTCAGGGTCGGGTCACCAGAAAACCGAGCGACCAGATCTCCCTTGAGAACTCCGTCAGAAACAGAACCCGATGTTTCGAGTGTAGTGGTGAAACGGAAATCAGGCCCCAACTGCAACAGCGCAGCCAGCGCCGTCAGAATCTTCATAGTACTGGCAGGCAGCGCCATCTGGGTACCGTGATAATCGATCACAGGCGCAGGGGCGCCAATTTTCTGTACCAGCACCGCCAGATTCGTGCCATCAGGCAGATATTCTGTGTAATTTTCGATCTGAGCCGCATTTGTATTCAGAACAAACGCGCATGCTAATCCACTGACAATTCGTAAAAAACGCATTATTTTGAGTAAAGGCTCTGAGTAACGGCAGGATAATGTGGTGCCATACTACGATGCTACGAACCAAGGCGCAACGTGGCTGAAAGTAAACGATGATCCTCAAGGAACTCTACGTTAAAATACGAATCAAAATGCGAAATGATTCCTGGCCTGGTGGCAACGCCGGGTGAGGTTTTTTTTGTTTTTCGCCAGAGAGTCGGTCAGAAGAACTGGCTTAATTTCTTACCTGATTCAATCAGGACGGTGTTTACCGAAAGGACCAAGTTAGAGGTAATAAATATATGAAACCGATTCCGATGACGTTACGTGGCGCAGAAAGATTACGTGAAGAACTGGACCATCTGAAGAGCGTCCGTCGCCCGAAAATCATTTCTGATATCGCGACCGCACGTGAGCATGGTGATTTGAAAGAGAATGCTGAATACCATGCTGCGCGTGAACAGCAGGGTTTTTGTGAAGGCCGTATCCAGGAAATCGAAGCTAAGCTTTCGAATGCTCAGGTTATTGATGTGACCAAAATGCCCGCAACCGGCCGTGTCATTTTTGGTGCGACAGTGACTGTGATGAACCTGGACACTGAAGAAGAACAAAAATACCGCATCGTGGGTGATGACGAAGCAGATTTTAAGCAAAATCTGATTTCTGTGAATTCCCCGATTGCCCGCGGTTTGATTGGCAAAGAGCAGGATGATGTTGTTGTCATCAAAACGCCTGGCGGCGATGTTGAGTTTGAAGTATTGAAGGTCGAATACCTCTAAAATCTGCATTAAAAAGGGCGAAACGTGATGTTTCGCCCGATAATTCTCACATTCATGCAGTGAATTGCTTCACAGTAAATTGAAAACTAAAGTAAAAAGGCCTGCTCAGACCTTCCCCTGAACGTGATTTCGTGGCACCTTTCCGAAAATCTACAGCGCTTTTCGTTAAACCTTAATGGATTAACGCGGTAAGATAATTTTGCGGTCTTCGGTGGAAGGGCGATAAAGTACCAGCATATTGCCGATGACTTGCACATTACACGCCTTGGTTTCACGCACAATCGCGTCTACGATCAAAGACTTCGTTTCGCGTTCTTCTGCCGCGACTTTAACCTTGATCAGTTCGTGATGTTGCAGCGCCTGTTCGATTTCGGCGAGCACACCCTCAGTCAGCCCGTTGTTGCCCAGCATAACAACCGGTTTCAGGGGATGCGCGAGGCCTTTCAGGTACTGTTTTTGTTTATTGTTAAGATTCATCGTCTTTTTTGCTTAAGTTGGGATTGAAAACGGGTCATTCTACCGCCATCTCATGTATATCACCAACCCGGACTGCTTCGGGGAGGGAATAATACTGACTTAGCCATAGACGTCATGATGCTAACAGCTTGTTCCAAAAGCTCTAACTCAGGGTGGTTGGAAAACTATATGGTTACTAAATAATGTCTAATAAAAAGCGTTCTGCAAGTTCCAGTCGCTGGTTGCAGGAACACTTTAGCGATAAATATGTGCTACAGGCACAGAAAAAAGGGCTGCGTTCCCGTGCCTGGTTTAAACTTGATGAAATACAGCAAGGCGATAAGCTGTTTAAACCGGGTATGACGGTGGTTGATTTAGGAGCAGCTCCTGGTGGTTGGTCACAGTATGTGGCGACGCAGATCGGTAACAAAGGGCGAATTATTGCTCTTGACCTTTTACCTATGGATCCTATTGTTGGAGTCGACTTCCTTCAAGGGGATTTTCGTGATGAATTAGTTCTCAAAGCGCTGCTTGAACGCGTGGGAGAAAGTAAGGTTCAGGTGGTCATGTCCGATATGGCCCCTAATATGAGCGGTACTCCGGCAGTCGATATTCCAAAATCGATGTATCTGGTTGAATTAGCATTGGATATGTGTCGGGATGTATTAGCACCAGGCGGAAGTTTCCTGGTGAAGGTGTTTCAGGGAGATGGCTTTGATGAATACCTGCGGGAAATTCGCTCCCTGTTTACGAAGGTGAAGATTCGTAAGCCAGACGCTTCCCGAGCACGTTCGCGAGAAGTGTACATCGTAGCGACAGGGCGGAAACTGTAGTTCCCTAACGCTGTTTGTTAACACAGTTGTAATATGAGGTTAATCCCTTGAGTGACATGGCGAAGAACCTGATCCTCTGGTTAGTCATCGCGGTTGTATTGATGTCTGTATTTCAGAGTTTTGGTCCCAGCGAATCTAATGGTAACAAGGTAGATTACACTACCTTTACAACCGAAGTGGCCCAAGACCAGGTCCGTGAAGTACGTATCAATGGACGTGCGATTGACGTTATCAAAAAAGACAGCAGCAAATACACAACCTATATTCCGGTTAATGATCCTAAATTGCTGGATACGCTGCTGAGCAAAAACGTGAAAGTTGTTGGTGAACCGCCTGAACAGCAGAGTTTCCTGGCGACTATCTTCATTTCATGGTTCCCGATGCTGCTTCTGATTGGCGTCTGGATATTCTTTATGCGACAGATGCAGGGTGGCGGTGGCAAAGGCGCAATGTCCTTTGGTAAAAGCAAAGCCCGCATGCTGACGGAAGACCAAATCAAAACTACGTTTGCTGACGTTGCAGGTTGTGACGAAGCGAAGGAAGAGGTGAGCGAGCTGGTTGATTACCTGCGTGAACCAAGCCGTTTCCAGAAACTGGGCGGTAAAATTCCTAAAGGCGTTCTGATGGTGGGTCCTCCGGGTACGGGTAAGACCTTGCTGGCTAAAGCCATTGCCGGTGAAGCCAAAGTCCCGTTCTTTACGATTTCGGGTTCTGACTTCGTTGAAATGTTCGTCGGTGTGGGTGCATCACGTGTCCGTGATATGTTCGAACAGGCGAAGAAAGCGGCTCCATGTATCATCTTCATCGATGAAATTGATGCCGTTGGCCGTCAGCGTGGTGCAGGTTTAGGCGGTGGTCATGATGAACGTGAGCAAACCCTGAACCAGATGCTGGTTGAGATGGATGGTTTCGAAGGTAACGAAGGTATTATCGTTATTGCCGCGACCAACCGTCCGGATGTTCTGGACCCTGCGTTGCTGCGTCCGGGCCGTTTTGACCGTCAGGTTGTTGTCGGCTTGCCAGATGTCCGTGGCCGTGAACAGATCCTGAAAGTTCACATGCGTCGTGTTCCGCTGGCGACAGATGTTGATGCTTCTGTGATTGCCCGTGGTACACCAGGATTCTCTGGTGCTGACCTGGCTAACCTGGTCAACGAAGCTGCACTGTTCTCTGCTCGTGGTAACAAACGTGTGGTGTCGATGGTCGAGTTCGAAAAAGCCAAAGACAAAATCATGATGGGTGCTGAGCGCCGTTCCATGGTAATGACCGAATCGCAGAAAGAGTCCACTGCATATCACGAAGCGGGACACGCCATCATTGGCCGCCTGGTTCCTGAACACGACCCTGTGCACAAAGTGACCATTATTCCTCGTGGCCGTGCATTAGGTGTGACCTTCTTCCTGCCCGAAGGTGATGCGATCAGCGCCAGCCGTCAGAAACTCGAAAGTCAGATTTCTACCTTATATGGTGGCCGTCTTGCTGAAGAGATTATTTACGGTGTGGAAAAAGTGTCTACCGGTGCGTCTAACGATATCAAAGTAGCCACGTCGATTGCCCGTAACATGGTTACGCAGTGGGGCTTCTCAGATAAATTAGGTCCGTTGCTGTATGCGGAAGAAGAAGGTGAAGTCTTCCTCGGTCGTTCAGTCGCGAAAGCTAAGCATATGTCTGATGAAACCGCCCGTATCATCGATCAGGAAGTTAAGTCTCTGGTTGAACGTAACTACGTTCGTGCGCGTACTCTGCTGATGGAAAACATGGATATCCTTCATTCAATGAAAGATGCCCTGATGAAGTATGAAACCATCGATGCACCGCAAATTGATGACCTGATGAACCGTACTGAAGTTCGCCCGCCAGCTGGCTGGGACGATGCTAACGGCAAAAACGGTAACAGCAACTCCAATGACGGCGGTACGCCAAAAGCGCCAACGCCTGTCGACGAACCTCGTACGCCGAATCCTGGCAACACGATGTTTGAGCAATTCAGCGGCAAGTAAGAGGCTGATTGGAAAATAATGCTGATGACACTCAACCCCGGGCTTGCCCGGGGTTTTTTATGCGTGCATTCTTTGCCTCGGAATTTGAAAAGCCTTTATTGATTGATCAGAAGGGACGTGATTTATGCACCTCACTGCCAGAGAGTCCAGATTGGACCTCACTTTCCCCCAGGTTATGGGGATCCTGAACGTTACCGCCGACTCATTTTCCGATGGCGGGCGACATAACACGCTTGATCTTGCTCTCAGACATGCTCAGGCAATGGTTGATGCAGGCGCGACAATTCTCGACATCGGTGGTGAATCGACCCGCCCTGGTGCAGCAGAAGTCAGCGAAGATGAGGAACTGGCCCGTGTGGTGCCGGTAGTCGAAGCCATTGCGCGGCGTTTTGATGTCTGGATCTCCGTGGATACCTCAAAAGCCGCCGTGATCCGTGAAGCGGCAAATGCGGGCATACATCTGATCAACGATATCCGTTCACTTCAGGAGCCCGGTGCGCTACAGGCTGCGGCCGAAACGGGTTTACCTGTTTGTCTGATGCACATGCAGGGTGACCCCAAAACGATGCAGCATGCCCCGCATTACGACAATGTCGTTGCGCAGGTGGATCAGTATTTTTTTGAGCAAATTGCCCGTTGTGTTAACGCCGGCATTGCGAAAGAAAAATTGTTGCTCGATCCGGGCTTCGGTTTTGGTAAAAATTTGGAGCATAACTATCAGTTGCTCGCACGGTTGGCTGATTTTCATCACTTTGGCATGCCATTGTTAGTGGGGATGTCGAGGAAATCCATGGTGGGGCAACTTCTGCATGTTTCTCCTGAGAAACGGGTTACCGGAAGTGTTGCTTGTGCTGTGATCGCTGCCATGCAAGGTGCTAAGATCGTGCGTGTACATGATGTAAAAGAAACCGTTGAAGCGATGCGTATCGTGGAAGCGACACTTTCTGCAAGGGATAAAAACTAATTATGAGCAACCGTAAATACTTTGGGACAGATGGCATCCGCGGAAAAGTGGGCGATACCCCGATTACCCCTGATTTTGTTCTGAAACTAGGCTGGGCGGCTGGCAAAGTATTAGCACGCCACGGTTCGCGTAAAGTGATCATCGGGAAAGATACCCGCATTTCGGGTTATATGCTGGAATCAGCGTTAGAGGCAGGGCTTGCTGCTGCAGGTTTATCGGCTTCTTTCACCGGCCCGATGCCAACGCCTGCCGTGGCTTACCTGACACGTACTTTCCGTGCAGAAGCGGGCATCGTTATTTCAGCCTCGCACAATCCTTACTACGATAACGGTATTAAGTTTTTCACAATCGACGGGACTAAATTACCTGACGAAGTGGAAGAGGCGATTGAAGCTGAGCTTGAAAAACCACTGACATGTGTTGAATCTGCCGAACTGGGTAAAGCCAGCCGCATCGTGGATGCCGCCGGTCGTTACATCGAATTCTGTAAAGGCACATTCCCGACAGAACTGAGTCTGAACAGTCTGAAAATTGTGGTCGACTGTGCCAACGGCGCTACTTATCACATTGCACCTAGCGTTTTGCGCGAATTGGGGGCAAAAGTCATCGCTATCGGCTGTGAGCCGGATGGGATGAACATCAACGAAGAATGCGGCGCAACGGATGTCCGTCAGTTGCAGCAGCGTGTTCTGGCTGAAAAAGCAGATGTCGGGCTGGCTTTTGACGGCGATGGTGACCGCCTGATCATGGTTGATCATGAAGGTAATAAAGTTGATGGCGACCAAATCCTCTACATCATTGCGCGTGAAGGGCTTCGTCAGGGCCAGTTGAAAGGCGGTGCCGTCGGCACGTTGATGAGCAATATGGGCCTCGAGCTGGCCTTAAAGCAACTGGGCATTCCCTTTACCCGTGCGAAAGTAGGTGATCGCTACGTACTGGAAAAAATGCAGGAAAAAGGTTGGCGGATCGGGGCTGAGAACTCAGGCCATATCATTTTGCTGGATAAAACTACTACCGGTGATGGCATTGTGGCAGGTTTGCAAGTGCTTACCGCGATGGTGCGCAATCATATGAGCTTGCATGACCTGTGCAGCGGCATGAAATTGCTTCCGCAGATCCTGATCAACGTCCGTTTTGCTGGTGAACATGATCCGCTGGAATCCGATGAGGTTAAGCAGGTCACGGCTGAAGTTGAAAAGCAGTTAGCGGGCCGCGGTCGGGTGCTGTTGCGTAAATCAGGTACCGAACCTCTGCTGCGCGTAATGGTCGAAGGGGAAGATGCCGAGCTGGTGGAAAAACTGGCCAACCGTATTGCGGATGCCGTCAAAGCGGTCAAAGCGTAAGCCGATAAAAAACGGTAAATTTTCGGTGAGTTTCTCGCTGCCGGACCTCCTGGCAGCATGTTTTATCCCGATTTGCCGTTTTTTTCCGCAAACGAACAGTTTGATGAAAATTGCCCTTGCACGGTAATACGGCTTTGGTTAGTATTCACACCCGCTTCAGTGGGTCCTTTGATGACCTGCTAAATGGTGAGAAGCAATTGGCATGCGGTGAACCCGCGAGGATACAGGTACTACTATGTACGACGCTCTTCTGGTGATTTTCCTTATCGTAGCAATTGGGCTTATCGCTCTGGTTATGCTGCAACAAGGTAAAGGCGCTGATATGGGAGCCTCTTTCGGGGCAGGTGCTTCTGGCACATTGTTCGGTTCGAGTGGTTCCGGTAACTTCATGACCCGCATGACCGGCGTTTTGGCAGCATTGTTCTTTATCATTAGTTTGATTCTCGGGAACATGAGCACCAATAAAGGCCAAAAAGGAAGTGAGTGGGAAAACCTGAGTCAGCCAGCTAAAACTGAGCAGACGACTGCACCGGCAGCTCCAGCAGCGCCTAACAGTGACGTTCCTCACTAAGCAGTAAACTTCTTATCAAAGAAGCTAAGTTTTCAAACAGTGGCTTATGCTTGGACAGTATAAGCGATTGTGAAAAAAAAGAGTGCCGAGGTGGTGGAATTGGTAGACACGCTACCTTGAGGTGGTAGTGCCCGAATGGGCTTACGGGTTCAAGTCCCGTCCTCGGTACCAATCTTTATGATAATTTGCTTTTTAGCGGTTATCGGCGTAGTATTTGCCACGTTTTCGGACGCGGGGTGGAGCAGCCTGGTAGCTCGTCGGGCTCATAACCCGAAGGTCGTCGGTTCAAATCCGGCCCCCGCAACCACTTTCCCTAAGTGTTTATTTCAAATAGACTTTCAGTATCTTCCTGTGATGTTCTGCAGCTTCAATTTGAAAACAACACTTCGCGAAAGTTGTACCGAAGCCGCTATGCGGCGAATAGGGTCCAGTTGCATAAAGCCCCGATTTATCGGGGTTTTTTGTTATTTGGCAACAGAATCACTGGGCTATTTAGCCCTTTTTTTATGTCTTGGGGGTGGGCTTGTCCACATTAGAACAAAAATTAACAGAGCTGATTACAGCACCAGTCGAGGCACTTGGCTTTGAGCTGGTGGGCATCGAGTTCGTTCGGGCTCGCCAATCGACGTTGCGCATCTATATTGATAGTGACGCCGGGATCAATGTTGATGATTGTGCTGATGTCAGCCACCAGGTGAGCGCTGTGCTGGACGTTGAAGATCCAGTCACTGTCGCCTACAACCTGGAAGTTTCCTCTCCAGGCCTTGATCGTCCTATGTTCACCGCTGAACATTATCAACGTTTTCTTGGCGATGAAGTCAGTGTTGTTTTGCGCATGGCAGTGCAAAACCGCCGCAAATGGCAAGGCATCATTAAAGCTGTCGAAGGCGAGATGATCACGGTGACAGTGGAAGGGAAAGATGAAGTGTTCGCACTGAGCAACATCCAGAAAGCGAACCTGGTACCCCACTTTTAAAGAGTTTGGAAGAGGCAACTAGGATGAACAAAGAGATTCTGGCTGTTGTAGAAGCAGTTTCTAATGAAAAATCCCTCCCGCGCGAGAAGATTTTTGAAGCGCTGGAAATTGCATTATCAACGGCGACCAAGAAAAAATACGAGCAGGAAATCGAAGTCCGCGTCAGCATTGACCGCAAAACAGGCGACTTCGATACTTTCCGTCGCTGGGTAGCAGTCAACGAAGTGACTCAGCCGACCCGTGAAATCACCCTCGAAGCTGCACAATACGAAGATCCGTCAATCGACCTCGGCGGATATATTGAAGATCAAATTGAGTCGGTCACTTTCGACCGCATCACTACGCAGACTGCTAAACAAGTTATCGTACAGAAGGTACGTGAAGCAGAACGCGCGATGGTGGTTGATCAGTTCCGTGAGCAGCAAGGTGAAATTGTTACTGGCGTCGTTAAGAAAGTTAACCGTGACAGTATTGCGCTGGATTTAGGCAGCAACGCTGAAGCTGTTATCCTGCGAGAAGACATGCTTCCTCGTGAAAACTTCCGCTCCGGCGACCGTATTCGTGGGGTGCTGTATGATGTTCGCCCTGAAGCACGTGGTGCTCAGCTGTTCGTCAGCCGTTCACGAAACGAGATGCTGATTGAACTGTTCCGCATCGAAGTGCCGGAAATTGGCGAAGAACTGATCGAAATTAAAGCGGCAGCTCGTGATCCGGGTTCCCGTGCAAAAATCGCTGTAAAAACTAACGACAAACGTATCGACCCGGTCGGTGCTTGTGTCGGCATGCGTGGTGCACGCGTTCAGGCCGTTTCCAGTGAACTGGGCGGTGAACGCATTGATATCATCCTTTGGGATGACAATCCTGCGCAATTTGTTATCAACGCAATGGCACCGGCAGACGTCGCTTCCATCGTAGTTGATGAAGATAAATGCACCATGGATATCGCCGTTGAAGCCAGCAATCTGGCACAGGCGATTGGCCGCAATGGCCAGAACGTGCGTTTGGCCTCCCAATTGTTGAAACAGCATCGTGGTGATGACAAGTGGGAACTGAACGTGATGACAGCAGACGACCTGCAAGCCAAACATCAGGCTGAGGCACACGCTGCGATTGATACCTTTACCAAATATCTGGCCATCGATGAAGATTTCGCCACGGTTCTGGTTGAAGAAGGTTTCTCTACGCTTGAAGAACTGGCTTACGTGCCAGTTAACGAACTACTTGAAATCGACGGCCTGGATGAAGACACCGTGGATGCGCTGCGCGAACGTGCGAAAGAAGCGCTGACCACACTGGCTTTAGCTCAGGAAGAAAGTCTCGGTGACAAAAAGCCTGCTGACGATCTGCTTAATCTGGCGGGTCTGGAACGTAGCATGGCATTTAAACTGGCTGCACAAGGGGTTTGTACGCTGGAAGATCTTGCCGAGCAGGGTGTCGACGATCTGGCTGATATTGAAGGTCTTACTGACGAGCAGGCTGGTGAACTTATCATGGCCGCGCGCAATATCTGCTGGTTTGGCGACAACGCGTAATAAACTGTAGCAGGAAGGAACAGCATGACAGATGTAACTGTAAAATCGCTGGCGGCAGAGATTCAGACTCCGGTAGATCGCCTGGTACAGCAATTTGCTGATGCAGGGATCTCGAAGTCCGAAGCTGACTCTGTGACCCAGCAAGAAAAAGAAACTTTATTGTCGCATCTGAATGGTGGAAATTCAGGTGCGTCAAACAAACTGACGTTACAACGCAAAACGCGTAGTACACTGAATATTCCGAGCACCGGCGGGAAGAGTAAATCGGTGCAAATCGAGGTCCGCAAGAAACGCACTTATGTTAAACGTGATATGACCGAGGCAGAACTTGCCCAGGCCGAAGCGGAAGAGCAGGCGAAGCGTGACGCGGAAGAACAGGCACAGCGTGCAGCAGCGGAGCAAGCCCAGCGCGAAGCTCAGGAAAAAGCCAAACGCGCCGCCGAAGAGCAAGCTAAACGTGAGGCCGCTGATAAAGCTAAGCGTGATGCAGCGGAAAAAGATAAAGTGACCAACCAAAATACCGATGAAGTAACTAAACCAGCTCAGGCAGAGAAAGCACGCCGTGAAGCTGAAGCCGCAGAGCTGAAACGCAAAACGGAAGAAGAAGCCCAGCGTAAGATTGAAGAAAACGCCAAGCGCATCGCAGAAGAGGCCCGTAAAATGGCTGACTCTGGTGTCTGGACTGAAGCTACTGCACCAAGCGAATCAGAATCTGCTGACTATCATGTCACCACTTCTACCCATGCTCGTGCTGCTGAAGACGAAAATGACGCCAAAGTTGAAGGCGAACGTCGCAGCCGTACTCGCGGTGGCAAAGCGACCAAACAGAAAAAAGGCAACAAGCTGTCCGAATCTAAAGCGGATCGCGAAGAAGCCCGTGCTGTTGGCCGTAACGGTAAAGGTAAGCGTAAGCCAAGTACCTTACAGCAGAGCTTTAACAAGCCTGTTGTTGCCGTGAACCGTGATGTTGTAGTGGGTGAAACCATTACTGTTGCTGAGCTGGCAAACAAAATGGCAGTTAAAGGTTCTCAGGTCATCAAAACCATGATGAAACTGGGCGCCATGGCCACCATCAACCAGGTCATTGATCAGGAAACTGCTCAACTGGTTGCAGAAGAAATGGGTCATAAAGTTATCCTGCGTCGTGAGAACGAGCTGGAAGAAGCGCTGATGAGCGATCGTGACACAGGCGCTTCTGCAGCCGCTGAGCCACGCGCTCCGGTTGTGACCATCATGGGCCACGTTGACCACGGTAAAACCTCATTGCTTGACTACATTCGTTCAACGAAAGTGGCAGCAGGCGAGGCCGGTGGTATTACCCAGCATATCGGTGCTTACCACGTAGAAACCGAAAACGGCATGATCACCTTCCTGGATACTCCGGGACACGCCGCGTTTACCTCAATGCGTGCTCGTGGTGCTCAGGCAACGGATATCGTTGTACTGGTTGTTTCTGCAGATGATGGCGTGATGCCACAAACCATCGAAGCCGTACAGCATGCGAAAGCTGCTGGCGTGCCAATCGTGGTTGCAGTGAACAAAATTGATAAGCCAGATGCTGATCCGGACCGTGTTCGTACCGAACTGTCTCAATACGGCGTTATGCCGGAAGAGTGGGGCGGTGAATCTCAGTTCATCCACGTTTCTGCGAAAGTCGGTACCGGTATTGACGATTTGCTGCAAGCTATCTTGCTGCAAGCCGAAGTTCTGGAACTGAAAGCAGTTCGCACCGGTATGGCAAGCGGCGTTGTGATCGAGTCCTTCCTGGACAAAGGTCGTGGCCCGGTTGCAACCGTTCTGGTTCAGGAAGGTACTCTGAACAAAGGCGACATCATTCTGTGTGGCTTCGAATACGGCCGTGTCCGTGCGATGCGTGACGAAATGGGGCGTGACATTACGTCTGCGGGTCCTTCTATCCCTGTCGAAGTACTGGGTCTGTCCAGTGTACCGGCTGCGGGGGATGAAGTTACCGTTGTACGTGATGAGAAAAAAGCCCGTGAAGTTGCTCTGTATCGTCAGGGTAAATTCCGCGAAGTTAAACTGGCTCGCCAGCAGAAATCTAAACTGGAAAACATGTTTGCGAACATGACTGAAGGTGAAGTTTCTGAACTGAACATCGTTCTGAAGTCAGACGTTCAGGGTTCATGTGAAGCGATTTCTGATGCATTGCAAAGCCTTTCTACTGACGAAGTTAAAGTTAAGATCGTCGGTATGGGTGTCGGTGGTATCACTGAAACTGATGCGACACTGGCCGCTGCTTCTAACGCGATCATTCTGGGCTTCAACGTCCGTGCAGATGCTTCTGCCCGTCGCGTCGTAGAAAGCGAAAGCCTGGATCTGCGTTACTACTCTGTCATCTATAACCTGATTGACGAAGTCAAACAGGCGATGAGCGGTATGTTGGCGCCAGAATACAAACAGCAAATCATCGGCCTGGCTGAAGTTCGTGACGTGTTCAAGTCACCTAAATTCGGTGCTATCGCAGGTTGTATGGTGACTGAAGGTATGATCAAGCGTAACAACCCAATCCGTGTACTGCGTGAAAACGTGGTGATCTACGAAGGCGAACTGGAATCCCTGCGTCGCTTCAAAGATGACGTTGCTGAAGTGCGTAACGGCATGGAATGTGGTATTGGCGTTAAGAACTACAACGATGTGCGTACTGGTGATGTGATCGAAGTCTTCGAAATCATCGAGATCAAACGTACTATCGCTTAACGTTTGCGAAGTAGCTGATATCCAGATGGGGGGCCTTGCGCCCCCTTATTTGTCTGGAGCAAGTGAGGAGAAAAGCATCATGGCAAAAGAATTTAGCCGTACTCAACGTGTCTCCCAAGAGATGCAAAAAGAAATCGCCATCATCTTACAGCGTGAAGTCAAAGACCCACGCGTAGGCATGGCGACAGTTTCAGGCGTAGAAGTATCACGCGACCTGGCGTATGCCAAAGTGTTCGTCACCTTCCTGGACGTGCTGACGACTGACAATCACGATCCTGATCGTGTCAAAAATGGCATCAAAGCTTTGCAGGACGCGTCAGGTTTCATCCGTACCCTGATCGGTAAAGCGATGCGTTTACGTGTCGTACCAGAACTGACTTTCGCTTACGACAACTCTTTGGTTGAAGGTATGCGTATGTCCAATCTGGTGACCAATGTCGTGAAGAACGATGCTGAACGCCGTTCAGCTGCAGGCGATGACGAGGAAGCATAATGAGTCGCCCACGTCGCCGCGGCCGTGACATACACGGCGTTCTGCTACTGGACAAATCTTTAGGCTTGTCTTCTAACGATGCCCTGCAAAAGGTTAAACGCCTTTATAACGCTAACCGCGCAGGCCATACCGGTGCGCTCGATCCCTTAGCAACCGGTATGTTGCCGCTGTGCCTGGGTGAAGCGACCAAGTTTTCCCGGTTCCTGCTTGATTCTGACAAACGCTATCGCGTGATTGCCCGCATGGGACAACGTACGGATACGTCAGACGCCGAAGGTGCCATCATTTCCGAACGTGAAATGACTTTCACTCAGCAGCAACTGGACGACGCACTCGACAGTTTCCGCGGAGAAACTCAGCAAATTCCTTCCATGTATTCAGCATTAAAATATGAAGGGAAAAAACTGTACGAATATGCACGTCAGGGCATCGAAGTCCCGCGAGAATCACGCAGCATTACCGTGTATGAATTGCAGTTTATACGCTGGGAAGGCTTTGATGTTGAGCTGGAGATTCATTGCTCAAAAGGCACTTACATCCGCACGATTGTCGATGATCTTGGTGAGAAACTGGGCTGTGGTGCGCACGTGACTTATCTGCGTCGTTTGCAGGTGGCAACTTATCCTTCAGAGCGAATGGTCACTATGGAAAAACTCCATGAGCTGATCGCTCAGGCAGAAGAGCAGGGCATTGAGCCGCGCTTGCTGCTGGATCCTTTGTTGTTGCCGATGGATAGCGCATGTGAAGATTTCCCGGAAGTGAATCTGTTGCCTGTGGTGGCCGGATATGTCAAACAGGGTCAACCTGTTCAGGCATCTGGTGCGCCTGTCAGCGGTATGGTTCGCATCACTGAAGGCGAAGAACGTAAGTTTATCGGTGTAGGAGAAATTGATGATGATGGCCGCATTGCGCCACGTCGTCTGGTCGTTGAATACACCGACTAAGCGCTTTCTGCCCACCTTGCGATCATATATAGCAAAGGGTAGAATAGCGCAGCTTATGCATTGGGTTGCTGAATTAGAGATCGGCACCCGTTTAATTATCTATAATATTTTGGAGTAAGATTATGTCTCTAAGCGTTGAAGCTAAGGCTCAGATCGTTTCCGACTTCGGTCGCGGCACTAACGACAGTGGTTCTACCGAAGTTCAGGTTGCTCTGCTGACTGCTCAAATTAACCATCTGCAAGGTCACTTTGCAGAACACAAAAAAGATCACCACAGCCGTCGTGGTCTGCTGCGTATGGTTTCTCAGCGTCGTAAACTGCTGGACTACCTGAAGCGTAAAGATGTAGCGCGTTACACCGGCCTGATCGAACGTCTGGGTCTGCGTCGCTAATCAAGCGAGTTTCAGTGTAAAGGGGCCAATAGGCCCCTTTATTCTAGGAAGCTCAGCCAAATCAGGGTACTGTATGGCTGCGGTTTCTACTGTTATTCTAAGAACATGAACTTCCGTTACAGATGTTTTCGCGCGGCTAATGAGAGACTTTATTGCCACTTTGTCAGGCATATAAGGATTGTCATTAGTCGCGAGAATGTAGTGAGAAGCTCGGATATTTATCGGCGTGAACTGCTGTCATAACAGCTGCGCGCCACAAAAAAGGATATTACATTGCTTAATCCGACTATTCGTAAATTCCAATACGGCCAGCACACCGTTACGCTGGAAACTGGCATGATGGCTCGTCAGGCAACTGCCGCTGTTATGGTTAGCATGGACGACACCGCGGTATTCGTTACCGTTGTTGGCCAGAAAAAAGCTAAACCAGGTCAGAGCTTCTTCCCGCTGACTGTTAACTATCAGGAGCGTACTTACGCTGCTGGTCGTATCCCAGGTAGCTTCTTCCGTCGCGAAGGCCGTCCAAGTGAAGGCGAAACACTGACTTCACGTCTGATTGACCGCCCGATTCGCCCGCTGTTCCCGGACTCTTTCCTGAATGAAGTTCAGGTTATCGCGACGGTCGTTTCTCTGAACCCACAAGTTAACCCTGACATCGTTGCGATGATCGGTGCGTCTGCTGCCCTGAGCCTGTCTGGTATTCCATTCAATGGCCCGATCGGTGCTGCACGCGTGGGTTACATCAACGACCAGTATGTTCTGAACCCAACCGCAGATGAGCTGAAAACAAGCCGTCTGGACCTGGTTGTTGCCGGTACTCAGGGCGCGGTTCTGATGGTTGAGTCTGAAGCTGAAGTGTTGAGCGAAGATCAGATGCTGGGCGCAGTGGTATTCGGCCACGAACAACAACAAATCGTTATCGACAACATCAACTCACTGGTTGCTGAAGTTGGTAAGCCAAAATGGGACTGGCAGCCAGAAGCGGTTAACGCAGAGCTGCACGCTCGCGTCGCTGCCTTGTCTGAATCCCGTCTGGGTGATGCGTACCTGATCACCGAGAAACAAGAACGTTACAACCAGATTAATGTGATCAAAGCTGACGTTGTTCAGGCTCTGCAAGCTGAAGACGAATCCCTGGACGCTGGTGAAATCTCTGACATTCTGGGCAGCATCGAGAAGAATGTGGTTCGTAGCCGTGTGTTGCGTGGCGAGCCGCGTATTGATGGTCGCGAAAAAGACATGATCCGTGGTCTGGACGTGCGCACTGGCGTTCTGCCACGTACTCACGGTTCTGCTTTGTTCACCCGTGGCGAAACTCAGGCGCTGGTCACTGCCACTCTGGGTACTGCGCGTGATGCACAGAACCTGGATGAGCTGATGGGCGAAAAAACTGACAGCTTCCTGTTCCATTACAACTTCCCTCCGTACTCAGTAGGTGAAACCGGGATGGTGGGTTCGCCAAAACGTCGTGAGATTGGCCATGGCCGTCTTGCTAAGCGTGGCGTGCTGGCGATGATGCCAAAACCAGAAGACTTCCCGTACACCGTACGTGTGGTTTCTGAAATCACTGAATCCAACGGTTCATCTTCAATGGCTTCTGTTTGTGGCGCATCTCTGGCCCTGATGGACGCAGGTGTTCCGATTAAAGCCGCTGTTGCGGGTATCGCAATGGGTCTGGTTAAAGAAGGCGAAAGCTTTATCGTTCTGTCCGACATTCTGGGTGACGAAGATCATCTGGGCGACATGGACTTTAAAGTGGCCGGTAGCCGCGACGGTATCACCGCGCTGCAAATGGACATTAAAATCGAAGGTATCACCCGCGAAATCATGCAGGTGGCTCTGAATCAGGCTAAGGGTGCACGTCTGCACATTCTGGGCGTGATGGAACAAGCTATCAGCATTCCACGTGGCGATATCTCTCAGTTTGCTCCGCGTATCCACACCATCAAGATCAGCCCGGACAAAATCAAGGACGTGATCGGTAAAGGTGGTTCTGTGATTCGTGCGCTGACCGAAGAAACCGGCACCACGATCGAAATCGAAGATGACGGTACTGTGAAAATCGCAGCCACCGATGGCGAGAAAGCGAAATACGCTATTCGTCGTATCGAAGAGATCACTGCTGAAATCGAAGTTGGCCGTATCTATCAGGGTAAAGTGACCCGTATCGTAGACTTTGGCGCATTTGTTGCCATCGGCGGCGGTAAAGAAGGTCTGGTGCATATTTCTCAAATCGCTGACAAGCGTGTAGAGAAAGTGACTGATTACCTGCAGATGGGCCAGGAAGTTCCGGTTAAAGTTCTCGAAGTTGACCGTCAGGGTCGTGTGCGTCTGAGCATCAAAGAAGCTACCGCACCTTCTCAGGACGAAACAACTGAGCAACCTGCAGCAGAATAATCTGTAACAGAAGTTTTACAGCTCCTTTCCATTTGGGAAGGAGCTGTTCGTCTCACGGACGCAGGACGCGTTTGTGTTAAGCAAGCGGATGACAGGATGTTCATCCAATGTTTGTCTCCGGGAGTAGAAATGAAGCCTTTCTTGCGCTGGTGTTATGTTGCGACAGCACTTATGTTGGCAGGATGCAGCAACCATGATTGGCGTAAAAATGAAGTTCTGGCGATTCCGTTGCAGCCGACGTTGCAGCAGGAAGTCATCCTGGCACGCATGGAACAAATACTTGCCAGTCGGTCATTAACCGATGATGAGAGAGCACAGCTATTATATGAGCGCGGTGTGCTGTATGATAGTCTCGGGCTAAGAGCACTGGCGCGAAATGATTTTTCACAAGCGCTGTCTATTCGTCCTGATATGCCAGAAGTTTTTAACTACCTGGGGATTTACCTAACGCAGGCAGGCAATTTCGATGCTGCCTATGAAGCGTTTGATTCTGTACTAGAGCTTGATCCAACTTACAACTACGCGCGTTTGAACCGAGGTATCGCCCTGTATTACGGTGGCCGATTCTCGTTAGCGCAGGATGATCTGCAGGCGTTTTATCGAGACGATCCAAATGATCCCTTCCGTTCGTTATGGCTTTATCTTGCGGAGCGAGAAATCAATCCAAAGAATGCCGACGTAGCGCTTCAACAGCGTTATGACAAAGCGAACAGAGGGCAATGGGGATGGAATATCGTCGAATTCTACCTGGGCAAAATCAGCGAATCTACGCTGATGGAACGCCTCAAGGCAGAAGCAACGGATAACACTTCGCTCGCTGAGCATCTCAGTGAAACTGACTTCTATTTAGGTAAACATTACCTAAGTCTGGGGGACAAGAACAGCGCCGCGGCACTGTTCAAACTGACGGTAGCTAACAACGTCCATAACTTTGTTGAGCACCGCTATGCATTGTTGGAATTGGCGCTTTTGGGCCATGAGCAAGACGACCTATCAGAATCGGACCAGCAATAGCTGACGACACCAATCAGCCTTTTAATCATGGTATTTACCATTTTTAAGCGCCTTAACGGGCGAGGGCTGCTTTGTTCGTTTTATAATCTAATTTGAGCCGGTTCACACTTTTCAATGAAAATGACTGAAAATTTTCTCGACGAGTTATGTAGACTGGCTGCCATTATTAATGAGGCACGTGTACATGACTACTGAGCTTGAAACCTCTTTTGCTGACCTGGGGCTGTCTGCTCCGATCATTTCTGCCCTTACTGATTTGGGCTACGAAAAACCTTCACCAATCCAGGCTGAGTGTATTCCTCACCTGTTAAGTGGCCGCGACGTTCTGGGTATGGCTCAGACAGGTTCCGGTAAAACAGCCGCATTCTCTTTACCGCTGCTGCACAATATTGATGCTTCACTGAAAGCACCACAAATTCTTGTTCTGGCACCTACCCGCGAACTGGCGGTTCAGGTTGCTGAAGCAATGACTGATTTCTCTAAACACATGCATGGCGTGAATGTGGTTGCCCTTTATGGCGGCCAGCGCTATGACGTCCAGTTGCGCGCACTGCGTCAGGGACCACAAGTTGTTGTGGGTACACCGGGCCGCCTGCTGGACCACCTGAAACGCGGCACCCTGAACCTCTCTAACCTGAGTGGCCTGGTGCTGGACGAAGCTGATGAAATGCTGCGTATGGGCTTCATCGAAGACGTCGAAACTATCATGGCGCAGATCCCGGCTGAACATCAGACCGCGTTGTTCTCTGCAACTATGCCAGAAGCTATCCGTCGCATTACCCGTCGCTTCATGAAAGATCCTCAGGAAGTGCGTATCCAGTCAAGCGTGACCACGCGTCCTGACATCAGCCAGAGCTACTGGTCTGTCTACGGTCTGCGCAAAAACGAAGCGCTGGTGCGTTTCCTGGAAGCAGAAGATTTTGATGCGGCGATCATCTTCGTTCGTACCAAAAACGCAACGCTGGAAGTGGCTGAAGCGCTGGAACGCAGTGGCTACAGCAGTGCTGCACTGAACGGTGACATGAACCAGGCACTGCGCGAGCAGACTCTGGAACGTCTGAAAGATGGCCGTCTGGACATTTTGATCGCAACCGACGTGGCAGCACGTGGTCTCGATGTAGAACGTATCAGCCTGGTTGTTAACTACGACATCCCGATGGACTCAGAATCTTACGTTCACCGTATCGGTCGTACCGGTCGTGCTGGCCGTGCGGGTCGCGCACTGCTGTTCGTTGAGAACCGTGAACGTCGTTTGCTGCGTAACATTGAACGCACCATGAAGCTGACCATTCCAGAAGTTGAAATCCCAACTGCAGAAGTTCTGGGCGAACGTCGTCTGGCTAAGTTTGCAGCGAAAGTTCAGCAACAACTGGAAAGCAGCGATCTGGATCAATACCGTGCGCTGCTGGCGAAACTGCAACCTGCAGAAGAGCTGGACGTTGAAACACTGGCGGCGGCACTGTTGAAAATGGCACAGGGCGAACGTCCTTTGATCGTTGCAGCGGATCCGGTCTTCAAAAGCCGTCCACCACGTCGTGAATTCGAAGAACGTGGTGACCGCGGTGATCGTGGCGATCGTCGTGACCGTCCGGTACGTAGCAATGATCGTCCTGCACGTGATGGCGACAGCCCACGTCGTGAGCGTCGTGACGCTGGCGAAATGGAACTGTATCGCATCGAAGTGGGTCGTGACGATGGCGTTGAAGTTCGTCACATCGTTGGCGCTATCGCTAACGAAGGCGACATCAGCAGCCGTTACATCGGTAACATCAAGCTGTTCGGTACGCACTCTACTATCGAATTGCCGAAAGGTATGCCGGGCGAGATCCTGTCTCACTTCACCCGTACACGTATCCTGAATAAA
Source organism: Rahnella aceris (assembly GCF_011684115.1). Lineage (NCBI taxonomy): Bacteria > Pseudomonadati > Pseudomonadota > Gammaproteobacteria > Enterobacterales > Yersiniaceae > Rahnella > Rahnella aceris. The sequence continues at coordinate 207,800 of NZ_JAADJV010000005.1, read as the reverse complement.
CCGATGAACATGCAGTTGATCGGTGATGCGGTGCCACAGGCTCCACGTCGTGATCGTCCGGCCGGTGCTGGCGGTGAGCGTCGTGGTAACGGTGCTCCGCGTCCGTTCAACGGTGAACGTCGTGAAGGTGCCCGTGGTACTGGTGCTCCACGTACTTTCAGTGGTGACCGCCGTGAAGGCGCTTCAGCCGCAGGTGACCGTCGTCCGCCAAGCCGCGCACCACGTCGTACTTCTGACGCATAATCTGATTTCAGTTCGCTGATCCTCAGATAATAAAAAACCAGCCTTCATCAGGCTGGTTTTTTTTCGTCTGCAATTTACGGGGCCGGTTAGCCAATACGCTGCGCTTTAACCAGTTCACCTTGAAGCTGTGAAACAATCTCGAATGAATGCAGGCGTGCCTGATGATCAAAAATCTGGCCGTTGATCATCAGTTCATCGGCTTCGGTTTCACGCAGAATATTTTGCAGACCCTGACGCACCGTTTCTTTATTGCCGACCACCGACATACGTAGCGCATTATCCACGCCAAAACGTTCCTGAGCGGACCATAAGCTTTCGATGTTATCGACCGGCGCAGGCAGTTTGCCCGGCATGCCGCGACGCAAATTGATGAACTGCTGCTGATTAGAGGTGAACATCCGGCGCGCTTCTTCATCCGTATCGGCAGCAATGGCATTGATACAGACCATTGCGTGCGGTTTCTCAAGCTGCGCGGAAGGCTGGAACTTGCTGCGGTAAATCGCTAACGCCTGATACAGCATGTCTGGTGCGAAATGTGAGGCGAAGGCAAATGGCAGGCCGAGGGCCGCCGCCAGTTGAGCGCTGTACAGGCTGGAGCCGAGTAACCAGATCGGCACATGCAAACCCTGGCCGGGCACGGCCTGAACCGGCTGCTGAGGCTGAACATCACCGAAGTACATCTGCAATTCCTGCACATCCTGCGGGAAGTTATCGATTTCACCGGAAAGATGGCGGCGCAGGGCAATCATGGTGCGCTGATCGGTACCCGGCGCACGGCCCAGCCCCAGATCCACACGGTTCGGATAGAGCGTGGCGAGCGTACCGAACTGTTCTGCAATCACCAGCGGTGAGTGGTTTGGTAGCATCACGCCGCCGGAACCCACACGAATCGTTTTCGTTCCACCCGCGATATACCCCAGCAGCACAGAGGTTGCCGCACTGGCGATGCCGGTCATATTGTGGTGCTCTGCCATCCAGTAACGCTGGTAGCCCCATTTCTCGGCATGCTGTGCCAGTTCCAGTGAACACTGGAATGCGCGGGCAGGATCCGCGCCTTGCGGAACCGGTGCCAGATCGAGAACGGAAAGGGGAACGGTGTTTTTATCAGACATAATCGCAGCTCACTCTTAATGGAGGTGAGGGGAGAAAGTATTCACTCCGCTCATAATTAGAACGAGTATTACCCAATGCTGACGTATTGAATACGGCATTTGTGCTCTTAAATGCCGTTTAAACATCCTAAAATCAGATTGAAATAACTTAAACTATCATTTCAGTAAATATGTTGTTTTGTGTTAAAAACGGGCAAACAAAAAGGGTGTCGCACCGATGAGTAAACGAATTTTATTGACCCTCCTGCTGGTCGCCGTTGCGGTTTCTCTGGCGGTGCTGTTTCGGGCGCACAATCAGGATCTCTTGTTACAGGGCGAAGTTGACGCGCCGGAAGTGATTGTGGCGTCGAAAGCTAAGGGCCGCGTCATAGAACGCCATGTGGAACGCGGCGACGATGTCAAAGCCGGGCAGCTATTGATCACCCTCGACAGCCCCGAGCTGATGGCGCAGTTGCGCGCGGCCGAAGCGGCGCGCGATCAGGCAAAAGCCCAGCTTGATCTTTCCGTTAACGGCACCCGTGAAGAAAGTATCCGTAACCTGAAAGCCTCGCTGGCGCAGTCGCAGGCGGAATACATTAATGCACGTGATCTTTATAACCGTAATGCCCAAGTGGCGACCAAAGGCTTTATTTCTGCTTCTGATTTAGAAGATTCCCGCCGTGCCCGCGACAGTGCTTATCAGCAGGTATTAGTCGCCAAAGCTAATCTGGATGAAGGCGTCAACGGCGACCGCGTTGAGCAACGCGAAAGCTATGCCGCCCAGTTGCGTCAGGCGGAAGAAGATCTGCTGGAAGTGAAAGCGCAAACCGATGATTTGCAGGTTAAAGCACCGGTTGATGGTGAAGTCGGGCCAGTTCCCGTGGAAGTCGGCGAGCTGCAAAATGCCTCGAGTCCGTTACTGACGTTAGTTCGTCTGCCTGATGCGTATTTCGTGTTTAACCTGCGGGAAGATATTCTGGCGGGCGTGCGTAAAGGCGATAAAGTCCAGATGCGCGTTCCGGCGCTGAATAACCAGATGATCGAAGCTGAAGTGCGCTACATTGCACCGCTCGGCGATTATGCGACCAAACGTGCCACGCGTGCGACCGGCGACTTTGATTTAAAAACCTTTGAAGTGCGTCTGTACCCTGCGAAACCGGTGCCCGGATTACGACAGGGCATGAGCGCGTTGTGGCAATGGAAAGCTAAGTGAGACCGGTTAAAGCGCCGCGCAGTGAAAGGGTAAAAGCCGCATGGCGCTGTTTCAGTCGGGCTTTTACCCGCGAGACCCGGCACGCTTTCCGCAAGCCGGTGATTCACTGGTTGTGCTGGATTTTCCCTTTGCTGCTTTTCGGGCTCATCAGTAGCAACTTTTCGGAAGGCACTTTGCTGGATTTACCGGTTTCTGTGGTCGACAACGATCACAGCCCGCTGTCCAAAACGCTGATCCGTAAACTGGACGCCGGTTCCCATGCGCACGTGCAGGCTTTCGAAGGCGGCTTACCGGAAGCGGAATACCGTCTGCGTACCGCGCAGGATTACGCGCTTTTGTATATTCCCAACGACTTCGAAGCCGACGTGCTGGCTGGAAAACAGCCCAGCGCGGTGCTCTATTACAACGCTTTATTCTATGGTGCCGGACTGTACTCCACTCAGGATTTCAGCGGACTGATCACCGAACTTAACACCCGTTACCGTTCAATCATTGCGACAGAAATGGGCAAAACGCTGCCGTCGCTGGCAAGCGTCGATGTCTCTTATGGCAGCTTGTTTAACGCCAGCGGCAGCTACATCTATTACCAGCAATTTGCCGCGACCATTCACCTGCTGCAATTGTTTACAGTAACCTGCATGATCTACGTGATGGCGCGCAGTCAGGCCTTACTCAGCGCGCCTTCTTTCACTCTGGCATTGCTCGGTAAACTCGCACCGTATACGTTGTGTTTCACCACTTTGCTGATGGTGGAAATCGCTATGCTGGTCGGATTCTTTGACGCACGTGTCAGCGGTAATCCCTTATACATGCTGCTGATCGGTTTTTTCTATGTGATCGCCGCACAAAGTCTTGGATTGCTGCTTTTCACCTTCACCAAAACCACGATCACGGCTTACACCATGATGGGGATTTTCGTCAGTATCGCGCTGACATTCTCGGGAATGGCGGTACCGGTACTGTCGATGCCACTGCCCGCCCGTATTATCTCCGGCATCGAACCCCTGAGTTACGCACTGGCCGCCATGTTTGACGTTTTTCTGCGTGAAGTGTCGGTGCGCGGCATCCTGATGGTGTGCTGCATCCTGCTGATCTATCCGCTGCTGACCAGTTTGCTGGTACGTAAACGCCTGTATATGCGGATGAAACAACAGGAGCCAGGACAATGACCGGTCGCGAATGGGTTAAAACCTGGTGGAAAACCTTCGGTAAAGTGCTCACCGGTTTGCTCGATAAACCGATGTGGATGATGTTGCTGCTTTCACTGTGCGTGATGAGTCTGGTGTATGCCAACCGTACGGTGTGGGATTTGCCCGTCGCGGTGATCGACCAGGATCACAGCACCGCCAGTCGCATGCTGGCCCGTCAGCTTGATGCGGGATCGAAAATTGCCACTGTCGCTTATGACAATCTGGCGGAAGCGGAACACGATCTGGCGCTGCGAAAACTGTTCGCAGTGATCATCATGCCGGTCGATCTGGAGAAGAAGATCCTCGCCGGACAAAACATCGTGATCCCGGTGTACGGCGATGCGACTAACCGGCTGGCAAACGGGCAAATCCAGCAGGATGTGCTCGCGGCGTATCAGTCGATCCTCACGCAGTACAATACGGATTTGCTGCTCAGTAACGGTTTCAGTGAGCGTCAGGCCAGCGTGGTGCTTTCGCCGATCCTCGGCCAGTCGCTTGACGTGTTTAACCCCGGCATCAGTTTTGCCGCGATTATTTTCCCCGGCTTGCTGGTGATGTTATTGCAGCACTCGCTGCTGATCGCCAGCGTGCGTGTCAGTATTGTGCTCAATAGCGGGCCTGCCGGGAAACCTTCGATCCCGGCTTTTCTGGGGGGGATTTCGGCGCTGATCCCGGTCTGGCTGTTTCTGTCGATCGTATTGTTTGTGCTGTGGCCGTGGGTATTGGGTTACCGGCAAACGGCCACCATTCCTGAAATTTTGCTGCTGACCTTCCCGTTCCTGCTGGCGGTTCTGGGCTTAGGAAAACTGGTGACGGAATGCCTGCGCAGCGTGGAGCTGATTTACCTGACGCTGGCCTTCCTGACCACGCCGGTGTTCTATATTTCCGGTACCATCTGGCCGTTGCAGGCGATGCCAGCGTGGGTTCGGGCCATTTCTTCGATGCTCCCTTCAACGTGGGCGACTAAAGCGATTGCCGGTGTGAATCAGATGGGATTGCCGTTTAAGGATGTCGGCGGTGACATTATGATGCTGCTGATCCTCTGCGTGTTTTACACATTCATCGGCATTGCCGTGGGCATGCTGCGCGATGGTGTCCGGCTGCGCGCGATGTTCCGGCCGAAGCATCCCCGCGCATAAAAAAAGGGATATGACCGTAACGTCATATCCCTTTTTAATTTTGTCTGCATGCGGTTACTGACGCAGTTCCAGCCCGGCGACGCGCTGCCAGTAGCCGTTACAGTCGGCTTTATCGGTGAGCGTCAGCGGATGCAGACCACGTTCGTTAGTACGAAACGCTTCGAGTGTGGCGAGCGTGCCGATGGTTTCCGGCGACAGACGCACAATATCCACCAGTCCCTGCATCGACGTCAGTTCATTGCCGAGGTTATAGCAATACCCGCTCTGCGTCTGAATGCCGTTGAGCACGAACACCTGCTGATTTTCCTGAGACAGCATTTTGCGGCCCTGCGGATAATTGATGCAGCAGGTTTCACACTCATCCTTCGCCCGGTTTTCTGAGCGTGCGGTAAAACAGCGCGCCGAATACGCCAGCGGCAGATGTCCGTAGGACAACACTTCCACTTCAAACTTATCGCGGATGCCCAGATCCTGACACTGGTTCAGCAGGTTCACCAGCCAGTCGCGGGAAAGCTCGACCGGCATACACCAGCGCACCATGCCCTGTTTTTGCAGGATTTTCAGCGTGACCGCGTTATAGCAGTTCAGCGCATGGCCGACGACAAACGGCAGGTTACGCTCAGCCGCCATATTCACCGCGCCGAAATCATTGGCTTCCAGCAAAAACTCGCCATTCTCCACATAACGTTTCAGTTCGTTAAGCTCGGACGGTGCCTGTAACAACGCCAGCGTGGAAATCACCACCTGTTTGCCGGTTGCTGCCAGCTGACGGGCGATCTCCAGCCAGTCGTTCACTTTCATTTCACGGCGTTTGGTACATACATTTTCGCCGAGGTAAATCACATCCGCGCTGCTGGCCGCCGCGGCCTGATAAAAATCTTCAACCTGTGCTTTCGGCCAGTAATAAAGGATGGTGCCTAAAGAATATTTCATCATCGTCTCTTCAGTTACTGCCACTTGCGGTGATAGGCACCGAGCGTCGTTTGTGTGCCCTCAGACATGGAACCCAGCGTGTTCATCCAGGCTTCATCGGTTTTGAAGTTTTGCGGATCGGCCATACAGCGGTCGATGGCCGCACGCCATACGCGCGCGACCTGGCTGACGTACGCCGGGCTGCGCTGGCGTCCTTCAATTTTCACCGAGGCAATATTCGCGGCGAACAGTTCCGGTAATAATTCCAGCGTATTCAGGCTGGTTGGTTCTTCCAGCGCATGGTATTTCGCGCCATCCACCAGATAACGACCTTTGCACAGCGTCGGATAACCGGCGTTTTCACCTTCTTCATAACGGTCGATCAGGACATCATTCAGCCGTGATTCCATGCCCTGTGCGGTCTGTTGCCAGCGCACGAACCGCGCCGGAGAACAGGCACCGACGGTATTTGGCGATTCACCGGTCAGATAAGACGAAAGATAGCAGCGGCCTTCGGCCATAATGCACAAACTGCCGAACGCGAACACTTCCAGCGGCACAACGGTAGTACGGGAAAGCTGACGCACCTGATGCATGGAAAGCACACGCGGCAATACCACTCGGGCGACATCAAAGTTGCGTTTATAAAAACGAATGGCTTCGTCATTGGTGGCCGAAGCCTGCACCGACACATGGCGCTCAACGTGGGGATATTTATTCGCCGCGTAATCCAGCATCGCCAGATCTGCCAGAATCAGCGCATCAGCGCCGAGTTGTGCCGCCATATCCACCGCGCGTTCCCAGCGCTGATAGCCGTCAGGATGTGCAAACGTATTGATGGCGATATGCAGTTTACGGCGGTGGCGGTGAACATAACTGGCGGCTTCCTGCAGCTTTTTTTCCGTAAAATTCAGGCCGGCGAAATGGCGCGCATTGGTGTCATCTTTCAGGCCGATATAAACCGCATCAGCGCCATTGTCGATTGCCGCTTTCAGCGCAGGTAAATTTCCTGCCGGGCAAAGTAGCTCCATTCTCGTTCCTTACTGCAACCGGTCAGCCAAAGCTGAAAAGTTGGGGGTGATGAAAAGCCAGTTGCCGACGTCATTCATTCATCAGTCAGGGCTTTGATTGGTGAACTATTTTAGAGAAGGCAGGGATGCAATATTTTGATTTGAGGCAGTTTCTGCGGCGTTGAAGGGCTTACCGCCGTCGGGGAGGTTGTACGTGGCGTTTTTCTGTTGCAGTATTTATTGATGTAGACCGCTGAACGTTCCCGGCAATGTGTCAAAATAGGCCGTATAACTGCCTTAAAACTTGCCGAAAAGTTACCGAAAGGAGTAGTGCCAGTGTTGCAAAAACTACGTGCACGTTTGGTCCGCCAGGGCCCATCCCTGTTGAGTGTGCCTTTGAAATTTACGCCGTTTGCGTTGCAGCGTCAGGTTGTGCAACAGGTGCTGAGCTGGCAGCTTCGTCAGGCGCTGGCTGATGGCGAACTGGATTTCCTCGAAGGTCGATGGCTGAAAATTGATGTCAGCGATCTGAATCTGAGCTGGCTGATGTCGGTGGACGAAGGCAAGCTGGTGATCGCTGAACACGGCGAGGCGGATGTCAGCTTTAGCGGAAGCGCCAACGACCTGATCCTGATCGCCGCACGCAAAGAAGACCCGGATACGCTTTTCTTCCAGCGACGTCTGCGCATTGAAGGTGACACCGAGCTCGGTCTGTATGTGAAAAATCTGATGGATTCTATCGATCTCGATACCATGCCGCTGTTGCTGAAAAACGGTCTGCTGCGTCTGGCCGATTTCGTCGAAGCGGGACTGCAGGAGGACCGCGGGTCAAAAACTCCGGTAGCTGAGCCATGTTAATCCGTACTGAAATTCCGGTCGATGCTGCGGGCATAGACCGTCTGCTGCGCGCCTCATTCCCGACCGGCGCTGAGGCTGATCTGGTGCAGGAATTGCGCGAAGATGGTCTCCTGACGCTTGGCGTGGTCGCGACCGACGATGAAGGTGGCGTGGTGGGGTATGTGGCGTTCTGTCCGGTGGATATCCAGGGCGAAGACCGCAACTGGGTCGCGCTGGCACCGCTGGTGGTAGAGCAATCTCTGCGGGGGCAGGGGCTGGGTGAAAAACTGGTATACGAAGGGTTAGATTCCCTGAATGAATTTGGTTACGCCGCCGTCGTGGTATTGGGTGATCCTGCCTATTACAACCGTTTCGGTTTTAAACCTGCCGCCGTTCACGGGCTGCATTGCCGCTGGATTGGTACCGAAGCGGCGTTCCAGTTGTTCACCTTATCAGACGATGCGCTGTCTGACGCCAGCGGGGAAGTGGTTTTCCCTTCAGCATTTAACCGTTTCTGATTTTACTCAGAGGCAGTAAAGGCCGGTTTTCCGGCCTTTTTTATTTCCCGCTTTCCGCTAATCCCAGATAATTTTCCAGGCATTCCGGCGCGTTTCTCACCAGCAGCTCTTTCTGTGCCTTACTCAGTTTTTTGACTTTTATTTCCAGCTTTGATGCCAGCGAGCGGTCACCCGCAGGGCACTGGAATGCCAGCTGTAATTCCCCTTTTCCACGCAACGATTTCGCCCCTTTACCCGACTGATGCTGGCCGAGACGCCGCTGCACGTTTGTCGTGATGCCGGTATACAACATCCCGGTGGGGGTTCTCAGCATATATAAAAACCAGTTGGCGGCGGTGGGCATAAGCTCGGGTATGGGAAAGAAAAGGTTGTGTAAGTTTACCCGAAAGGCACAACAGAGTGAGGCAAAACATCGGCATACCGCGTTAAACTGCGAGAAATGAAAATAAGGATCGGCGATGAATAACCCTGATGACCTGAAACATATCCTGAAATTTCTGAAAAAGAACCATGTGCTGGCGCTGTGTGCCTCTGCTGACGGTGAAATGTGGAGCGCTAATTGTTTTTATGTCACCGACGGGGACAGCATGACGCTGTATTTCATGACGGAACTTAAAACCCTTCATGGTTCGCTGATGTCCCGATCGCCCCACATTGTGGGGACGATTGCGCCACATCCGAAAACCATCGCGCTGATTAAAGGCATTCAGTATCGCGGCAAAGCGACCGTTCTTGAGGGTGAGGAGGAAAGCCGTGCACGCAGTCTGTATTGCAAACATTTCCCCGTCGCCATCGCGATGAAAGCGCCGGTCTGGGCGCTGAAACTCAGTCATATCAAAATGACGGATAACGCGCTGGGATTTGGTAAGAAACTGCTGTGGGATCGGCAGTGAGTCTGACTGTCAGCAGTAACAGGAACTGTCTTATAGCGTGATATTCACATTCAGGTAACACTTCAATTCTCTGTGTTTGTATGCCGTTATTTAAAAGGAAGTGATATGGCAAAAGCTCTTCTGCTGGGTGGAAGCGGGCTGATCGGGCGGGAGCTTTTACGCCTGCTGCAACTGGATCCACGTGTCAGCCGTATTGTCGCGCCGAGCCGCCGTCCGCTACCACCGGGCAATAAACTGATTAATCCGCTGGGCGCGAATCTGACCTCGCTGGTTGTCGCACTCGATGAACCAATTGATTTGCTGTTCTGCTGCCTGGGGACCACGCGTAAACAAGCGGGCAGTGCACAGGCATTTCGGGCAGTCGATTACGATCTGGTGGTCGATTGCGCCAAAGCAGCACGGGAGCTGGGCGCACGTCATTGTCTGGCCGTCAGCGCCCACGGTGCGGATGCGCATTCGCGTTTCCTCTATAACCGTACCAAAGGGGAAATGGAACTGACGCTGATGCAGCAGGGCTGGCCGTTGCTCACGCTGGTCAGGCCGTCTCTGTTGGTTGGCCAGCGTCATCCGCCGCGCCTGCTCGAACAACTGAGTGCGCCGTTATTCAAAATGCTGCCAGGAAAATGGAAAGCCGTTGAGTCTGATGTCGTGGCAAAAGCCTTGCAGGAACAGGCATTTAACGCCGGTCTGGGCGGGATCACCGTGCTGGAATCCGATCAGATTGCCGCCAGCATTGAAGAACTTTAATTGGTGTGATCCGCTGAAGCGGATCCTTGTGATAAGGTATCAGGCAAAAAACGCAAATTTTCTGCCTGCCCGACCTTAAGCCCGATCCCTGTCGATCTTCACAGATATTTTTCCGCAAACACCGCCAGATCTCTGAAGTCTGGCATCCTTTCTTTCAGCGTTTCATGATCCCAGTTCCACCACTGACTTTTCTCGATCCTGGCGATCATATTGTCGTCAAAACGCATGCCAATCTTTTTCGCTGCCACACCCGCGACGATGGAGTATGGCCCGACGTCTTTGGTCACCACTGCCGACGTGCCGATTACTGCACCATTGCCGACGGTCACACCAGGCATCAGCACCGCGTTATGGCCAATCCACACATCGTTACCGACCGTGACGTGATGCTCACGCCGCCAGTCAAAGAAATCCTGATCGTCTTCACCGAGTCCGTACGCCGAACTGCGGTAAGTAAAATGGTGCTGCGCCACACGTTGATAAGTCGGATGATTGCCGGGATTGATCCGCACATAGGTGGCGATTGACACAAATTTGCCGATCGTCGCGTAGAAGATCTGATTGTTTCCGGCAGTGTAGGAGTAATCCCCGATCTGCGTTTCTTCGATGATCGCGTTATCTGCAATATGCACATATTGTCCGAGTTGCGATCCATTCAGCTCGACCTGCTGACCGATTTTAGGCTGGGCGTAATTTTGTTCCTCAGCCAGTGAAAAGGGAGAAATAATGTCTGTCATAGGATCCTTCATCGCGAAGTTACGGGATAAACGGGCACGCTGACCGGTAATGAAAGGACAGCCAGAAGATGCTGTAAAGTTTCCTGCAATGCGCCATCGTTGTTTAGCAGATGGCAGCCGGCGGGCAGCGCGCTGGCATATTCTCTGGCGCGCTGAAGACGACAGGCAATTTGCGCCGCGTCTTCGCGCCCGCGCTGCGAAAGGCGCGAGGCCAGCACATCGTCTGAGACCTGTAAACACACCGGCAGCAGGCGCTGACCATAACGCTGACGGGCTTTTTCCAGATGCGCGCGCGAGCCGTTCATGACCACATGACAGCCCAGTTGCATCCAGTGGTCTATCTCAATGCCCACGCCATACCGGCACTGATGCGCGTGCCATTCCAGCGCGAACAACCCCTGCTGGCGACGCTGAAGAAATTCGGCTTCACTCAGCGCAATATGGTTTTCCGAACCGGCGTCTGCGGGGCGCGTAATATAACGATGTGCCACGGTGACGTTGGCCGGTAAATGCTGGCGCAGGGCGTCGAGCAGACTGTCCTTTCCCGAACCCGAAGCGCCCATCAGATAGAGTAAACGACTCATTTTTTCTCCCTTGCTGAGTAAGAATCCGGCCTGCTGCCTCCCCTGCGAAGGGGGAGGAGCAGAACTCTCCTCCCCTCAGAACACCTGAATGCCCTGACGCCAGACGTTTTGCACGTAGTGATGATCGCCATGTGCCCGTGCCAGCACCAGATCAGCGCGCTTGCCTTCTGCGATTTCACCACGATCCTGCAATCCGAGCGCATTGGCCGGATTACGTGTCACCAGCTTCACCGCCTGCGGCAGGCTGAAAGCGTTATTGTCGTCAGTTGCAATGCGGAAGACCGCATCGAGCAGGCTGGCGGGATAGTAATCGGAAGAGAGAATATCCAGCAGGCCGAGCGAGGCCAGATGGTGCGCCGCGACGTTGCCGGAATGCGACCCGCCGCGCACGATATTCGGTGCGCCCATCAGCACCTGCAAACCGTTGGCGTGCGATGCACGCGCGGCTTCTTCAGTGGTCGGGAATTCGGCGATCACGCTGCCGAGTGCCAGTGATTCTTCAACATGCGCGGCAGTCGCATCGTCATGGCTGGCCAGCGAAATATTGCGCTCGCGGCAGTGTGCGGCAATCGCTTCACGGTTTGGCTGCGCCCAGCGGCGCGAGAGGGCTATTTGCTCTTCCTGATAGTCGTCCATCTGCTCGTCGTTAAGGTTGTACTTGCCCTGATAATACTCACGATACTTCTGCGGTGTGGCGAACTGGCGCTGTCCGGGCGAATGGTCCATCAGCGAAACCAGTGACAGTATTGACGTATCCATCAGCTTCTCGAACAACGGCAATGTGGTTTCATGCGGCAGTTCGCAACGCAGATGCAGCCGGTGTTCGGCGCGGTTCAGACCGGCATTCTGGCTGTTGATGATGGCGTCGATCATCTTTTGCAGATTATCCAGACGATGCCCGCCGTCGCGCACATCGCCGACAGCGACGGCGTCCAGTACCGTGGTAATGCCGCTGGCGACCATCAGCGCATCGTGGCTGCTCATGGCAGAATGGGCCGGCCAGTCAACTTTCGGGCGCGGCGTAAAAAATTTATCCAGATTGTCGGTGTGCAGCTCGATTAAACCCGGCAGCAACCAGCCTCCCTGCGCATCCAGCGCTTGCGGCAACTGACTGCTGCTGTCTGCGAAGGCGCTGATCACGCCATTTTTCATCTCAAGCGATCCTTCAACAACCTGATCGTCGAGTACCAGTCTGACGTTATTGATGATCATACGGACATCTCCGGCGCCGTTTCCGGGCTCATTTCATACAAACGATCGGCAACACGTTGGCGCACATCTTCATCGTGGAAAATCCCGACTACTGCTGCTCCGCGCGCTTTGGCCTGTTCAATCAGCGTGACCACGGCGGCGCGGTTGGTCGCATCCAGCGAGGCGGTCGGTTCATCGAGCAACAGCACCGGATAATCCACCACAAAGCCGCGGGCGATATTCACGCGCTGCTGTTCGCCGCCGGAAAACGTTGAGGGCGCAAGATGCCACAGGCGTTCCGGCACATTCAGATGGCGCAGCAATGCGCTGGCGCGGGCTTCGCTTTGCGCTTTATCCACACCCAGTTCCAGCAGCGGCTGCATCACCAGATTCAGTGCGCTGATACGTGGGATCACCCGCAGAAACTGGCTGACCCAGCCGACCGTATGGCGGCGAACGGCCAGGATCTCGCGCGCTTCGGCGCTGACCATATCAATCTGCTGACCCTGATGTTCGACCCAAATTTTGCCGCTGTCCGGCAAATAGTTGCCGTATAACGAGCGCAAAAGGGTGGATTTTCCGCTACCGGAGTGGCCGTGCAGCACCACGCATTCCCCGGCATCGACCGTCAGGCTGGCATTGCTGAACACCGGTAATCTGGCGCTGTTCTGGTTATGCAGAACGAAAGTTTTACTGAGATTTTCGACCCTGAGCTTCGTCGTCATTTTGGTCACTCTTTCTCTGGAATTAGATTCAGGACAGCACGGAAGAAACCAGCAGCTGCGTATATGGATGATGCGGATCGTCGAGCACGCGGTCGGTTAAACCACTTTCCACCACCTGACCTTGCTTCATCACCAGCAAACGGTGTGCAAGCAGGCGGGCAACGCCGAGGTCATGGGTGACAATCACCACCGCCAGTTGCATTTCCACCACCAGTGTGCGCAGCAGATCCAGCAAACGCGCCTGAACGGACACGTCCAGGCCACCGGTCGGTTCATCCATAAACACCAGACGCGGATGCGTCACCAGATTGCGGGCGATTTGCAGACGTTGCTGCATCCCACCGGAAAACGTGGTCGGCAGGTCATCAATACGTGAAACCGGAATTTCGACATCTTCCAGCCACTGACCGGCTTTCTTGCGGATATTGCCGTAATGACGTTCACCGACCGCCATCAGACGCTCGCCGATATTGCCACCGGCAGACACCTGGCGGCGCAAGCCGTCCATCGGATGCTGATGCACCACGCCCCAGTCAGTGCGCAGCAGACGGCGGCGGTCACTTTCTGGCATGTCGTACAGCGACTGCGCAGTGGTCTGGCCGTTGTTGTAGATGACCTGTCCTTCCTGCGGCGCAAGACGGGCGGAAATCGACTGCAACAGCGTGGTTTTGCCGGAACCGGATTCGCCGACAATACCCAGCACTTCACCGGGATACAGATTGAATGACACATCGCAAAAGCCTTTACCCGGCGCATAAAGATGGGTCAGGTTATTCACCGACAGCAGCGGTTCGGCGGCGAGATTTAACGGAGTGTTCATCAGCGGTTACCCTCGTTTGAAGCCTGTTGCTCAACCTGCTGAGCACAAAAATCAGTGTCGGAGCACACGAACATGCGGTTGCCCTGATCGTCGAGCACCACTTCATCGAGATAGCTGTGGTGCGAGCCGCAAATCGCACAAGGTTCATCCCATTGCTGAACGGTGAACGGATGATCGTCGAAATCCAGACTTTCGACTTTGGTGAACGGCGGCAGGGCGTAAATGCGTTTTTCACGTCCGGCACCAAACAGCTGCAATGCGGGCATCATGTTCATTTTCGGGTTATCAAATTTCGGGATCGGCGACGGATCCATCACGTAGCGGTCATTCACTTTCACCGGATAGGCGTAAGTGGTGGCGATATGGCCGAAGCGGGCGATGTCTTCATACAGTTTCACCTGCATCACGCCGTATTCTTCCAGCGCGTGCATTTTGCGGGTTTCGGTTTCACGCGGTTCGATAAAGCGCAGAGGTTCAGGGATCGGCACCTGGAAAATCAGGATCTGATCTTCCTGCAACGGCGTTTCCGGAATACGGTGACGGGTCTGGATCAGGCTGGCTTCCACGGTTTTCCCGGTCGTTTTCACTCCCGCGACGCTCTGGAAAAATTTGCGGATCGACACGGCATTGGTGGTGTCATCCGCGCCCTGGTCGATCACCTTCAGCACATCTTTTTCGCCGATCACGCTGGCAGTGAGCTGGATCCCGCCGGTGCCCCAGCCGTAAGGCATCGGCATCTCGCGACCGGCGAACGGCACCTGATAACCGGGGATCGCCACGGCTTTGAGGATCCCACGTCGGATCATGCGTTTGGTCTGTTCGTCGAGATAACCGTGGTTGTAGCCGGTGATCGTTTGGGCTGCATTATTGTTCATTGGCGGAGTCCTGTTCTTTCGTGGCGCGCAGGCGTTTTAACAACTCCAGTTCGGCCTGGAAATCGACGTAGTGCGGCAATTTAAGATGCGAGACAAAACCGGCAGCTTCGACGTTATCGGCGTGGGACAAGACAAATTCTTCATCTTGCGCCGGACTGCTGATCTGCTCGTTGTATTCACGGGTTTGCAGTGCGCGATCCACCAGAGACATCGACATCGCTTTGCGTTCGGCGCGACCAAACACCAGCCCGTAGCCACGGGTAAAGTGCGGCGGTTTGTCTTCCGGCGCGACAAAACCGTTCACCATTTCGCATTCGGTCAGCAGGATTTCGCCGATATCAACCGCAAAACCCAGCTCTTCCGGCACGATTTCGACGGTCAGCCAGCCGGTACGGATTTCACCGGCGAACGGGTGATTGCGTCCGTAACCGCGCTGGGTGGAATAACTCAGCGACAGCAGGAAACCTTCGTCACCGCGCACCAGTTGTTGCAGGCGCGCTGCTCGGGAGGCCGGAAACACCGGCGGCGTACGGGTGATATCTTCCGGTTCGGTGCCGTCATCTTCTTCACGAACTGCCAGCTGCTGATTCGTCAGCAAATCAAACACATGGCCGCACTCTTCCGGCTGGGGTTCATCGGCTATGGGTGTGAACGGTGCTTCACCTTCGGCCAGCAGCGCGAAATCCAGCAGGCGGTGGGTGTAATCGTAAGTCGGGCCGAGCACCTGTCCGCCGGGCAAGTCTTTATAAATGGCGGAAATCCGGCGTTCGAGGCGCATCGATTTTGTGTTCAGCGGCTCGCTGGTGGCCAGACGCGGCAAGGTGGTGCGGTAAGCGCGCAGCAGGAAAATGGCTTCAACCAGATCCCCGCCGGACTGCTTAATCGCCAGCGCGGCCAGTTCACGGTCATAAATCCCGCCTTCGCTCATCACACGGTCAACGGCTAAGCCCAGTTGTTGTTCGATCTGGTCACAACCGAGTTCATTTACCCCGGTGTTGCCACGGCGCTCGTGCGCCAGCAACTGGTGAGCGGCGGCAATCGCCTTCTCACCCCCTTTAACGGCGACGTACATCAGCACACCTCCACGCGCGTGGTGCGCGGTATGGCAATCAGTTCTTCGCCGCAGGTGAACATAAAGTCCAGTCCCAGCGGGAAACGGTGAGGGCGGTTGAGCAGATAGTCGCGAACGCAATCAGGCAACAGCGGAGAAAGGGTCCGGCTGTTTTCAATACCCGGCCCGCGCAGACGCAGCGGGGTGCCGCCGGTCAGGCTGTCCAGCTGAACAATCACGCTGGTGGCCAGCTCCGGCGACATCTCATCACCGCAGGGGAAAGCCAGCAGGGTGGCGCTGTCGAGCGCCGGATCGGCCAGCGCAAAACTGACAGAGGAAGGATCATCGGTGAGCACTGCGCCGGTATGAAAGCGCAGGTTTTTACGCAGGATTTCATCGTTGAGCGAGGCGCTCAGCCACAGCGGCGTGTCGTTATCGATAAGTGTCAGCAGCACGCAGGCGCTGGCGGAACCTAAAGCACCGAAACCAGGCATGGCGGGAAGTTGCACGCTGACGCCAGGCTCGCTTAACGCTTTGAGGATACGGCGAAAACTGTACTGCGCATCGGCAACCGGATGTTGAAAACTGGCAACAAGTGACATGAGTTATTCTCCGCGAACCAGAGTAAAGAAATCGACGCGGCTGGAAGCCACCTCGCGGGCGCGTTGCTGGCGGCGTTCCTGTTGCAGCGCAGCCAGAGGCGCTATCACGCGTTTATGCAGCAGTTCATCCATGCCCTGCATTTGCAGCAGGCCGTCAATAACCGCGCACAGTTCGGCGTGCGGTTTATTGCGACCACTGACGTAGCTGTAGCCGTAGACGCCACCGTCTAACTGAATGACGGCGCGGGTGACGGTCATATCGCCCATCACAAAACGTTTGCCGGTTCCGCCCATGCGCCCCTGAAGCTGGGTCAGACCGGTTTCAGCGGCGCGGATGCGCTCAAATTGCGGGGACAAATTCAGCGGCTGCCAGTGGGCGAGCAGCTCATCGGGACGGCTGTGAGCCAGCACCGACATCCAGCGCTGGCGGGTTTGCAGGTGATCCATTCAGTGCTCCATGGTCAGTTCGATCATGTCGGCGCGCGTCAGGCTGACGGAGTATTCCGCCACCGTATCGCTGCCTTCACAAATGTTCAGGGTGCGGACACACAGCAGCGGTGCCTGCGGGACGATTTCGAGTAATTTGCTCTCTTTTGCCAGCGCGCGGCGGGCATTGATGCGGGTGGTGCGGCGGCTGAGCTTTTGCTTAATTTCTTCACGGATAAAATCGTGCAGCGAGCCGTTATGGAAATTTTGCAATGCAGGCCACCAGTCGAGATCGGGCAAATAGTGGTCAATCACACAGACCGGCACGCCGTTAACGCGGCGCAGCGTACGCAGGTGAATAATTGTGTCGCCTTCCTGCCGTGACAGCGCCGCCGCGACGTGATCGGTCGCCGGACGCAGCACCGCCAGCAGACGTTCGCTGGTCGGATGGCTGCCCTGATCCAGCAGGTTCTGGCTGAACCGCGCCTGCGAATGCAGCGGATAATCGTAAGGACGCATCAGCACCAGCGTGCCAATGCCCTGCCTGCGTTGCAGCCAGCCGCGATCCACAAGTTCATCCACCGCACGGCGCAGCGTATGGCGATTTACCTGAAAACGTTCGGCAAGTTGTTGTTCCGGCGGCAGATAATCGCCGCAGCGGTAACCGTTACGCAGTTCCTGTTCCAGCTCGGCAGCGATTTGCTGATACACCCTGGCGTGACTGGTCGGATGTCTAGATAAGTTCATCACAATAAATACCTCGCGCAGTAGAAACGGGCAGTAGCAGGGGAAATTTGAAAGCGGTATGAAAGGGTCATGATGCAAACCTCAGTGTGGCGTTGGCATCATCTTGGGCGCGCTAAATGACAATTGGGTGAAGCTCTGGTTGCAGGAAAATGAAGAGTTGGAAGACGTCCCGCAGGAATGAAAGCGGGTGATTTACGGGATGAACAGTACAAATTACACTCTGGTTGTCGGATGTATTTTTAAACATTAATTACAAAAGGACTTTGTATGTCAGAAGCACTCAATCGTGAATTCAACGATTTACCTGTTACGTTAATACCCGAAACACCTGCGCAGAAATGGAGGCGTGAAAATCAAAAAGGAATTGAGGCGATAAATAAATACGTCGAAGAACATGGTTCGTTTTCTGATTATCAGCGTGCATTTTAGAAAAGTGAGGGGAATAATTTCCCCTCTGAAAGCATTAACGCAAATAATGAATCACCTGATTGCCGCTGCCGCGCCAGATAAGCGACGGGTCTTTCAGTTCCTGCACGAACTTCCCGTCGACCAGCACGTTGATTAACGCGGTGACTTCCTGCTGTTCAGCGCTCAGTTCCCCGAGCGTATAACCTGTCCACATCCACACATCTTTGCCAGGGCATTCCGCCTGTACGCGCACTAACAACTGGCGCACCGCCGACAGGTTCTGCGGATGCAGCGGATCGCCGCCGGAGAGCGTCAAACCCTGACGCGGGATCACCGTGTTTTGCAGATCGGCGATGATGCGGTCTTCGTCTTCCTGCGTAAAGAGTTTGCCGGAATCCAGCCGCCAGGTGCTTTTGTTATAGCACCCGCGGCATTCGTGGACGCAGCCGGAAACGAACAGCACGCAGCGTGTTCCCGGCCCGTTCACTACGTCGATTGGATAATATTGATGGAATCTCAAAATATTAACCCAGCTGACCGTTACCCAGATGTTTTATCCGGCGCTTCACTTCTTCCTGCTTACCGGCGTTAAACGGACGTGCATCCGGGCTGCCGAGATAACCGCACACGCGGCGGGTGACCGACACGCGGGAAGGCTCGTGATTGCCGCATTTCGGGCAGGTGAAGCCTTTGCTGGTGCATTCGAATTCACCGGTATAGCCGCAGTCGTAGCATTCATCGATTGGCGTATTGGTACCGTAATACGGCACGCGGGTGTAACTGTAATCCCACACATCTTCCAGCGCTTTCAGATTGTGCTGCAGGTTCGGGTATTCGCCGTAACAGATGAACCCGCCGTTGCTCAGTGGCGGATACGGTGCTTCGAAATCGAGTTTTTCATACGGATTGACTTTCTTCTCGACGTCAAGATGGAAGCTGTTGGTGTAATAACCTTTATCGGTGACACCGGCCACCAGGCCGAATTCGGCTTTATCCAGACGACAGAAACGGTCGCACAGGTTTTCGCTCGGCGTGCTGTACAGGCTGAAGCCGTAGCCGGTTTCATCTTTCCAGCTGTCGGTGGCGGCTTTCAGGCGGGCGACAATCGCCACGGCTTTTTCGCGTAACTGACTGGCATCGAACACGTGGGTCTGATCGCCGAACAGCGCGTTAATGGTTTCATGCACGCCGATGTAGCCGAGCGAAATCGAGGCACGACCATTTTTGAAGATGCCGGAAATATCGTCGTCGGCTTTCAGACGCACACCGCAGGCACCTTCCATGTACAGGATCGGCGCAACGCGGGCCTTGATGCCTTCGAGACGCGCAATGCGGGTCATCAGCGCTTTTTTCGCCAGCAATAAACGCTCGTCGAGCAGTGTCCAGAACGCCGCTTCATCGCGTTTGGCTTCCAGCGCGATACGCGGCAGGTTCAGGCTGATCACACCGATATTGTTGCGGCCTTCGTGGATCATTTCGCCGTTCTCTTCGTAAACGCCCAGGAAACTGCGGCAGCCCATCGGGGTTTTGAAGGAACCGGTGACTTTCACCACCTGATCATAATTAAGAATGTCCGGATACATGCGCTTGCTGGCGCATTCGAGAGCCAGTTGCTTGATGTCGTAATTGGCATCGCCGGCTTTATGGTTCAGGCCGTCGCGGATGGCAAACACCAGTTTCGGGAACACGGCGGTTTTGCGGTTTTTACCCAGCCCGGCAATGCGGTTACGCAAAATAGACTGCTGGATCAGGCGTGATTCCCACGACGTGCCGAGACCGAAACCGAAGGTAACAAACGGCGTCTGGCCGTTGGCGGTGTGCAGCGTATTGACTTCATATTCCAGCGACTGGAATGCGTCATAACACTCTTTCTCGGTACGGTTACGGGCGAACGCTTCGGCATCGGCAATCTGCCATTCTTCAGCGGTCTGACGATGTTTGTTGAAGCTGGCGGTAACAAACGGCGCCAGCACTTCGTCGATGCGGTTAATGGTGGTGCCGCCGTAAATGTGGCTGGCGACCTGCGCGATAATCTGTGCGGTGACGGCGGTTGCCGTTGAAATCGACTTTGGCGTGTCAATTTCGGCATTGCCCATTTTGAAACCGTGATTCAGCATGCCTTTCAGGTCGATCAACATGCAGTTAAACATCGGGAAGAACGGCGAATAATCCAGATCATGATAGTGAATTTCCCCGCGTTCATGCGCCAGCACCACGTCACGGGGTAAAATATGCTGTTTGGCGTAATGCTTGGCCACAATCCCGGCGAGTAAATCGCGCTGGGTCGGGATAACTTTGCTGTCTTTGTTGGCGTTTTCGTTGAGCAGCGCCATATTGCTTTGCTCAACCAGACCACGGATTTCCTGATTCAGGCGTCCGCGCATTTCGCGTTTCACGTCGCGGTCATGGCGGTATTCAATATAGGCACGCGCCAGTTTCTTGTGCGGCCCCGCCATCAGCTGGTTTTCAACCGCATCCTGAATTTCATGGATATCGACGCGCGCCTGATCTTGCAGATTCTCTGCCACAATACGGGCAACCTGCGCGCAATAACCAATGCTGTCGATACCGGCGGCTTCGGCTGCGCGTTGCACCGCTTGTTTGATCAGAACTTCATCGAAAGGGACCTGACAACCATCCCGCTTAATCACGATGGGCTGCATTTTGGTGGATTTTGCGGGTACGGTTTCCTGTCTGTCTGCCTTCACAATGATACTCCTTTTGGGCGGATCCCGCGCCCCACAAGGCTTACAGGCCGGTTGTGTGGCATTCGCGGTAAACCGCTATATATTGGGTTGGGTGTGTACTATACACACTAGATGTAGGATCTACGCGAGCGTTAATTCTCATTTTATTGACCTGAAACAAAGAATTTTTTCGGCGGAGGAATTGATGACCAAATGTAAATTCTGGCCTGAATTTTGCCTGTTGTTTTATAAGGGGATGCATACAAAATAAACGGGTCAGCCACGACTGTGACCGACCCGACATAAGGGGAAATTCAGACTATCGGGCGAGTTGCCAGAGACATTCGTACGGACGAAGCGTGCCGGAAATGGCAGGCGAGGCGTAATTACTCAGCAGCGTGTTGCCATCTAATTCTGCCAGCGTAAGTGTCTGCTCCTGCCCGCTCAGGTTTGCCACCACGCGCAAGGTTTTGCCTGACGCCTGACGGGTATAACACCACAGCTGCGGATGTTCCGGCAGCAAATCCTGATAATCGCCATCGGTCAGAACCGGCAGCGTTTTGCGCAGGCGGATCAGTTGCTGATACAGATAAAATACCGAGTCTTTATCCGCCAGTGCCTGTTCGGTATTGATGTCCTGCGCGTTGTGGCTGACGGAAATCCACGGCGTGCCGGAAGTAAATCCGGCCTGTTCCCCGGCATTCCACTGCATCGGCGTACGTGAGTTGTCCCGTGATTTCCTCGCCAGAATGCGCAACAGCTCTTCGTTGCTGCGCCCGTCAGTTTTCAGTTCGGCAAACATATTCAGGCTTTCCACATCGCGATATTGTTCGAGATGTTCAAAGCCCGGATTGGTCATGCCGATTTCCTCGCCCTGATAAATATACGGCGTACCCTGCAGGCCGTGCAGCACCATTGCCAGCATTTTGGCAGACGTCGTGCGCAGCGCGCCTTCATCGCCAAAGCGCGACACAATGCGCGGCTGATCGTGATTACACCAGAACAGCGCATTCCAGGCGTGACCGTGCATTCCCTGCTGCCACTCGCGGAAAATCTGCTTGAGCTGCACGAAATCCGGCGGTGCATCGGCCCATTTTTCACCGTTCGGATAATCGACTTTCAGGTGATGGAAGTTAAAGGTCATCGACAGTTCGCTGCCGTCATTGGCGGCGTAGCGGCGACAATGCTCCAGCTTTGTTGAAGACATTTCGCCGACGGTCATCAGCCCCAGCGGCTTAAATACGTCACGGCTGAATTCCTGTAAGAACTCATGAATACGCGGACCGTCAGTGTAAAAGCGCCGGCCATCACCGGCATCGTCGGTCGGGAAATCCTGTTGTTTCGACACCAGATTGATCACGTCCAGACGCAGCCCGTCGACGCCCTTATCCGCCCAGAACTGGCAGACTTTTTTCAGCGCCTCGCGCACTGGCGGGTATTCCCAGTTCAGATCGGCCTGCTCGGTGGCGAACAGATGCAGGTAATACTGGCCGCTGGTTTCGTGCCATTGCCAGGCACCGCCACCGAATTTGGATCGCCAGTTATTCGGCGGTCCGCCCTCCGTTGCCCCATCACGCCAGATATAGAAAGGCCGGAACGGGCTGCCCGCATCCTGCGACTGGCGGAACCACTCGTGATGCGTCGAGGTATGATTAAACACCATATCCATCACGATGCGGATCCCACGCTGATGCGCTTCTGCAGTCAGCCGTTCAAAGTCTTCGAGCGTGCCGTAAGCCGGGTCAATCTCGCAGTAATCGGCCACGTCGTAGCCGTTATCAATCTGCGGCGACAGGTACAGCGGTGTCAGCCATATCGCATCAACGCCAAGGGTTTTCAGGTAATCCAGGCGCTGTGTGATGCCGTTGATATCACCGGTGCCGCTGCCCGTGGTGTCCTGAAAACTCTTGGGATAAATCTGGTAAATCACACCGTTTTTCCACCACGGCAATTCGCTGTTCATTCCATTTTCCTTCTTGAATGTCTTACACCACTGCCAGTTCACCCCGGCGGGCTTTCCGCTGATAAACCAGCACGGTCAGGATAATCGGCACCACGATCGCCACCAGCATGGCCAGTGCGTAAATACTCCAGAACTGCGGTTTGATGGACAAAATACCCGGTAAGCCGCCGACGCCGATGCCGTTGGCCGTGACGTGGAACAGGCCGCAAATCAGGCCGGCACCGGCCGAGCCAATCATTGCGCACAGCATCGGGAAGCGGTATTTCAGGTTGATACCGTACATCGCCGGTTCGGTTACGCCGAGGAACGCGGATATCGCTGCGGGCACGGAGATCTCGCGCTCATTATGTTTGCGGCTGACGATAATCACGCCGACGACCGCAGCGGCTTGCGCAATATTGGACAGGGCGATCAGCGGCCACACCGGGGTTCCGCCGGTGCTTTGCACCATCTGCATGTCGATGGCAAGGGTGGTCTGATGCACGCCGGTGATGACCAGTGGCGCATAGAGGAAACCAAACAGCGCGGCACCGATGGGTGCGAGGCTGCCGGTCATGATGAATTTCACCGCGAAAGCCACGCCGTCGCCCACCATGCGGCCAAACGGCCCGATCAGCGTGTGCGCCAGGAATACGGCAATAATCAGCGAGCTGACGGGCACAATCACCAGATACAGATAATTAGGCACGATGCGTTTCAGGCCATTTTCGATCATCGCCAGCGCCATACCGGCGAGAACGGAAGGAATAACCTGCGCCTGATAACCGACCTTTTCGATGGTGAACCAGCCGAAATTCCACACTTCAGGGATTTGCTGCCCGAGGTTGTAGGAGTTCATCAGTTGCGGCGATACCAGCGTTATGCCAAGCACAATCCCGAGGATTTCGGTGCCGCCCATTTTTCTGACCGTCGACCAGCACACCGCCACCGGCAGGAACATAAACACGGCTTCGCCAAGCAGCCAGAGGAAGTCGTAAATGGATTGCCACAGCGGGTGCATCTGCGCCAGCGTCTGGCCGCCGCTCATCGGAATTTCGCCGATAACATTGCGGAAACCGAGAATTAAACCGCCGCTGATCAGCGCCGGTAACAGCGGGAAAAAGATTTCCGCAAAGTGAGAAATGCTGCGCTCAAACCAGCTCATATTCTGGCGGGCGGCAACTTTTGCCTGTTCTTTTCCGGCCGCACTTTTACCGGTGCTGGCGATCAGAACTTTGTAGTAATCATCCACTTCCGGCCCGATAACCACCTGGAACTGACCGGCGTTGGTGAAGCAGCCTTTGACCATCGGCAGGGCTTCGAGACCTTTCGGGTCGGCTTTGGACGGGTCATTGAGGACAAAACGAAGACGCGTAATGCAGTGAGTCACCATCGCGATATTGTCGCTGCCGCCAACGAGGGCGATCAGCTGATCAACATCCTGTTGCTTAACTTTGCTCATGGGAAGTGGCCTGTGATTTTGCGTAAGAGTGTAGGGTACGGTTCAAGCATAGCGAAGGCAGTGGGAACTTGTCCGGGAACGTTCCCGGTTTTGCCGGGACGATCACAAAGTTTCTGCTTTTTAGAAAGTCAAAGGTCAGAAAGGCGGGGGATTCAGAAAGCAAGCTTTCCGGGGATAATCAGCTGCCGCACCGTCGTGGAACCGCTGAGCTGCGCCAGCAGTTGCTTCGCCGCTGCTTCGCCGCCCGCGCCATAGCCGAGCTCTACGGAATACGATTCCGGGAACAGGAAATGCAGCAGCGGGTTGTTGCCGATACCGCATACCTGCACGCCACGGATTTGCTGTTGTTGCAGGTATTTTTGTGCGCCGATGGCAATGGTGTCGGACGCGCAGACGACGGCCTGAATGTTATTTTTCAGCAACTGCGGGATCAGGTCGAAGCCGCTCTGATAGGTCAGTTCGCCCAGCGCAATGTGCGGTGTCAGACCATGCTCTTTACAAAAAGTCCGGAAGGCCGCGCTGCGGCGCTGGCCGGTGGTGGTGTCCTGCGGCGACACACCGATAAAGCCAATCTCCCGTATGTTCTGCGCCAGCAGTTTTTGCATCAGCAGTTGCACCGCACCCGCATCGTCATAACACACCGAAGATAGCCCCGGCATATCGCGTGCCAGCACCACCATTTTATCCTGCCAGGGCGTCAGCATTTGGGCTGAAAGTCCGGTGAAACCAAACAGCACAATGCCATCGATATTGCGCTGTTTCAGCACCTGCAAATGCTCTTTCACGCGCTCTGCGCTGAACTGACTTTCCAGCACAATCGGGTCATACCCTTGCTGATAAAACAGCGGCAACATGGCGCGTACGGCCAGATTTTCCGAAGGAGAGTCGAGACGCGACACGATGATCGCCACAATTTTGTCGCTAAACCCGCGCATGGCCCGCGCCGATTTCGACGGACTGAAATGCTGTTGTTCAATCACCTGCAACACCCGTTCGCGGGTTTGCGGGCTGACGTTGCCTTCGTTATTCAAAACGCGGGAAACCGTGGATTTTCCGACACCGCTCAGGCGGGCAATATCATTAATGGTCAGGCGATTTTGCTGGGTCATGTTTTAAGGTGAATGAGGGTCAGGTTTAAAATTGGTTGTAGTTAACCGGCGTATACTGCGCTCGCCGGAGATGATGTACGCGTCATCCCGTGCCGTTACCCTAACGGATTTTTATACCCGATGCGTATGAATTTCCAAACCGTTCCTTACCGGAGGTGAAAACCCATGGAACCCGACCCCAATTCTGTAGGTCCGTTGTGATCCGGTAAGCACCCGCATTTTTGCCGCTGCTTGCCGTGACTTTACCTGGCAGGCAGTGGCGCACGTCTTTTCGTTCGCCCTGTTTTTAACAACCCTTTTGCCATGCTCATGGCGGCTTCGCTGTGGGCGCAACAAAGGTGCGAATGATGTTCAAAAATTTCACTTCCCGGCTGCTCAGTGCGCTCAGCCGTAATTTACCGCGCCGCTTAGTCCGCCGCGATCCGATGCTGGAAAACGTATCTGCCCGTGCAGTGCAGGCCATCCCTGCCGCTATGTCGGCGCATTGTCAGGCCTGTGCCCGCGCCACCGAAGACCAGCTTTACCTGCAATTTGCCAGTCATCCGGAAGGGCTGACTGCGCAGGAAGCCGATGCAATCCGCGAAGTTTCCGGCCTGAATCAGACCGGCGATCAGCAACCGGCACCCTGGTGGCTGCATCTGTGGCACTGCTACCGCAATCCGTTCAATCTGCTGCTGACCGTGCTCGGGCTGGTGTCTTACGCCACCGACGATTTAACGGCAGCGCTGGTGATTGGCGCGATGGTGTTTATTTCTACTTTCATGCATTTCATTCAGGAGGCGCGTTCCAATAAAGCCGCCGATGCGCTGAAAGCGATGGTCAGCAACACCGCGACCGTGCTGCGCAGTGACGCGCAAACCGGACGCAGCGAAACAGTGGAAATCCCGATCAGCCAACTGGTGCCGGGTGACCTGATCAAATTGTCAGCGGGCGATATGATCCCGGCAGACCTGCGCATTCTTTCGGCCAAGGACTTGTTTATCAGCCAGGCGGCGCTGACCGGTGAATCCCTGCCGGTGGAAAAACATGCCTGCGAGAAAAAACCGGTTGCGGCTGATCCGCTTGAACTGAACACCCTGTGTTTTATGGGCACCAACGTGGTGAGCGGCACGGCGATTGCGATGGTGATCGCCACCGGCAGCAAAACCTGGTTCGGTCAGCTTGCCGAACGTGTGGTACAGGAAGATACACAGCCAAACGCGTTCCAGGCCGGGATCAGCAAAGTCAGCTGGCTGCTGATCCGCTTTATGATGGTAATGACACCTGTGGTGCTGGTGATCAACGGTTACACCAAAGGCGACTGGTGGGAAGCCGCACTGTTTGCGCTCTCCGTGGCGGTCGGGTTGACGCCGGAAATGCTGCCGATGATTGTGACTTCCACGCTGGCCAAAGGCGCGGTAAAACTCTCCCGCCAGAAGGTGATCGTCAAACGTCTGGATGCGATACAGAACTTCGGCGCAATGGATATCCTCTGCACGGATAAAACCGGCACGCTGACGCAGGATAAAATCGTGCTCGAGCGCCACACCGATGTGCTGGGCGTGACCAGTGATGAGGTGCTGCATCTGGCGTGGCTGAACAGCCATTATCAAACCGGCCTGAAAAACCTGCTGGATGTTGCGGTGCTGGAAGCAGGCGATGCCGGTCCGGCGCATAACTCGCTGAAAGTGGATGAAATTCCGTTTGACTTCGACCGTCGCCGTATGTCTGTCGTCGTCGCCGAAAACGACCAGAATCACCGCCTGATTTGCAAAGGCGCGCTGGAAGAAATGCTGTCGATTTGTACGCTGGTGCAGCTCAACGGTGAGATTGTGCCGCTGACCGATGTGCTGCTGGCGCGCATCCGCCGCATTACTGACGATCTCAATCAGCAGGGGCTGCGCGTGGTAGCCGTGGCGCATAAAGTGATGCCATCGCGCACGCAGGGCTACGGCGTGACCGATGAGTCCGGCCTGATCCTGGCCGGGTATATCGCATTCCTCGATCCGCCAAAAGAAAGCACCGCACCGGCGCTGGATGCACTGCAACGCAAAGGCGTGACGGTGAAAATCCTCACCGGCGACAATCCGCTGGTGGCGCGTAAAGTCTGCAAAGATGTCGGATTACAGGCCGATAACGTCGTGATCGGCAGCGATATCGATGCGCTTGACGATGTGCAACTGCTGAACGTCGCCCGCGAAACCACGGTATTTGCCAAACTGACACCGATGCACAAAGAACGCATTGTGCGCGTACTGCGCGGTGAAGGGCATGTGGTTGGCTTTATGGGTGACGGCATCAACGACGCGCCTGCGCTGCGTGCGGCTGACATTGGGATTTCCGTGGATTCTGCGGTGGATATCGCCAAAGAAGCGGCCGATATTATTCTGCTGGAAAAAAGCCTGATGGTGCTGGAGCAGGGCGTGACGGAAGGGCGCAGAACTTTCGCCAACATGCTGAAATACATCAAAATGACTGCCAGTTCCAACTTTGGTAACGTGTTCAGCGTGCTGGTCGCCAGCGCCTTTCTGCCGTTCCTGCCAATGTTGCCGCTGCATCTGCTGATTCAGAACCTGATTTACGATGTGTCTCAGGTGGCGATCCCGTTTGATAACGTGGATGAAGAGCAACTGGCGAAACCGCAGCGCTGGAACGCCGGGGATATTGGCCGCTTTATGGTGTTCTTCGGACCGATCAGTTCCGTCTTCGACATTCTGACTTTCAGCCTGATGTGGTGGGTGTTTAAAGCCAATACGGTGGAGGCGCAGACGTTGTTCCAGTCCGGCTGGTTCATTGAAGGGCTGCTGTCGCAGACGCTGATCGTGCACATGATCCGCACCCGCAAAGTGCCGTTTATTCAGAGCCGCGCGTCCTGGCCGCTGTGCATCATGACGCTGATGGTGGTGATCACCGGTATCGCACTGATCTACTCGCCGGTTGCCGGATTCCTGCAATTGCAGGCGCTGCCGCTGAGCTATTTCCCGTGGCTGATCGCGATTCTTGCGGGCTACATGGTGCTGACGCAGTGCGTGAAAGGCTGGTTCGTGCGCCGTTACGGCTGGCAGTAATCTTTAAAATTCTATCCTGAATGCTAAAAAGCGCGACCGGTGAAGCGGCCGCGCTTTGCATTAATCAGTTCGAAATATTACGACTGCGCGTTGTTCTGGCGATCGTTACGACGGTTCACCCAGGTGTTAATCAGCAGGGTGATGATCAGAATCGACGCAATCACGCCCAGCGAAATCCCCACCGGAATGTGGAACACGTCGAGCAGCAGCATTTTGATACCGATGAAAATCAGGATCACCGCCAGACCGTATTTCAGCATCGAGAAACGTTCTGCCACGCCCGCCAGCAGGAAGTACATCGCGCGCAGGCCGAGGATCGCAAACAGGTTAGAGGTCAGGACGATGAACGGGTCGGTGGTTACCGCAAAGATAGCCGGAATACTGTCGACCGCGAAAATCACGTCGCTCAGTTCCACCATAATCAGCACCAGCAACAACGGAGTAGCGAACAAAATACCGTTACGGCGCACAAAGAACTTCTCACCCTGCAACTCATCGGTCATGCGCATTTTGCTGCGCAGCCAGCGGATCATCGGCTTCTCGCCAACCTCACCGTCGTCTTCTTTCGCCAGCGCCATCTTGATACCGGTGAACAGCAGGAAGGCGCCGAACACGTACAAAATCCAGCTAAATTGCCCCACCAGCCAGCTACCGGCGAAAATCATGCCGGTACGCAGGACGATGGCGCCGAGCACGCCGTAGACCAGTACGCGGCGTTGCAGGCTGGCAGGAATAGAGAAGTAACTGAACAGGATCAGCCAGACGAAGACGTTATCCACCGCCAGCGCTTTTTCCAGCAGATAGCCGGTCAGGAACATGGTGGCCTTGGCGTCGGCCACTTCACGGCCAAACTCGCCGTTGAGATACCACCAGAAGCCGAAGTTGAACAGCAACGACAGGCCTATCCACACCAGCGACCACATCGCGGCACTTTTCATACTCATGGTTTGCGCGCCTTTTCGACCCTGCAACAGCAGGTCGAACGCGAGCATAATTATCACTACCACGGCAAAGGAGCCCCACAACATCGGGTTGCCTACGGAGTTCATCATTGCGATATCCTCGAAAAAACATCAAAAAAAAACGGCCAGCGTCGGAAGACGTTAGCCGCTCATTTTTTGAGCTGTGAGCAAACCTCGCCTTCCGGCAAGGTCTCACTTACAAAGATAAGTATTCATCTTGTGAATGCTTATCTTTGCCCCGGTAACCGGGTGGCTGAGACGGCGCTGCATGAGCGCGGGTCCAGACACCGTAATGACGATTATCCGACGAAGAAGTTACTCCCCTTTGCAGTTCGCAAATTAATGCAAAATGTGTCCGGTGTCAAACATTCAGAAACATTATGGAGCATTAACCCGCCAGTGCCTGACGTTTGCCGAGTGCGCCGACGAAGGCCAGCAGCAGGCTACGGCTGAGGGGTGTTTCGCTAAGTTGCTGAGCCTGATGCGCAAAATCTATCGTATCGTCTTCGGCGATAGAGCCCAGCCATGACAGATACGTCTTCATTACCGCCAGACTGAATTCCGGATGGAACTGCGTGCTGATGGCATTCGGGCCGTAGCGCAGGATCTGATGCGGATCGTGCCGCGTTTTCGCCAGCACCGTCGCTGTCGCAGGCGGCGTAATGACGGTTTGCAGGTGGATCAGATTGGCTGCGAACTGTGCGGGAAGCTGCGATACCAGCGGATCAAGATGCCCGTCCGGCGTCAGCGTCACCTCGTGCGTACCGACTTCAATGCCTTGCGGATGGTAATCCACCTCGCCACCCAGCGCGTATGCCATCAGCTGATGACCGTAGCAGGCACCAAACATGGGTAATTCCTGCAACATGCCCAGCCGCACCCAGTCCGCCGCTTCTTCGCTCCACGCCAGATGCTCGGTGACCATGCTGCGCGAACCGGTAATGATCGCACCGCAATAGTTTTCCGGCGGCAGCGGGCGTTCACCCGCCTGCAAATCCACAATCACCACCTGCTGCGCGTCGATATCGCCCTGACGGATAAACATCTGCGGAAAGTTGTCGTGCGCACGACGGATAGGTTCCGGCGCGTGGCCGGTCTGTAAAATCAACAGCGATTTCTGGCTGGGTGCAATCATCTGTTACTCCCGATTTTTACTTAATATTAAGGCTGGTTATCGGCCGGGAATACCACGCCGGTCTGACGACGGATTTCCGTCAGCACTTTGGCCGTGATACGCGAGACTTCCAGCCCGGGGTGCGCGACAAACTGGCTGTCGACCAGAATCGCAAAAGTTTCTGCTTCATACAGCATGGTGTTGATGTGCTGGGGCTGCGTCAGATCCAGCTTCTGGCTGCCGCGTGGCGTCAGGCTGAGCGTCTGGCATTCAGACAGCTTTTCCATCTGCAAGGTGCCGTCTTCGCCCTGGATCTCACTGGGTAACAGGGAGTCGCTGATTTTCGAATGGTTGATAACCACTTCGAAATCATCCGCATAAGACAAGATCACCGTGCCCTGACCGTCAACGCCGCTTTCCAGCAGGGTTGCCGTGGCTTTCACCGATTCCGGTTCGCCAAACAACGAAATAGCACTCGCCAGACAGTAATAACCGATATCCATGATCGAGCCATTGGAAAACGCCGGGTTAAAGGTATTCGGGTTTTCACCGGCCAGATAGCGCGGATAACGTGAGGAATACTGGCAGTAATTCAGAATGGCTTTACGCAGTTTACCGATGCGGTTCAGCGCGCCTTTCATGTGCAGGAAGTTGGGCAGATACGCGGTTTTAAACGCCTCGAAC
This sequence comes from Rahnella aceris, assembly GCF_011684115.1. Lineage (NCBI taxonomy): Bacteria > Pseudomonadati > Pseudomonadota > Gammaproteobacteria > Enterobacterales > Yersiniaceae > Rahnella > Rahnella aceris. Next base: position 176,834 of record NZ_JAADJV010000005.1, on the reverse strand, counting down.
AGCACCACGTTGTTTTCTTTTGCGCATGCGATCAGGCTTTCCGCTTCACGCAGATTGGAAGCCAGCGGCTTTTCGCAAATCACGTGCTTTTTATTGCTGAGGAACAACAGCGACTGCGGGTAATGCAGGGAGTTCGGGCTGGCAATATAGACCGCATCAATCAGATCAGAGGCGGCCATTGCTTCAAGGGAATCAAAGTAATGTTCAACCGGATAATCCTCGCCGAGCTTTTTAGCGCCTTCCAGCGTGCGGGAATAAATCGCGGTCAGCTTCATTTTACCGCTCTCGTGGGCGGCATCAATAAAACGCTGGGTGATCCAGTTGGTGCCCACAACGCCAATACGAATCATGAGAAATCCCTATAGTTAATTATTATTGATACAACTTACCGAATATTTCCAGATGCGTCAGATACATGCGCGTGTCGAATTCTAACTGATGATAGTCGGGCGTCATATGACAGCACAGGCTGTAGAATGCTTTGTTGTGTTCTTTTTCTTTCAGGTGCGCGAGTTCATGCACCACGATCATTTTCAGAAACGCTTCCGGCGCGCTTTTAAACACCGTTGCCACGCGGATTTCCGCTTTGGCTTTTAGCTTGCCGCCCTGAATACGGGATATTGCCGTATGCAGCCCCAGCGCGTGCTTCATCACGTGGATTTTATTGTCGTAAGCCACTTTGCTTAACGGCGATGAACTGCGCAAAAACTGATTTTTCAGGTCCAGCGTATACTGATAGAGCGATTTGTCAGTGGTCAGCTCGTGCGGTTCGGGATATCGCGTCAGCAAGACTTTACCTAAACGTTCCTGGTCGATTAACTGACGCACCTGAGCCTGAAGCGACTCCGGATAGCCTTGCAGATAGGTCAATTCAGGCATAACTGTTTGCTTTGTCTCTTATTGCCGGGGAAAAGATGCCGAAACGGGGTGCGGGGTTTTTACCACGATCGCGTCGATCCGGCAGATAAACCCCTTTTTAACTGAAAAAACGTTTTACTGATAGACCAAATTAAGGGATAAACAGCGCAAATTGAATATGAGGAGGGCCAATGAGCCAATTTGAAACCGAAACCGGTGGTCAGTTATTGCAACTGCGTCTGGAACGTTATCCGCTGGAAGAAGCGGCAACGCAGTTACAGGCATGGGAAGCGGCCGATGAATATCTGCTGCAAAACCTGAACACCGACGCGCTCAACGGCCGTCCGCTGCTGATTTTCAACGATGCTTTCGGCACGCTGGCCTGCGCCTTGCAGCCGCACAACCCGACCAGCGTCAACGACTCCTTTATGAGTCAGCTGGCGATGCGCCACAACCTGCGCCTTAACGGTTTTGACGAAGACAGCGTGGCGGCGCAAAGCAGCCTGGTGCCGTTGCCGATCAATCCGGGTCTGGTGATCATCAAAGTGCCAAAAACGCTGGCACTGCTGGAACAACAACTGCTGGCGCTGCGTGAAGTGGTGACGCCGGACACGCAGATTATCGCCGGCGCGAAAGCCCGTGATATTCACACGTCAACGTTGCAACTGTTCGAGAAAATCCTCGGACCGACCAAAACCAGTCTGGCGTGGAAAAAAGCCCGTCTGATCCATTGTGAAGCCACCTTGCCTGCGCAAACCGCAGAGCCGGTGATTTCTGAGTGGGCGCTGGATGACAGTGAATTCCGTATTTCCAACCACGCGAACGTGTTCTCACGCGGCGGTCTGGATGTCGGCGCTCGCTTTTTCATGCAACATCTGCCGGAAGGCATCGAAGGGCGCATGGCGGATTTGGGGTGTGGTAACGGCGTGATCGGCATGACCGCACTGGCGCTGAACCCCGATGCGGAAATGCTGTTCGTCGATGAATCTTATATGGCGGTAGAATCGAGCCGTATTAACGTCGAAAACAATTTGCCGCAGGATGTCAGCCGCTGTCATTTCGAAGTGAACAATATGCTGGCCGGTGTCGAGCGCGAAACACTGCACGCCGTGCTGTGTAACCCGCCGTTCCATCAGGGCACGGTCATCAGCGATGACACCGCGTGGCGCATGTTCTGCGATGCCAAACGCTGCCTGCAAACCGGCGGCGAGCTGCGTATCGTCGGCAACCGTCATCTGGATTACTACCAGAAGCTGCGTCGCCTGTTCGGCAACTGCACGACGATCGCCACCAATCAGAAATTCGTGATTTTGCGTGCCGTGAAAACGGCTGCACATCATTGATAGCTGAATTAGTCTGAAGTGCTGAAATGAAAAAGCCGCTTATCGCGGCTTTTTTTTCGTCTGTCGGTTTCTGAAATAGTTTTCTAAATTTTCAGCGCCAGCCGCGTGCCCTGATCGATAGCGCGACGCGCATCGAGTTCGACGGCGACGTCGGCACCGCCAATCAGGTGTACGATTTTTCCGGCCTCCTGTAACGGCTGATACAGCGCGCGCTGCGGTTCCTGTCCGGCGCAGATAATCACGTTATCCACTCCCAGACATACCGGTTCACCGTTCATTATCAGGTGCAGCCCCGCGTCGTCGATGCGTTCATAGCTGACACCACTTTGCATTTTCACGCCACGCTGCAACAGGCTGGTGCGGTGGATCCAGCCAGTGGTTTTCCCCAATCCTGCGCCGACTTTGGTGGTTTTGCGTTGCAGCAGAACGATATCCCGCGCGGCAGGTTCGGGCTGTGGCCCAAGTGGTGCCAGACCGCCACGGTGCGTCAGGCTCTGGTCGATCCCCCATTCGTGGCTGAAAGCCTGAGTGCTGAGGCTCGATGACGGGCCGGTGTGGATCAGGTATTCGGCGGTATCAAAACCAATGCCGCCCGCGCCAATAATGGCGACGCGCTGTCCGACCGGTTTTTTATCCCGCAGTACGTCGAGATAGGTCAGCACGCTCGGATGATCAATGCCCGCAATATCCGGCAGGCGCGGTGAAATACCACAGGCGAGGATCACTTCGTCATAACCCGTTAACTGGCTGGCGCTGACGGTTTCGCCCAGGCGCAGCGTTACGCCCAGTAATGTCAGCTGGCGCGAGTAGTAACGCAGCGTCTGATAAAACTCTTCTTTGCCGGGGATCTGTTTGGCGACATTAAATTGCCCGCCGATTTCATTGTGTGCATCAAATAATGTGACGTGATGCCCGCGGCTGGCGGCGGTAGTGGCAAACGCCAGCCCGGCTGGCCCCGAGCCGACAACGGCCAGATGTTTGGTGATTTCCGCACGGGTAACCGGTAACTGCGTTTCACGGCAGGCGCGCGGATTGACCAGACAGGAAGTGACTTCACCGGCGAATATCTGATCCAGACAGGCCTGATTACAGCCGATGCAGGTGTTGATTTCATCAGCACGTCCCTGCGCGGCTTTTTCGACAAACGCAGGATCGGCAAGAAACGGGCGCGCCATTGACACCATATCCGCACAACCTTCGGCGAGAATTTTCTCCGCCACGTCAGGGTCGTTAATGCGGTTAGTGGTAATCAGCGGAATCCCCACTTTGCCCATCAGTTTTTGCGTCACCCAGATGAACGCCGCGCGGGGCACCATGGTGGCTATGGTCGGAATGCGCGCTTCATGCCAGCCAATACCGGTGTTGATAATGCTCGCGCCTGCCTGTTCGATGCGCTGCGCCAGCATTTCGACTTCATTCCAGTCCGAGCCTTCTTCGACCAGATCCAGCATGGATAAGCGATAAATGATGATGAATTCCCGGCCACAGGTTTCGCGCACGCGGCGCACGGCTTCGGTGGCAAACCGCATGCGGTTATCGGCAGAACCGCCCCAGTTGTCCGTGCGCTGATTGGTGCGCGCGGTGAGGAACTGGTTTATCAGATAGCCTTCGGAGCCCATGATTTCCACGCCGTCATAACCCGACTCTTTGGCAAGCTGCGCGCAGCGGGCGAAATCCGCCAGTGTGGAGTCGATTTCTGCCTCGCTGAGGGCGTGAGGTGTAAAGCGGTTGATCGGCGCCTGAAGCGCTGAAGGCGCGACGGGGTGGGGCTGATAACTGTAACGTCCGGCGTGAAGGATCTGCAGGGCAATTTTGCCGCCAGCGGCATGCACCGCGTCAGTCACCACGCGGTGATGTGTGATGTGTTCCTGTTCAGCGAGAATCGAACCGCCCTGATAAACCACGCCCTGCGCGTTAGGGGAAATGCCGCCGGTGACAATCAGCCCGACGCCTGCGGCGGCACGTTCTGCATAAAAGGCCGCCAGACGTTCCGGCCCGTCCTCCCGTTCTTCCAGCCCGGTGTGCATGGAACCCATCAGCACGCGATTTTTCAGTTGGGTAAAACCTAAATCCAGCGGCGCCAGCAGGTGCGGATAAAAAAGCGAAGCGCGTTCAGTCATGGAATTCTCTTAAGTGGTCGGAGGAGATGAATTCAATTTAGCTGCTGGCAGAACAATTGGAAAGTCAGTGTGTAATGACTGTGATATGTATCACTCTGAGGAATTCGCTGAGCGTTAATTAACTATTACGCTTCTTATTACTCGCGGTTTATTAATTGGCAGAGGTGACTTTTGTCGCCGGAAAACAGCACAAGATAGCAGATGAAATACCTATTTCTTTGTTTTTACACACAATGGTCTTATTGCAGGTTGTTTATTTTTAACATTTTTTTCAGAGATTTTGGTCGTTAGGATTATTTTTAGAAAACCATATCGAATCGATTCAGTTCGGGTTAGAGCTGGACTAGGCTGGGGTTGCTTCACCCTAAAAATTCAATTCTAACCTGGATATATACTATGAATCTTATTGACCATACAGCCTGCCGCCCGTTCACCGAAGCCGGGCATTTGTCCCAGATTGCAGCCTATTATGAAGAGGGTCGTAACGTCATGTGGATGATGCTCAGGTCTTATCCACGTCCCTGTTTTAATCAGGAGCTTATCGAAGACATTATGACGCTGATGTATGCCGCGAAGGCATCCGGTCTGCGTTTTGATTTTTGGGTCACCGGCTCTTTGGTGCCCAATATGTATAATGTCGGCGGTGATCTGAGCTTCTTTGTTGATTCCATCGTCAATAATAAACGCGAAGCGTTACGTGCTTACGCCAGAGCCTGCGTGGATTGCGTTCACGCTGCCGCGCGTGGTTTTGACGTAGGCGCGATCAGTTTATCGATGATAGAAGGCACGGCACTGGGCGGCGGCTTTGAAGCCGCACTGGCACACCATTACGTGCTGGCGCAGAACACCGCCCGGATGGGGTTCCCTGAAATCGCATTTAACCTTTTCCCGGGAATGGGCGGTTATTCGCTGGTATCACGCAAAGCGGGGATGAAGCTGGCGGAGGAACTGATTTCCACCGGGGAGTCGCATACCGCCGAATGGTTTGAAAGCCGCGGGCTGGTGGACGTGTTATTCCAGCCGGGGGAAGCATTCACCGCCACGCGAACGTTCATGGATGTTTTGCGACCAAAACTCAACGGCATCCGGGCGATGATCCGCGCACGTCAGCGTGTGCTGCAATTATCACGTTCAGAACTGATGGATATTACGGAGGATTGGGTGGATGCAGCGTTTACGCTGGAGGAGAAAGACCTGAGTTATATGGAGCGTCTGGTCATGCTGCAAAACCGGCATACGGCGTCATTGCGTAAAACCGGCTAGCAGCAGGCAGAAGCAGCCCGTGACTGGCGCTATTTCTGTTTTGCTTTATGTTTAAAAACATTGGGTGAAGCAATCATTTTTTCCTCAAGCCAGTGCTCCAGTTCATTTGCTGGCATTGGCTTGGCATATAAAAATCCCTGTTTGCTGTCCACACCGATTTCGTCAATCAGCTTCTCTTCTTCCGCCGTTTCCACACCTTCCGCGACCACTGTCAGTTGCAGCGTTTTGGCCACCGCCACAATCGCCCGTACCAGCGCCTGAGACACCGGATTATCATTGATTCCACGAATAAAGCTTTGATCCAGCTTGATGCAGTCGAGGGGGATTCTCGCCAGTTGTGACAGTGAAGAATAACCGGTGCCGAAATCATCCAGATGTACCTGTGCGCCCAGTTTATGCAACTGGTTAATCATGGTGATCGCTGCACCTTCGTCTTCCACCAGGCAACTTTCTGTCAGTTCGAAATCCAGCAGGCAGCCTTTCATGCCGGCATTTTTCATGGCATCCGACAACGTCGTGATGAATGAACTATTGTTAAGCTGTCGTCCGGAGAGGTTTACCGCCACCCGCAAATTCAGCCCTTTTTTCTGCCATTCCGTCGCCTGACGGGTGGCGGTTTCGATCACCCATTTACCGACTGGCGTGATGAGACCGGATTCTTCGGCATAGGGAATAAAGCTCTGAGGTTGGATCAGACCGCGTTCCGGAGAATTCCAGCGCAGCAGTGCCTCCACGCTTTGCACGGTACCATAAAGCGATACTTTCGGCTGATAGTGTAAGACCAGCTGATCTTTCTCAGACAAGGCTTTGCGTAAATGTGTATCTAACCACATGTATTCAGAGGCTTTCTCATTCATCTCTGGTGAGAAAACACAGTGTACATTTTTGCCCTTTTCCTTGGCTGCATACATGGCAGTATCGGCGTTTTGCAACAGTATATCGCCGTCGGTACCGTGTTCCGGGCAAATCGCGATACCTGCTGAACAGCCGGTATACACTTCAATCAGCCCGATGCGGAATGGCAAACTGAGCCTGCGCAAAACGCGCTGACTCAGCGCTTCCAGCGCTTTTATTTCAGCATGCGTGCTGAGAATAATGAATTCATCCCCGCCGAGCCGCGCCAGTTTATCGTTGGGCGACAGGCAATCCTGAATGGCATCAGACACCGCGCGCAGCAGGTGATCACCAAACATATGTCCGTAGGCGTCGTTAACTTTTTTGAAGTTATCCAGATCCAGATAAATCAGCCCGACGTTGTTTTCACCACGCTCGATAAGTGCTCGGGCAAGGGACTCCTGCAAGGCATTACGGTTAGCGAAACCGGTGACCAGATCAGTATTTGCCAGCACGCGCAAACGCTCCTGCGCCTTGCGTTCGTCAGTGATGTCAGAGCCGGAGCAAATCAGATATTTTTGCTGTTTGCCGCTGCCGCTGTGGACGAATTTATTGCGAAACAGGAACAGGCGCTGGCCTTTGACGGTGTTGATCCAGCGTTCCACTTCATAAGATTGCTGATGCTGGAAAAAACCATTGATATTCTGACGTGAGGCCAGGCCTTCTTCCATCGACATAAAAAGGTCATAGGCGCTGCGTCCGATAACATCTTCTTCGCGCAGGCCGGTATATTCCTCGCTCAGACGGTTAAAACGATGGATTTTGCCTTCCTGATCGATAATCACGATCACGGAGTTGGCTTCAGAAACCACCTGCTCAGCAAAGGTCAGACCGACTTCAAGGTCATGGGCGACAGACTCAGTGTCCTGATAGGCGGAGGCCGTACCGGCCCAGGCTTTACTGTCGATTTTTCGCCCGACAAGATACAAACGCGCAGGGGATCCGAATAGCGTGATATCCAGGGTAAAACTCGAGGTGATCCCGGTGAGTTGCCTTATTTTCCCTGCCTGCCACTGCGTCAGAGAGATAGCAATATTGACGACGCCTTTCTCTGCGGATAACTCCAGGGCATTGCTGTCTGAACCCAGTCGCCAATATGGGCGTGGTGTACCAAAGTGCAGGTACAGGAGGGAAGCATCTTGAGAGTCGACCATGAATGTTTCTCCGCAAAGAACGCTATACGCCGCCAGTGTGGCGACGGGCGACAGTCAGCACAGACGGAGCTTACTCTGTTCAGCACATTCGCCACGTTCCGTAAAAAAACGGACAAGGGCGGAATGGCGTAACACATTGAATTTAAGGTTAGCCACTGCCAGTTATATATCCAGTTACCGGACAGAAATTACTGCTCAGAACAGGCGGTCTCCGTTACCGGAATACCGCCTGAGAGAGAAGGTTTTTGATTCTCTTCCGGGCCTGATGTCAGGCCCGGAAAGTTATTTCAGCAGGAAACTGGTTTGTTTCACATCCTGAGAATCTAACCCCACGAATACATTGAACTTTCCAGGCTCTGAAGCCCATTTCAATTTATCGTTGTAGAAGCGTAAATCTTTTTCGGTGATCGTAAAGGTAACAACTTTCTCTTCGCCCGGCTGCAGGTTGATTTTCTCAAAATTCTTCAACTCTTTAACCGGACGACTGATCGATGCCGTGACATCCTGCAGGTACATCTGGACGATCGTCGCACCGCTGACTTTGCCGGTGTTTTTCACCGTCACGCTGGCGGTGAGCGGGTGTCCGGCATCCATCGTGGTGGATGACAAACTCACGTCAGACACACCGAAGCTGGTGTAGCTCAGGCCATAACCGAACGGGAACAGCGGGCCGTTGGTGATATCAAAATAACGGGTGGTGTATTTATCTGGATGCTGAGGATTAAACGGACGGCCGGTATTGAGCACGCTATTGTACAAAGGAATTTGCCCGACTGAGCGTGGGAAGGTCATCGGCAGTTTGCCTGATGGATTGTAGTCTCCAAACAGAACGTCGGCAATCGCATGTCCGCCTTCGGTGCCGCTGAACCAGGTTTCCAGCATGGCATCAGAAATTTCGTTTTCCCACGACAGGGTCAGCGGACGGCCATTCATTAACACGACAACCAGCGGTTTACCGGTGGCTTTCAATGCCTTGAGCAGGTCACGCTGGCTTTGCGGAATGTTAATTTCGGAACGGCTGGACGCTTCGTGCGCCATGCCTTGTGCTTCGCCGACTACGGCGACCACAACGTCAGCTTTTTCTGCTGTTTTCACCGCTTCGTCGATCATATCCTGCGGTTTGCGTGGATCGTTGATCACCTGTTTCTCGTAAGAGTTCAGGAAATCGACCAGAGCCTGATCGTTGGTGACGTTGGCACCGCGGGCATAGAGGATAGTGCCTTTATCACCGAGCACATCTTTCATCCCCTGCAACACAGTGACTGCCTGCGCTGCCTTACCGGCTGCCGACCAACTGCCCATCACATCACGCTTGCTGTCAGCCAGCGCGCCAACGACGGCAATCGTGCCTTTTTTGTTTAACGGTAACGTTTGATTGTTATTTTTCAACAGCACCAGCGAGGTCCGTGCCACTTCGCGCGCCTCCTGACGATGCAGACGGCTTTCGGCGTTGGTGTCAGCCGGATCGCTCGACTGCGGGCCTAAATGACGATATTCATCAACAAACAGCCCCATATCCCATTTCGCGGCCAGAACATCGCGAACGGCGCGATCAATGTCTTTCTGGCTCACCATGCCGTCGGCAAGTAACCCTTTCAGGTACTTACCGTACATATTGTCAGCCATGTCCATATCGACACCGGCTTTCAGCGCCATCGCGGCCGCCTGACGATCGTCTTCGGCTACGCCATGTTTGACCAGCCCGCCAATGGCGCCGTGGTCGCTGACAGTCAGGCCCTTGAACTGCCAGTCATCGCGCAGAATATCTTTCAGCAGCCAGGTATTCGAGGTGGCAGGAATACCGTTAACGCTGTTCAGTGCCACCATCACACCGCCGGCACCCGCATCGACTGCCGCTTTATAAGGTGGCATGTAATCGTTGAACATGCGGGTCAGGCTCATGTCCACAGTGTTGTATTCGCGGCCGCCTTCGACAGCACCGTACAACGCATAGTGTTTGACGTTTGCCATGACGGCGTCAGGGGCAGACGGGTCTTTGCCCTGATAACCGGTAACCATTTCATGCGCGAGGCGCGAGGTCAGATAGGTATCTTCGCCGAAACCTTCAGAAACACGGCCCCAGCGCGGATCACGGGTGATATCGACCATCGGTGAGAACGTCATGTTCAGGCCATCAGCTGCCGTTTCCTGGGCTGAAATACGTGCGCTGGTCGCCACCGCCTGCATATCCCAGCTCGCCGCCAGACCGAGGCTGATAGGGAAAATCGTGCGCTGCCCATGCACCACGTCATAGGCATAAAACGGAGGAATTTTCAGGCGGCTGTACTGCACCTGATCCTGCATACGGCGGATATCGGGCTTAGTTACCGTGTTAAACACGCCACCGACTTTACCGGCGCGGATGTCAGCCATGATGGCTTCTTTTTGGTACTCAGGCCCCACAGTGACCAGATTCAGCTGACCGATTTTTTCATCAAGGGTCATTTTTTTCATCAAATCGGCAATGAACGCGTTGCGCTCTTTCACCTGATCCTGAGGAATGCCCGTTGTTTCAACGGCGAGAGAAGAAGCAGAACTTACCAGTAACACTAACGCGCCAAGCATGTGATGCGTATTCATCGGAATTCCTTCAACCATAAGCAGGGGAGCCAAATCAGAGAAAATTCAGCAGCCTGAAGCAAACAAAGCAATGATCATTCTAAGAAAAGTATAGAGTGAGAATCTAATACGTCCCTTCAACTATTAGCAATGAATAGTTTAGACGCCAGCACAATATCTTTTTACCTTTCGGTACATCCCGCAATTTACAGGTAATCAGAATGATAGATACAAAAAGACATTCGATGCGTCACGCAAATTTTTATATTTAGGATTACATGACATCCGGCTGAACAAATAATCATCAGAAGTAACACGGGGGAAAGCGCGGGATAACAAAAAGGGCAGAACATGCGGTTCTGCCCTTTAATAATCTGGAATATCCGCTAAGGAAATCGGATTAATAGTAGTAAGACATATCGGTCGGGGTTTTGCTCATGACATCAAAGAAAACGTCTTTGGTGTTTGCCCAGAATTGCGCGACGGCAACGGCGTTGTAGCTCATGCCCATCAGGCTCATGACAAAGAAACAGGTCACGGTGAGGCCGATACCACTGCAAACGAATGCCATGGTATTGCGGCTGGACTGGCGACAAACAATATTAAGCTGACTGGTGCAGAACATCAAAAAAGCGCTCAGCAATTCCCAGCGCATCATTAAAATCCCGGCAGTTAATGTACCCATCGATAAAATCCTTACTTACTACAGCCACTTGCACGAAGCCAAAATCAGCCGGAAGGCTGCTACGACGGGCGGGCAATGGGCTTTACAGAAGAAATGGTGAATTACAATTATGTGACGACGGTCACATTATATCACCGGATTTTATTTTTGAGTAAAAAATGTTCGCTAATAAAAAATAGGCATAACACATCAACTTATTTTGACGATGTGTTATGAAAAGCGGAGAAATCGTGATGTATTTTGAAGAGATAATTACGCGCCGTAACCCATCACTTGTAACAGGTGCTGAGCCTGCTGCACCGCTTCCTGCCGGTGCGCAACCCCCAGCTTCTGATACAGATTACGGATATGGGTTTTGATGGTCGTTGATGCAACGTCCAGCTCACCGGCAATCTGGTCATTACTGTAGCCGGAGTAAATCAGCCCCAGAACCTGCCACTCGCGCTGCGTCAGCGGACTGGTACGGATCAGTTCCGGCACTTGCGGATGGGTCAGCAGTTTGTTCACAAAGCCTTCGTCGAAATGCGCAAACTTGTGACGGTGATGCTGGTTAATTTCGCGCAAAATCTGCTGGGCGCGGCGCTGTTCCAGTTCCGGTAGCAGATTAAGCTGGATCAACTGGCGCAGTTGTTGCGCCATCATTTCCCCTTCGATGACGAAATGACTGACAAAACCGGTACGGTTCGCCAGCGCCAGCGCTTCGATCAATGCTTTTTGGGCGTCACTTTTGCGCCCGGTTTGCCAGTAAAGTAAGTTACTCAGCAGCAAATTGCGGTTCAGATCGCTGGTCAGGCGCAACTGCCGGGCATTCTGATTCAGTTCATCGAGCACCACTTCAGCTTCATCAAACTGTTCCAGCAAAATCTGTACGCGGGCAATATTTCGCCACTGGCCTTGCTGGAAATGGTTATCTGCCATGTCCGGTTTACGCGCCTGTTGCAGCCACTGGCGTGCAGCGTTTTTATCGCCAATCATCTGCCAGTAAATCACCCGCGGCTTATCGGTATTGGTCAGCCAGTCAATGTGATACTGACCGGTTTTCAGCAACGCTTCACAGCGCTGTAAATGGTGATGGGCGTTGTCGAGCTGACCGCGTGCCAGCGAACATTTCGCCAACATTGCCAGGCATTGCAACTGCTGTTGTGGCTGGAAATTGCTCAGCACATTAAGCCCTTCACGCGCAGCTTCTTCTGCATCATCGAGCCGCGACCATGACCACAGCAGCTGGGAACGTAAACGCAATAAAAATTCGTGCATCGGCAACTGTTCAAGATGCTGTTCGCGCACCAGTTCAAAAGCGCGATCCTGCATCTCAAACGCGGCCTGCAAAAAGCCCTGAGCAATCAGAATTTCACTCTGTTGCAGCAGCGCCCATAAGGCGTAGTGATAGGCTTCATAACGGCGGGCGATTTGCTCGGTCTGCTGCATCAGCGGCAGTGCGCGGGTGAGATCCCCTTTGCAGTGCTGGATTTCACCGGTCACGGACGTGGCCACAATGCGGCTGTAATAGCTTTCATAAGGCAGATAGCGCAGCGCCTCAGTGGCCAGTTTTTCCGCCTCATCCTGACGTCCGTCGTTGATAGCCACCTGTGCCCGCAGGGCATCAAACTCGGCCGCCAGTGCCTGTTCCATCACAATATTATGCTGTTTCATTTCGCTTTCAGCGCGGGCCAGCAACACCTCGACTTCAGCATAACGGTGCTGACTTTGTGCGAGCCATGCCTGCAACAACACCAGTTTAGGATTCTGAATCAGCCGGTCATAAGGCAGAGCGGCAAGACATTCTTCCAGCAACGCCAGCTCGCTTTGATTAAACAGGGCCCAGGCATGTTGCAGCAGAATATCGCGCAGCAGATTGGTGTCTTCGGCACCCAGCGCATGATGAATGGCTTCGGCCGGAAAACCTTGTGCCAGCCAGCCTTCGGCGGCAGCGCGGTGAATGGCAGGCAGCTCAGATGCCAGTTCCCACTGACAACGCTGACGCAGGAATGTGGCAAACAGCGGGTGGAAGTTAAACCATTCGCCGCTGTCATCCATACGGTTGATGAATAATCCCTGACGTTCCAGTTCTTCCAGCCGTTGCTGACCATTTTCGCTGCCGGTCAGGCGCACAATCAGCGCATCGTTCATTGAGCGCAACAGCGAGCAGCGCAGGAGAAAATCACGCGTCGGGGCATCAACGCGATCCAGCACTTCATCCACCAGATATTCAGAAAGATGGCTGGCATTCAGCCCGGCCAGTTTGCGTGCGGACTGCTGCGTCGAATGCTGTGAAGGGTGAGAAGACTGCCGCGCCGATAACGCAATTAGTTGCAAGGCGGTGGCCCAGCCCGCGACTTCGTCGCACAGCCGGCTGCTGTCTGCCTGATCAATCGGGTCTTTCAGCCGGTTGTCGAAAAATTGCTGTGTTTCCGGATGCGTAAAGGCCAGATGCGAGGCGTTGAGTTCCAGCAGTTGATCCCGCACACGCATATTGGCGATGCCCAGCGGTGGCAGGGTGCGTGAAAGCACCACCAGTGACAGGTTTTCCGGCTGATGGCGCAGGAAAAAACGCATCCCTTCATGAATGGCGTCATTGGAAATCAGATGGTAATCGTCGATCACCAGCAGCAGCGGGCTGTGCCAGTCGGAAAGCTCCACAAAAAGCTGGGCAAACAGCGCAGGTAAACTGGCGTACTGATGCTTGAGACTCAGCGCTTCGCTTTTGATGCAATGCCCGCCGCAGGCCTGCTGCACAGCAGCAATCAGATAGCTGGCAAAGCGCTCCGGCTGATTGTCGCTTTCATCAAGAGAATACCAGCCCAGATCGCTTTTACCTGCAGCCCAGTGCGCCACCAGCGTCGTTTTCCCATAACCCGCCGGACTGGCGACCAGGGTCAGACGATAATTTGGCGCAGTCGAGAGCTTCGTCAGCAGACGTTCCCGAACCACTGTATTTTGCTGCCGCACCGGGCGGCTCAATTTTGAAGGGATCAGCATTTTTTTCGATTCTTTTGACAGAAGGACAGAGGGGACGTTATTTATTTCACAGCGTGTAATTAATCACTTTTTCTAAAGTCCTCCTTTGAAACATTGATTGCAAGAATGTTACGTTTTTACATGCCGTTAAGTTGCTCTGCATCACACTTCTTAATACAAATTTTCAGGCATCTGCCCTGAACCTCCGTCTCCTCCGGCTACGCCCCGTTTCTCCTCCCTGCCTAATCTTTTACGGGAGGATGCCGCTCACCGACATACGCGTCAGCATAGTGATAATCAACACCAGACTTTCCCTACAAATTTCCGGATAAAGAGGCATGTGATGCAGGTGACTTTAGATAAGACGCAGTTTTTAGCCGCGCTGAAACGCCAGTGGCAAGGGTTCGGTTTGCAGCAGGCACAGGATATGACACCGCACCAGTGGTGGCAGGCCACCAGTGCCGCATTATCTGAACAACTGAGCGCGCAACCGGCACCGGCGGCGGCGAAACAGCCGCAACGGCACGTTAACTATATTTCGATGGAATTCCTGATCGGGCGCCTGACCGCGAATAATCTGATCAATCTCGGCTGGTACGACACGGTCAGTCAGGCGCTGAAAGAGCAGGGTGTCGAGCTGGCCGACGTACTGGAGCAGGAAACCGATCCGGCGCTGGGCAATGGCGGATTAGGCCGTCTGGCTGCCTGTTTCCTCGATTCCATGGCGACCGTCGGGCAACCGGCCACCGGCTACGGTCTGAACTATCAGTACGGTCTTTTCCGCCAGTCGTTCAGCGAAGGCAAACAACAGGAAGCGCCGGATAACTGGCATCGCGAATGCTATCCGTGGTTCAGCCACAACAGCTCACTGTCCGTCGATGTGGCGTTTGGTGGCAAACTGACAAAAAACGAAAAGGGCGCTGAACAGTGGCATCCGGCGTTTACCCTGCGCGGTGAAGCCTGGGATCTGCCGGTGGTCGGGTACAAAAATGGCGTTACCCAGCCGCTGCGTCTGTGGCAGGCCACTGACGTGCATCCGTTCGATCTGACGCTGTTCAATGACGGTGAATTTCTTAAAGCCGAGCAAAAAGGCATTGATGCGGCAAAACTCACCAAAGTGCTGTATCCGAATGACAATCACGACGCCGGTAAACGCCTGCGCCTGATGCAGCAGTATTTCCAGTGCGCCTGCTCGGTGGCCGATATCCTGCGCCGCCATCACTTCCTTGGCCGTAAAATTGAGGATTTACCGAAATTTGAAGTCATCCAGCTCAATGACACGCACCCGACCATTGCCATTCCTGAGCTGTTGCGTATTTTGCTCGACGAACACCAGCTTGAATGGGACGCCGCCTGGGCGATCACCCGCCAGACGTTCGCGTACACCAACCACACGCTGATGCCGGAAGCGCTGGAGTGCTGGGATGAAAAACTGGTGCGCAGCCTGCTGCCGCGCCATTTCTCGCTGATCAAAGCCATCAACGCCCGCTTCAAAAAAGTGGTCGAAAAACAGTGGCCGGGTGACAAAGCTGTCTGGGAAAAACTGTCTGTCCATCAGAACAAACAAGTGCGGATGGCAAATCTGTGCGTGGTCAGTGGTTTTGCGGTGAACGGCGTGGCGGCGTTGCATTCCGAACTGGTGGTCAAAGACCTGTTCCCGGAATATCACCTGTTATGGCCGAATAAATTCCACAACGTGACCAACGGCATCACACCGCGCCGCTGGCTGAAACAGTGTAACCCGGCGCTGTCATCGCTGATTGATGACACCCTGAAAACCGAATGGGTGAATGACCTGGACGCGCTGAAAGGGCTGGAAAGTTCTGCGGATAATAAAAAATTCCGTCAGCGTTATCAGGCCATTAAGCGTGAGAACAAAATCAAACTGGCGCATTACGTGAAACAGGTGATGGGGCTGACCCTCAACCCTGATGCCATTTTCGACGTACAGATCAAACGTCTGCATGAATACAAACGCCAGCATCTGAATCTGCTGCACATTTTGTCGTTGTACCGTCAGTTGCGTGATAACCCGGAAATGGACATGGTGCCGCGTGTGTTCCTGTTCGGCGCGAAAGCGGCACCGGGTTATTACCTGGCGAAAAACATCATCTATGCCATCAACAAAGTCGCGGAAAAAGTGAATAACGATCCGCTGGTGCGTGACCGCATCAAAGTGGTGTTTATTCCGGATTACCGCGTGTCCGTGGCTGAACTGATGATCCCGGCGGCTGATGTTTCCGAGCAAATTTCTACCGCTGGTAAAGAAGCTTCCGGCACCGGCAACATGAAACTGGCACTGAACGGCGCGCTGACCGTCGGCACACTCGACGGCGCGAACGTTGAGATTGCTGAAGAGGTCGGGGAAGACAATATCTTCATCTTTGGTAACACCGTCGATCAGGTCAAAGCCTTGCAGGCGAAGGGCTACGATCCGCTTAAAATTCGCAAGAAAGACAAGCACCTGGATAAGATCCTCAAAGAACTGGAAAACGGCTTCTTCAGCAATGGCGACAAACAGGCCTTCAGCCTGATGCTCGACAGTTTGCTTGGCGGCGGCGACCCATATCTGGTGCTGGCTGACTTTGCCGATTACTGCGCGGCACAGCAAAAAGTCGACGCGTTGTATCGCGACCAGGACGAGTGGACCCGTAAAACTATCCTCAACACGGCCCGCGTAGGGATGTTCAGTTCCGACCGCTCGATCCGCGATTATCAGCAACGGATCTGGCAGGCGAAGCGATAAGGAGCCCGCATGGAGAACAAAGCACTGGAGCAGGCCGCCAGGGAGGCGGGGATTGCTTCTGGTTTTATTAATGCGCACGGCAAACAACAGGCAATCGCTTCCGAGACCAAGCGTGAACTGTTATCGGCGATGGGCTGGGTGGCGGGCAGCCGCCGCCCGGTTGCCACGCCGGTGCCGTCGGTCAAAGTGTTTGTCACCGGCAGCCGTCTGGCATTGCCGGTCGGCGGTGAAGGCGAATATGCCTGGACTCTGAAACTGGAAAGCGGCGTGACCCAAAAGGGGCGGATCAGCGGCAAAATGACGCTGGCACTCCCGGGTAAAATTCCTGCCGGTTATCACCAGCTGACGTTGACGCAGGACGCGCAACAGTGGGAGTGTCGGGTCATTGTCGCGCCGAAACGCTGTTACGAACCGGATGCGCTGCTGGCCGGTAAAAAACTGTGGGGCGCCTGCGTGCAGCTTTATACATTGCGCTCGGAAAATAACTGGGGCATCGGTGATTTTGGCGATCTCAATCTGATGCTGAAAAACGTCGCCGAACGCGGCGGCGCGTTTGTCGGGCTCAATCCGATCCACGCGCTGTATCCGGCGAATCCGGTGGCCGCCAGCCCTTACAGTCCGTCATCCCGCCGCTGGCTAAACGTGATTTATATCGACGTCGGCGCGGTAGATGATTTCCGGCAGAGCGATGCGGCGCAACAGTGGTGGCATCAGCCGCTGACGCAGCAACGTTTGCAGGCGGTGCGCGCCAATGACTGGGTGGATTACGCCAGCGTTATGCCGCTGAAATTAGAAGGATTACGGCTGGCTTACGCGCATTTTCAGGGACGTAAGGCGCAGGATCCGCAGGTGAAATCCCTGCGCAACTTCGTCAAACAGGGCGGTGAAAGCCTGTATCTGCAGGCTGCGTTTGATGCGCTTTACGAGCATCTGGCGAAAGAAAGTGATGTGGCACTTGGCTGGAACCGCTGGCCTGAAAAATATCATGATGCCCGTGGCCCGGCCGTGCGGGCGTTCTGCGAACAACATGCGCAGGATGTGGAGTTTTATCTGTGGCTGCAATGGCTGGCGGAAACCCAGTTTACGCAGTGCTATCACACCAGCCAGCGGCACGAGATGCCGATGGGGCTTTACCGTGATCTGGCGGTCGGCGTGGTGGCAGGCGGATCCGAAACCTGGGGCGACGGCGAACTGTATTGCCTGAAAGCTTCAGTGGGTGCACCGCCGGATATTCTCGGCCCGCTCGGTCAGAACTGGGATCTGCGCCCGATGGATCCGCATGTGATGGTGAGGCGCGGCTATCAGCCTTTTATCGATCTTCTGCGTTCCAACATGACGAGTTGCGGCGCGTTGCGCATCGATCATGTGATGGCGTTACTGCGCCTGTGGTGGATCCCGGCGGGTGAAACGGCGGATAAAGGTGCGTACGTGCAATATCCGGTGGATGATCTGCTGGCCATTTTAGCCCTGGAAAGCCAGCGTCACCGTTGCATGGTGATCGGCGAAGATCTGGGCACCGTACCGGTCGAGATCGTCAGCAAACTGCGCGAAAGCGGCGTGTATTCCTACAAAGTGCTGTATTTCGAGCGCGACGAGGAAAACAACTTCCGCGCGCCGCAGTCCTATCCGGTTCAGGCGATGGCCACGATTACTACGCACGACCTGCCGACGCTGCGCGGCTACTGGCAAAGCGACGATCTGGCGCTGGGAAAATCCCTCGGTTTGTACCGCGACGAGGCTGTTTTACAGGAGCTGTACGCCGACCGCGCCCGCGCACGTCAGGGGTTGCTTGATGGTCTGCATCATTACGGCTGCATCCCGAAGAAAACCGGGCATAAAGCCGCACTGATGGAAATGACGCCAATACTCAACCGTGGTCTGCAACGTTACGTTGCTGACAGTGCCTGTGCCTTGCTCGGCCTGCAACCGGAAGACTGGCTGGACATGGGCGCACCGGTTAACGTGCCCGGTACCAGCGATGAATATCCGAACTGGCGCCGTAAGCTCTCCCATACGCTCGAAGAGATGTTTGCCGACGAGCAGGTGAATAAGCTGATTAAAGACCTCGATAAACGCCGCCGGAAAGTATCGGTGAGCTGAAGCTGAAAGGAAGGAAGTGAAAAGGGGTTCTGCCTTAGGGCAGGACCCCTTTTTTATGGGCAACCGTTGGGATCGGATGGCCTGTATATGAATCCTAAGGTGGTCTGGTGATCGCTATACAGTCCATTGCCTCTTGTGAGCTCGCTGATACCTTTGCACCGACTATTTGGTTATTCCCGATCCCTCCATTGCATAAAAAAAGGCGGCTTATTCAGCCGCCCAAGACACAGGGAATTGATCAAGTATTACAAAGCGCATTAGCCTTACAGTTAACCTTTCACACCGCCTGCCGTTAAGCCGCCGACCAGCCAGCGTTGAGCAATCAGGAACACCGCCGTAATCGGGATAGCCGACAATATGGCTGCCGCCGCGAAATCACCCCACAGGTAATTTTGCGGGTTCAGATATTGCTGCATACCGACCGCCAGGGTGTAGCTGTTGACGTCACGCAGCAGTAACGACGCCACCGGCACTTCGGTGATGGCCGCAATGAACGACAGAATGAACACCACTGCCAGAATTGGCACAGACAGCGGCAGCAGAACCAGACGGAATGCCTGCCACGGGCTGGCGCCGTCCAGCGCAGCGGCTTCTTCCAGCGAACCGTCGATGGTTTCGAAATAGCCTTTGATCGTCCAGACGTGCAGGGCGATGCCGCCCATATAGGCGAAAATCACGCCGCCGTGGGTGTTCAGCCCGAGGAAGGGCACGTACATGCCGAGACGGTCGAACAGGGCGTATAGCGCCACCAGCGACAGCACCGCCGGGAACATCTGAAAAATCAGCATCCCTTTAAGCAGCGAACTTTTACCGCGGAATTTCATGCGGGCAAAGGCATAGGCGCAGGTGGTGGAAAGCGCGACGATGCCGACGGCGGTGATCACGGCGATCTTGATCGAATTCCACAGCCACAGCATCACCGGGAACGGCGGTGGCGTAACGCTGCCGTCGCTGTTGTTGACGGCAATGCCGAGCGCCAGTTTCCAGTGATCCCACGAGACCTGATCCGGGATCAGGCTGCCGGTGGCGAAGTTACCCGGACGCAGCGAGATGGCGAACACCATCAGCAACGGGAACAGGATCAGCGCCAGAAAGCACAGCAACAGCAGGTGTGTGACCAGCAATCTGACTTTCTGCGACTTCGGTTTAACCATAGGCATTGTTTGTTTCTCCTCAGTCGAATTTCATACGTGATGCTTTCAGGTTCACGACAGCCAGCGCTCCCACCAGCAGGAAGATTAGCGTGGCAATCGCTGCCGCCAGCCCGAAGTCCTGCCCGCCGCCGCCTTCAAAGGCGATGCGATAGGTGTAGCTGACCAGCAAATCGGTATGACCCGCTGGCGTGGTGGTGCCGAGCATGTCCGGCCCGCCGTTGGTCAGCAACTGGATCAGCACGAAGTTATTAAAGTTAAACGCGAAGCTGGCGATCATCAGTGGCGTCAGCGGTTTGATCAAAAGCGGCAGCGTGATGCGGAAGAAGTTCTGCATCGGCGTCGCGCCGTCCATAGCGGATGCTTCGTAAAGATCGTCCGGGATCGCTTTCAGCAGGCCCATGCACAGGATCATCATGTACGGATAACCGAGCCAGGTGTTGACGATGATGATCATGCTTTTGGCCGTCCATGGATCGCTGAACCACGCCGGTTTGATGCCAAACAGCGCGCTGAGCATCAGGTTGATCTCACCAAAACTCTGGTTGAATAACCCTTTGAAAATAAGAATCGAAATAAACGCAGGCACGGCGTAGGGCAGGATCAGCAGGATGCGGTACGCCGCTTTCCCTTTCAGTTCTTCCCACTGGACCACGCAGGCCAGCACCATACCGACAGCCACGGTGAGCACCACGGTCAGCAGGGCGAATACAACGGTCCAGACGAAAATCGACAGGAACGGTTTCTGGATCCCTTCGTCATGTAACACGCGAAGGAAGTTGCCCCAGCCGATGCCGACGGTAAAGCCGGGGCTGAGTTTTTCTGCCTGCCATTCGCCCTGAGCGTTCACTGCCTGATAGAAGCCGGTGTCCATGTTCGGGCGGTAAATCGTGCCGGTTTGCACATTGGTCAGCTGCTTCTTATCTTCACCGAGTTTGTACAGCGGCTGAGTGCCGGAGAACTGGCGCAGGGAACTCATGCGCAGCGTTTCGCCGTCGGGTAATTTCGCTGAGATCTGACCGAGGGCCAGACGGTTTTGTGTCACTACCCGCAACCCGGCTTTTTCAGCCGATGGCGCGGTTTGCGGCAGCATGTCCAGCGTTTGCGGCGCGGAAGCGTTGAAAGCAAAAGGCGGGGAAACCAGCGTCTCGCTGTTATCCGCCGACGTCAGTGCCAGTTGCCATCTATCGCCCGCAGGGAAGAGTGCGAAATTCAGCACCTTGCCGCCCTGGAATTCACGTCCCATGAGAACGGACTGCGCACGTTCAAAGGTCAGCTGGTTGGTGCTGCTGTAGTTAGTGAAGGCAATCGCGATGGTGCAGATCAGCGGAAACAACACAAATAACGACATCCCGGCCAGACCGGGGTACACGTAGCGCCACGAATACGCGCGGCGGTTGCCATAAATGTATAAGCCGACACCGGATAGGATCAGGGTTAGAACGGCAAAGAGGTATTCACCCTGCGCATACATCAGCACGATCAGATAACCGGTAAAGCAGGCGAGCAGGGCGATGATCAGCCACTTAAGCGCATTGCTGAACGGCCTTTTTTTGGCTACTGGCATAGGGACAATCCTTGTAGTGGCGGTACGGAGCAGGTTGGCTCCGTACCGTTCATTGAGCTAAAACGCAGGCATTACTTGGTAATGCGGGTTTCTACATCTTTCAGTGCTTGCGGAACGGTCTGACGGCCATTCACCGCGTTGATGATGGCGCTGCGTTCTGCGTACCAGAAGGCGCTCATCTGCGGGATGTTTGGCATGATTTCACCGTTCTTCGAGTTCGCCATGGTGGCAGCAATGCGCGGGTCTTTTTCCAGTTTCTCCTGATAAGACTTCAGCGCCACGGCACCCAGCGGTTTGTCCTTATTCACGACGGCCAGACCGTCGTCGGTGATCAGGTAGTTTTCCAGGAACTCTTTCGCCAGCTCTTTGTTCGGGCTGGCGGCGTTGATACCGGCTGTCAGCACGCCGACGAACGGTTTAGACGGCTTGCCGTGGAACGTTGGCAGCAACGTCACGCCGTAGTTGATTTTGCTCTTGTCGAGGTTTGACCACGCCCACGGACCGTCGATAGTCATTGCGGTCTGGCCTTTGTTAAAGGCGGCTTCAGCGATGGAGTAATCGGTGTCGGCGTTGATGTGTTTGTTTTTCACCAGATCGATGATGAATTGCAGGCCAGCCTGTGAACCTGCGTTATTCACGCCGGTGTCTTTGATGTTGTATTTGCCGTTTTCATACTTGAACGCATAACCGCCGTCAGCGGCGATGATTGGCCAGGTGAAGTACGGTTCCTGCAGGTTCCACATGATGGCGCTCTTGCCTGTGGCGCGCAGCTCTTTGTCCAGCGCCGGGATTTCTTCCCAGGTTTTTGGCGCTTCTTTAATGATGTCTTTATTGTAAATCAGTGACAGCGCTTCAACCGCGACCGGATAGCCGATCAGCTTGCCGTTGAAGGTGACCGCATCCCAGGTGAACGGGAACAGTTTGTCTTTGAAGGTCTGGTCCGGGCTGATTTCAGCCAGCAGACCGGATTGTGCGTAGCCGCCAAAACGGTCATGCGCCCAGAAGATGATGTCAGGGCCGCCGCCTGTGGCTGCCACTTGCGGGTATTTTTCTTCCAGCTTGTCCGGATGTTCTACCGTGACTTTAATGCCGGTGTCTTTTTCAAATTTCTTACCGACTTCCGCCAGGCCGTTATAGCCCTTGTCACCGTTGATCCAGATGACCAGCTTTCCTTCTTCTATTTTGGCGAACGCGGAAGATGACAACACCAGCGTAGCCAGCGCCGAGAGTGCCAGTGTGTGTTTAACAATCTTTTTAATGCTGAGGGTCATAATCCAATCCTTTTGTAGTCGGTTTTTTTATCGTCTGAGACGGAAAAGACAGGGTACGACGCCAGTGTGGATTTAACCTGTCACAGCTTCATCATCCCCCCCTCTACGCCCCCACCTCTCAGAATGTGATCCCACCGACACTCTCAGGCGTTATGTGGTTCATCACTCAAAAATATGGTTCGTTTTTTGCCATTCAGATCACGAATTTGATTTTTGCTGTGAACTTTCATCCGGTTGCGGTGAATCGTCATCCTCCCTGCTCCTCCCCCATGAAAAACTTTGTTACGGATGATTACGGTTACCGGCTAATCCTTCACTCTTCGTTGCATTGAGTTTTCTCGCTGGCAGCAAGTACAGGAGTTCAGGATGGCGAGCGTTTCCCTTAACAGCGTGTACAAAGCCTTTGGCGACACCGTGATTTCCAGCGACATCAACCTGGAAATAGAAGAAGGCGAGTTTGTGGTGTTCGTCGGGCCGTCCGGCTGTGGTAAATCCACTCTGCTGCGCATGATTGCAGGCCTGGAAGACATCACGTCCGGTGAATTGAAGATTGGCGATAAACGCATGAATGAAGTGCCGCCCGCCGATCGTGGCATCGGCATGGTGTTCCAGTCTTATGCGCTTTATCCGCATCTGTCTGTGGCAGAAAACATGTCCTTCGGCCTGAAGCTGGCGGGGGCGAAAAAAGCCGAGATCAATCAGCGGGTGAATCAGGTTTCCGAAGTGTTGCAACTGGCGCATTTGCTGGACAGACGCCCGAAAGCGCTTTCCGGCGGACAACGTCAGCGCGTGGCGATTGGCCGTACGCTGGTTGCCGAGCCGACGGTTTTTCTGCTCGATGAACCGCTTTCTAACTTAGATGCTGCGCTGCGTGTGCAGATGCGTATTGAGATTTCACGCCTGCATAAGCGCCTGAAACGCACCATGATTTACGTGACCCACGATCAGGTCGAAGCGATGACGCTGGCCGACAAAATCGTGGTACTCGATGCCGGGCATATCGCGCAGGTCGGTAAGCCGCTCGAGCTGTATCACTATCCTGCCAACCGCTTTGTCGCCGGTTTTATCGGCTCACCCAAAATGAATTTCCTGCCGGTGAAAGTCACCGCTGCTGAGCCTGCGCGCGTACAGGTCGAATTGCCGAACCGCCAGCAAGTCTGGCTGCCGGTGGAAGGGACCGACGTGAAAGTCGGCAGCAACCTGTCACTGGGTATCCGCCCTGAACATCTTCTGCCAAGCGACGTCGCTGAAGTGACGCTTTCCGGCGAAGTGCAGGTCGTCGAGCAACTGGGTAACGAAACACAGATCCACATCCAAATTCCGGCAATTCGTCAGAACCTGGTGTACCGCCAGAACGACGTGGTGCTGGTAGAAGAAGGTGCAACATTCGCCATCGGTTTGCCGCCACACCGCTGCCATCTGTTCCGCGAAGACGGAACGGCATGTCGCCGGTTACACCCCGAACCTGGTGTTTGAAAGCACGCGATCCCCTACAGGAGAAAATGATGATCACAATGCGTAGTTCTTCCCTGGCGCTGGCAGTGGCTGCTGGCATCCTTTCTACACAAGCAATGGCGGTGGATTTCACAGGTTATGCCCGTTCGGGTATTGGCTGGACCGGCAGCGGCGGCGAGCAGCAATGTTTCAAAGCGACAGGTGCAGACAGCAAATACCGTCTCGGTAACGAATGTGAGACGTATGCAGAGTTGAAACTGGGTCAGGAAGTGTGGAAAGAAGGGGATAAGAGCTTCTACTTCGACACCAACGTGGCGTATTCCGTTTCTCAACAGAACGACTGGGAGTCAACCGATCCGGCTTTCCGCGAAGCAAACGTGAAGGGTAAGAACCTGATCGAATGGCTGCCGGGTTCGACTATGTGGGCCGGTAAGCGTTTCTACCAACGTCATGACGTTCACATGATCGACTTCTACTACTGGGATATTTCAGGTCCTGGTGCGGGTCTGGAAGATATCGATCTGGGCTTCGGTAAACTGTCTCTGGCTGCCACCCGTAACACCGAAAGCGGCGGTTCATACGGTTATATCGCTGACCAGCGTAATGAAGTGCCTACCTCCAACGACGTGTTCGACGTGCGTCTGGCAGGCCTGCAAACTAACCCGGGCGGTGTGCTGGAGTTAGGGGTGGATTACGGTCGTGCTAACGCGCGTGATGGTTATTCACTGGCTGACGATGCGACCAAAGACGGCTTCCTGGTCACTGCGGAACATACGCAAAGTATTTACAACGGCTATAACAAATTCGTGCTGCAATATGCCGCAGATTCCATGACGGATCCGGGTCAGGGCGCGGCGAACGGCCACTCGAATGGTGCCGCCATCAACAACAACGGCAGCATGGTGCGTGTGCTCGACCACGGTGCTATCGACTTCAACGACACCTGGAGCCTGATGTACGTGGCGATGTATCAGGACGTTGACCGCGATAACAACAACGGCACCACCTGGTACACCGTCGGTGTCCGTCCGATGTACAAATGGACCCCGATCATGAGCACCTTGCTGGAAGTCGGTTACGACAACGTGAAATCCCAGCGTACCGGCGACAAAAACGGCCAGTACAAAGTCACCCTGGCGCAACAATGGCAGGCGGGCGACAGCATCTGGTCACGTCCGGCCATCCGCGTGTTTGCCACTTATGCGAACTGGGATGAAAAATGGGGCTACGACACTGACAGCGGCGCAAACAATGGCTTAGCGATGAACGACACCAGCACGACCACATACAGCCGTGGTAATGACGACGAAATAACCTTCGGCGCCCAAATGGAAATCTGGTGGTAATTTTTTCCTTCCTCCTTCGCGCTGCCGATGCGTTGGCTGCGCGTCCTCGCCCCGGTCACGTAGTTGTCTACGCTCCCGGGGACTTGGACGCTTGCCGCCTTCCGGCAACCCGAAAGAGTTTGGAAAAATGGCAATGTAAGCTTTAAAAAAACGCAGTAAAGAAGATGTGCTGGCTGGCGGATTATCGCTGATGACCGCCAGCCTTCATGGTGATTTCAAAGGAAACAATAATGAAAAAGAATCTGCTGTCACTGTGTCTGTCGCTGAGCCTGTTGGCTGCTGCCCCTGCGGTGGTGAACGCTGCGCAAAATGATGCGAATACTGCACCGGCTATTTCCAGCCAGACCTTACGCAACCTTTCATGGACGCCGCTGGTTCCGCCAGTGACGCAGGATGTAACGCTGGGGACGTCCAGTGTTGAAATCAATCAGGGTGAGATTCAGGGCGCCGTCGGGGCTTTCGCTTTACCTGCTGACCGGGGTTCGCTTGAAATTACGCTGACCAGTATCGCGACCGGTAAAACCGTGTATGCGCCAAATGTTCTGGTGCTGGATGAGCAGATGCGTCCGGCTGCGTTTTACCCTTCCAGCTATTTCCCGTATCAGAAACCAGGTATCGTCTCGAGCGATCGTCTGGAAGGCACACTGAAACTGACGCCGGCACTGGGTCAGAAACAAATTTATCTGCTGGTGTACACCACCCGTCAGGACTTAGCTGAGACCACGCAGATGGTGAACCCGGCGAAAGCCTTCGCCGCTGGCGTGGGTAACGCGGTGCCGGATATCCCGGATCCGATTGCCCGTCATACCCCGACCGGCACACTGAGTCTGAAAGTCACTGCCGAGCAGAAAACCGGTAACGTGATGATTGGTCAGATCTTCCCGTCTTCCGCACCGGCAGCCGCTGCACCCGTGGTGGTCGGCAGCACACAAGCGCCTGCACCTGCGGCGGCTCCGGCTAAACCGAGCGAGCCAATGCTCAGCGATTCAGAAACCTACTTTAACGATGCGATTAAGAAAGCAGTGAAAGCAGGGGACGTCGATAAAGCCCTGAAATTGCTGGACGAAGCCGAACGTCTGGGTTCCAAAACCGCCCGTAAAACCTTTATTGAAAGCGTGAAGCACTAAGTTTTTCAGCGCCTCCCCCGAGAAAAAGCTGGCAGTTTTTTCAGCTCCTCCCCCTGCGAAGGGGGAGGCCGGGAGGGGGTTTTAAACCCACCGAGTTTTATTCACTCCGCCTATTTGTTACCCTGTTGTTAATTCATTCAGCGGGGGATGTATGGCGTCTGCAAACTGGGTCGATTTATCGAAAGATAAAGACAGCGGGATCGAGACGATCCACGCCCATTTCGAAGGCCATGCTTACGATCCCCACTGGCATGACAGTTATCTGGTCGGTGTCACTCAGTACGGTTTGCAGCAGTTCAGTTGTCGCCGCCAGAAACATCAAAGCCTGCCGGGCAAAGTCTTTATGCTCGAACCGGGCGAAATCCATGACGGCGATGCGGTGCAGCCCGGCGGTTTTACCTATCACATGCTGTATCTCGATCCGCAATGGCTGAGCCGCGAGCTGGCGGCACGGCGCGATTCCCTTTCTCCGGCCGGTGATCCGAGTTTCGAAAATACCTTAGCGCAGGATCCGCAACTGGCGCAGGCGACGTCACGGGCTTTTCAGGCGCTGCACGGCAAAGACCTGCGCATTGTCCGCCAGACCGCGCTCGACGGCTTGCTCTGTGCACTGGGCGGCCATCTCACCTGGCAGCCGCCGCGACTTCAGGGGCATGCGCCCTGGTCGCGGTTGGCGCATCAGGCGCGGGAATATCTGCATGCCCACTTGCACGAAGACATCGGCCTCGAACAACTGGCAGCGGCGACCGGCGAAAGCCGCTTTGTGGTCAGCCGTGCGTTTAAAGCTGAATTCGGATTGCCGCCGCACGCCTATCTTATTCAGCTGAAACTGACCCGCGCCCGTGAAGGGCTGGCGCTCGGGCGCACACCGGCTGACGTGGCGGCTGATTTAGGTTTTGCTGATCAGAGCCATCTCGGGCGCTGGTTCCGCCGCGCCTATCAGCTCACGCCAGCACATTACCGGCGTCTGTGCACAAATCTTCCAGATTGAGAAAAAGTGACGGGTTAAGCTCATGTTTCAACTGAACCGGAGCCTGCCATCATGAATACGCCTGCAACCATTCTGCCTTCGTCACCGGAACGCTGCGTGATTGTCATCAACCAGCAACTTGCCGCCGGACATGCCGCCAATGCCGCCGCCGTTCTGGCCCTGACGCTCGGGCAACGCCATCCGTCGCTGGTGGGCGAGCCGCTGATTGACGCTGATAACCGCGTGCATCCGGGGCTGATCCCGATTGGCATCAGCGTGCTGGTTGCCGACAGCGAACAGCTCACGCACCTTCATCAGCACCTGCTTCATGATGACGAAATGGACGGAATTATTTTTCCGGTCGAAGGACAGCAAACCACGGATTACGCCGCGTTTCGCGAAGCGGTGTCTGTTGTGCCGACGGACAACCTGCAACTGCTGGGCATTGCGCTGGCGGGTAAAAAGAAAGTGGTGCGCAAGCTGACCGGAAAACTCGGTTTGCTCGGCTGATGTTTGTCATTTAAGCGTCACACTTGTTCTCTACTCTCCTGATATTCAAACTAATATCAGGAGTTTTCCCGTGCGTAAGTCCCTCGTTGCTCTGCTGCTTTTCACCCTCGGTTCCACTTTTGTCGTTCAGGCGGCTGACGAAGCCAAACCCTTTATCACCAGCCAGGAACTGGATCTGACGAAATATCTGCCCGCGCCACCGGCGGATGATTCGGCGCAGACCAAAGCGGAACTGAAAGAATTGCTGGAAATTCAGGCCACCCGTACGCCGGAGCAGGAAAAAGCGGCGATTGCTGATGCTGAAGAAAACGTCTGGCGTTTTGCCGATGTGATGGGGCCGGACTTTGATGCTGCGAAACTGCCGAAAACCGCTGCGCTGTTTGATCGTATTGTGGCGACCGAAGACGTGGTGGACGATCACGCCAAGAAAGCCTTTAACCGCCCGCGTCCTTATATGCTCGATGAACAAATTCATCCGCTGCTGAAAAAATCCAAATCCGGCTCATGGCCTTCCGGTCATTCTACTATCGGCTATCTGATGGCGACGGTGCTGGGCGAAATGGTGCCGGAAAAACGCAACGCGCTGTTCACCCGGGCGGCCGGTTACGCCGAAAACCGTCTGGTAGCAGGTTTCCATTACCGTTCTGATACCGTGATGAGTCGCACCGGTGCTGCACTGATCGCGCAAAAAATGGAAGAACAGCCAGATTTCAAAACCGAATTCGACGCGGCGAAAGCGGAACTTCGCGCACAGTTGGGCCTGAAATAATTTTCGTCAGTTCCTGCCTTTCCGGTAAAGTGTGGGGCGTAAAACTTGCAGAGGAAGGGACTGATGGAAAACAGATTCAAGCGGATGGCATCGCCAGTCGGGTTACTCACACTGGCGGCGAAAGGCGATAAGCTGACCGCTATTTTGTGGGAATGTGAAATCGACGGGCGCGTGCCGTTGGGCGATATGATTGAAGACCCGTCGTTTCCGATCTTGCTGAAAACCGAACAACAGCTGAACGAATATTTTGCCGGTAAGCGTACCCGTTTTGAGCTGGAACTCGATTTCACCGGCACCGAATTCCAGAAAGAAGTCTGGGCGGCGTTGCTGGAAATTCCGTTTGGTGAAACGCGCAGCTACGGCGAGATCGCCCGTCGTATCGGTCGCCCGAAAGCGGTTCGTGCCGTGGGCGCGGCCAATGGCCGCAACCCGATTTCTATCGTGGCGCCGTGTCACCGGGTGATTGGTGCTTCCGGGAAATTAACCGGCTTTGCTGGCGGGCTGGACAACAAGTTGTTGTTACTGAAGCTGGAAGGTCGTAAATCTTAGGGTTTTTATTGGGAAATAAATTGCTTGATGTCCGCTTGTCAGTCGATGCATAGTCAAAAAATAAGCAGTAAATAAAAAAGACAACATCACTTACAAACGGAGTTTTACCTTAATGGATCAGATTCAATCCCTCGAACAGTTCTTATCCTCAGTTCAGCAACGCGACCCGCATCAGGTCGAATTCTCCCAGGCCGTACGTGAAGTTATGACCACGCTATGGCCTTTCCTCGAACAAAATCCGCAATACCGCCGTTCTGCTTTACTCGAACGTCTGGTGGAGCCGGAACGTGTCATTCAGTTCCGTATCGCGTGGGTGGATGACAAAAATCAGGTGCAGGTGAACCGTGGCTGGCGTGTACAGTTCAGCTCGGCGATTGGCCCGTATAAAGGCGGCATGCGTTTCCATCCGTCGGTCAATTTATCGATTCTCAAATTCCTTGGTTTTGAGCAGACCTTTAAAAATGCCCTGACCACGTTGCCAATGGGCGGCGGAAAGGGCGGCAGTGATTTCAATCCGAAAGGCAAAAGCGAAGGCGAGATCATGCGTTTCTGTCAGGCGCTGATGCTGGAACTTTACCGTCATCTCGGCCCGGATACTGATGTGCCTGCGGGGGATATCGGCGTCGGCGGGCGTGAAGTCGGCTATATGGCGGGGATGATGAAAAAACTCTCCAACAACACTGCCAGCGTGTTCACCGGCAAAGGGTTGTCGTTCGGCGGCAGCCTGATCCGCCCGGAAGCCACAGGTTATGGCCTGATCTATTTCACTGAATCGATGCTTAAACGCCATGGCCTGGATTTCGAAGGTATGCGCGTGGCGGTGTCTGGTTCCGGTAACGTCGCACAATATGCAATTGAAAAAGCCATGTCACTGGGCGCACGGGTGATTACGGCGTCAGATTCTAACGGTACTGTCGTCGATGAAGCAGGCTTTACTCCTGAGAAACTGGCGCTGCTGACCGAAATCAAAGCCAGCCGCGATGGTCGCGTGGCGGATTACGCGCAAAAACTCGGGCTGACGTATCTTGAAGGGCAGCAGCCTTGGAACGTGCCGGTGGATATCGCGCTGCCTTGCGCCACGCAAAATGAACTGGATGCGGATGCGGCACGCGTGCTGATCGCCAATGGCGTGAAAGCGGTAGCCGAAGGCGCGAATATGCCAACCACGATTGAAGCGACGGATTTGTTCACCGACGCGGGCGTGTTGTTCGCACCGGGCAAAGCGGCGAACGCCGGTGGCGTGGCAACGTCAGGGCTGGAGATGGCGCAGAACGCTGCGCGTCTGAGCTGGAAAGCCGAAGAAGTGGATGCGCGTTTGCGTCACATCATGCTGGATATTCACCAGTCGTGTGTCGAATACGGCGGCAAAAGCCAGCAGACGCAGTATGTCCGTGGCGCAAATATCGCCGGCTTCGTCAAAGTCGCTGATGCCATGCTGGCGCAGGGCGTGCTGTAAGCCCAAAGTCAGGTTTCAGACACAACAAAGCCACCTTTGCAGGTGGCTTTTTTTATGTGGGCAACATACTCAGAAGTGCGTATTCAGGCTCATATAGAACGTGCGGCCCGGCTCGTTGTAGGTTGCCGCGCCTGCGCCGTACATATAGGCGCCGGTGGTGGCATTACCCACGGTCTGGGCATTACCCGCACGGAACTGGCGTTTGTCGAAGACGTTATCAATACCCGCCGTGACGCTGACATTTTTGGTCGCGGTGTAGGTGCCGCTCATGCCGACCACAGAATACGGGCTGACTTCATTCTTCTCACTGCCGGTGACGGCTTCACCTTTGTAGTTGTATTTCTTCGGCTTCTGACGGCCATACCAGGTCAGGGTAGATTGCAGAGAGAGATCTTCCGTCGCCTGCCAGCTCAGCGTGGAGTTGATGGTAAATTCCGGGATGATCGACAGATAATCGCCGGTCTCTTTGTTTTTACTTTCAATC
The DNA here is from genome assembly GCF_011684115.1 of Rahnella aceris. Lineage (NCBI taxonomy): Bacteria > Pseudomonadati > Pseudomonadota > Gammaproteobacteria > Enterobacterales > Yersiniaceae > Rahnella > Rahnella aceris. The sequence continues at coordinate 145,499 of NZ_JAADJV010000005.1, read as the reverse complement.
ATGTACGTGCCGTTGTTATTCCAGGAAACGGTGCTGCTGACCGGAATATTCAGCGTGCCCTCCAGCCCCTGAACCACGGCTTTCGGCACGTTTTCCCATTTATATACATCAGTTGTGCCGGTGGAGGACGTGCCGGTTGGCAGATAACCGGATTCGATTTTGTTGCGATAATCGTTGCGGAAATAGGTCACGCCCGCCTGATAACCGTTGCGGTGGAATTCCAGTCCGATCTCTTTGTTAACGCTGGTTTCCGCATCCAGATCTTTATTCCCCACCAGATAACAACCGCCGCCGCTGGCCGCACAACCCTGGCCTTTACTGTACAGCACGTAGTTCGGGTTGGTCTGATACAGGCTCGGCGCTTTATAGGCGCGGGCGATACCCATTTTCAGGGTGAAATCGTCGCCCAGTTCCTGAGACAGGTTCAGCGACGGGCTCCAGTTATTGCCGACAATGGAGTGATGGTCGAAACGCAGACCCGGCACCAGCATGGTGCTGTCGGTCAGCTCAATATTATCTTCGGCAAACAGCGAGAAAATCTCTGCCTGAGAATAGGGGCTGCGGTTGGTGCTGTCGGTACCGGCAATCGCGCCGCCGAGCATAGCCTGCGTGTTGGAAGACGGATCTTTCATCTTCTGCTGGTTCCATTCCGTGCCGAACGTCGCGGTTTGCGGCACGCCCAGTTCAAACGGAATACTGACTTCGCTGTGCGCCAGAATGTCGCCCAGTGCGATGGTGTTGAAGTCTTCGTCAGAGAAGATGCCTTCGGTACCGCCCGCCAGCCCTTCATCCATGCGCGAGTTACGGGTTTTTTCGTACTGCACGTAGTTGTTGGTGGTCACACCGTTATCCCACGCGCCTTTGTAGGTCACCGAGTAGGACTGGCGGTAAATGCGGTTAGTCTCTTCACCGTACATGCTTTTCACCAAATCACTGGTGTTGGTGTTCTGCGTGTCGCCTGCGTACAGGTTGCCCTGACGGCTGTTGGACACTTCAAATTCCAGCGACTGCATACGGGCAAAATCCCAGTGCAACAGGGCGTCGATATTCTTATCGATCACGCCTTCGCGACCTGCCGGAACGGTGTCGGCATAGGTGCCGGTACGCTCAGACTGATGACCCTCGTTGATATATTGCGCGTCAGCCTGCGTTTTGCTGTAGCCACCGAACAGGCGGAAACTGAACTGATCGTTGAGCGGGCCGGAGAGGCTGAAATCGGTACGTTTGGTCGAGCCTTCGTCCTTATGTTGTGGTGCGTTCAGATAGGTATTCCAGGAACCGTGCCACTCCTGAGTGTCTTTTTTAGTGATGATGTTCACCACGCCACCCGCCGCGCCGTTACCGTAACGCGCCGCCGCCGGGCCGCGGATCACTTCGATGCGCTCGATCATATCGGGCGGAACCCAGCTTGTGTCGCCGCGGGTATCACGCTCACCGCGCCAGCCCTGACGCACTGAGTTGCGGCTGTTCACCGGCTTACCGTCGATCAGGATTAAGGTATTTTCCGGGCCCATACCCCGGATGTCGATCTGGCGGTTATTACCGCGCTGGCCGCTGGTAGAGTTGCCGGTCAGGTTTACGCCGGGCATGGTGCGGATAAGTTCGTTGATGTCGCGTGCCGGAGGGCGTTTTTGGATTTCATCAGAAGTGATGGTGGAAACGCCGGGAGCCTGAAGGTTTTGCTGTGCGGCGGTGACAACCAGTGTGTCGCTGGTGTCTTCCTGTGTTTCTGCGGTGTTCTGGCTGGCGTCTGTTGTGCGGGTTGTGGTGCTTTCTGCCGCGCTGACGGGCAAAGAAAGTGCTGATCCCAGCCCGATTAAGGTTGCCAGAGAATAGTGTGGTAGCCTGCTTTTCATAGTGGATTCTGCCCTGAAATCCATCCGTTCCTGCAAAACAGATTTAGTGAACAGGAGGATGGCCTGTTGTGTGTGTATTTTTATCGTCCCGTTTACGGGCGGTAACACACTATTGCAAATGCAAACAATTATCAATACGATTCCCATTCATAATTTGCAGGAAGCAGGTCAATTATTCTGCAAATTATGCCTTCTCTCACTGCCAAAAGACTGTAAAGCGTAAACATGATGAAATCGCAGTTTCCGGAAAAACCCACCGCGCAGGCGATGTTAGCAAGCTCTCAGGCGGGAAGTGCCGAATGGTGGAAAGACATTAAAGCGCAGGGTTCACCCTTGATCGAACGGCTGAACGATGATGTATGCAACGTAACGTTCTTCTGGCGGGATCCGCAGGGCAGTGAGGCGACATCGGATTTCCAGCGGGTGTGGATCAACATCAACGGCATCACCGATCACCATCAGTCTTTACCGCCGCAAAGCCTGCAAAGACTTGCGGGAACCGATGTCTGGTCGCTGAGTATTACGCTGCGCTCCGGCTGGCGCGGCAGTTACAGCCTGATCCCGCGCACCAGGCCCGGCAGAGAGTTCCCGCAGGATCCCGATGCCTATACCGCCATGCTGGCTGCGCGGGAATGGTGGAAAGATATGTTCGCCCATGCGATTTATGACCCGCTGAATCCGAATCAGCCGTGGCCGGGGGCGAAATCTCACGCGCTGTCGCCTTTGCATATGCCCGACGCATTGCCGCAGCCTGCCTGGCGGGAGTTTGATCTCCACGGTGCCGCGTTGCCACAGAAACCGGCAAAACTGCAAACCTATCAGTGGAACAGTGCGCGTCTGGGCAACCGGCGCAAGGTCTGGATCTACACTACCGGCGAAAGCCAGGATCCGGCATCGCGCCCGCTGGCGCTGTTGCTCGACGGCCAGTTCTGGGCGCAGCAGATGCCGGTCTGGCAGCCGCTGATGCAACTGACGCAGGAAGGCACATTGCCGCAGGCCGTCTACGTGCTGATTGATGTGATCGATACACAGACCCGCAGCCGCGAACTGACCTGTAATGCAGATTTCTGGCTGGCCGTTCAGGAGGAGTTATTGCCCGCCGTGGCGACGCTCGCACCGCACAGCAGCGATGCGAACAAAACAGTGGTGGCGGGGCAGAGCTTTGGCGGGCTGTCAGCGTTGTACGCCGGTTTGCACTGGCCGCAGCGCTTCGGTCTGGTACTCAGTCAGTCCGGTTCTTTCTGGTGGCCGCGACGTAATAAATCGCAGCAGGATGAAAATCCTGACGAGGCGGATTTGTTACTGCGTGCGGTGAGTAACGGGCTGGGGGCTGCCAGCCATCTGAAAATTTTCATGGAAGCGGGCAGCAATGAGCGACTGATTTATCAGGTGAATAATCAGATGGATGAACTGCTGAGCGGCACCAAAAACAGCGTGCGTTATCGCGTGGTCGATGCCGGTCACGATGCGCTGAGCTGGCGCGGCGGATTAGCCGATGGCCTTCAATACCTGTGGAACGAAGAGCCATGGAGCACCGGAGATTCAACCGTTACCCAGCGGGATAATTAACGGTGTATGCGAAACCGGACAGTCGATAATGGCGCAGCGTAGCCCGAAAACCTGTTCGATCAGTGCCGGTGTGACGATGTCTGCCGGTGCGCCCTCAGCCAGTATTTTTCCATCGCGCATGGCAATCAGATGCCCGGCGTAACGACATGCCTGATTCAGGTCGTGCAACACCACCACCAGCGTGCGGCCGTTTTCCTGATTCAGGCGACACATCAGTTCCATCAAATCAATCTGATGCGCGATATCCAGCCAGGTTGTCGGTTCATCCAGCAATAACAACGGCGTTTGTTGCGCCAGCACCATGGCTATCCACACCCGCTGGCGCTGTCCGCCGGAAAGTGAATTCACCGTGCTTTCCGCCAGTTCGAATACTCCCGTCGCGTGCATGGCGTCGTTCACCGCCAGCGTATCTTGCGCTGTCCAGCGGCTGAACAGGCTCTGATGCGGGTAACGCCCGCGGGCCACCAGATCCGCCACACTGATATCGCCCGGCGCCGTTGAACTTTGCGGCAGTAAACCCAGACGTTTCGCGACGTCTCTGGTGCCGTAATCACCGATCAGTTTGCCGTCCAGAAATACCGTGCCGGATTGCGGCGGCATCAGGCGGCTGAGCGTGCGCAATAATGTGGATTTACCGCAGGCATTCGGCCCGATAATCACGGTGAGTTTTCCCTGAGGGATAGAGACGGAGAGTTCGCGGGCGACGATTTTTTTATCGTAGCCCAGCGTCAGATCTTTCGCGTACAAAGGGGAAGAGTGTTCAGTATTCATGAGCGTCGCGACTCCCGGATCAGCAACCCAATCAGATAAATGCCGCCCAGACTGACGGTCAGCACGCCCACGGGTAACTGATAGGGCGTGAACAGCCGTTGTGCAGTGACATCGGCGGCGAGCAACAGCAGCGCGCCGGTCAGCGCCGCGAAAAATAAAGCGTGCTGCTGGCTGGCGCAAAGACGACGCGAAATTTGCGGTGACACCAGCGCAATAAAGGAAATTGGCCCGGCCAGCGCGGTGGCTGCGGCGGTCAACGCCACGCCCGCCAGCATCAGCAATAAACGTGAACGCGTCACCGGTACGCCCAGCGCACAGGCGGCATCATCGCCCATTTCGAGCAACCGCATCGGAGCGGATAAGCAACGCGCCAGCATGCAGGCGACGATAATCATCCCGGTCGCCGGCAGGCTTTTCTCCCATGTGATGCCATTGAGCGAACCAGCATTCCACAAGCCAGCCGTCAGCGCCGATTCCAGCGAGGCGTGAATAATCAGCCAGGTATTGACCGCAATCAGCAGCGCCCGTACGCCGATACCGACGATAATCAGGCGGAACGTTTCGATGCCCTGACGCCACGCCAGGGCGTATACCACCAGTGCGGTCACGACGCCGCCTGCCATCGCGCCGGGGAGAAGGTCGCCCGCAGCGCCATTGAACAACACGATAATCAGCAGAACGCCGGTATACGCGCCGGTGTTAAAACCGATAACGTCCGGACTTCCCAATGGATTGCGCAGCAGCGACTGAAAAATCGCGCCGCTGATGCCGAGTGCGGCACCGAGAATCATCGCCATCACCACGCGCGGCAGACGCCATTGCGTGACAATAATGCTCAGGTTTTTCGGCCCGTCGCCGAGCAGGGCGCTGACAACCTGCGACGGCGTCAGTGCCAGTGTTCCGCTACCCAGCGCGTAAACCGCCAGCAGGATCAGGCATAACACCAGTCCGCAGGCGGTCAGAAAGGGGCGCGACAGCAGCAAAGGTTTTTTCAGCGGGCGAGGTTCTGTAAGAGTCTGGCTCATGGTTAACCTCTGTGTAATCCACCGGGACGGCGTACCAGGAAAATAAGCACCGGCGCGCCGATAAAGGCGACCACCACGGAAACCCGCAATTCTCCGGTAACCAGAAAACGCCCGGCGATATCGGCTGCCAGCAACAGCGTCGGGGTTAACACCAGCGTCCACGGCAGCATCCAGCGCGGATCCGCACGACAGATCCAGCGCGCCATATGCGGCACCATCAGGCCGACAAAGGCGATGGGGCCGACAGCCGCTGTGGCGCTGCCGCACAACAACGTAATCGCCAGTAATCCCAGCAACTGCGTGGTCGCGATTTTGGTGCCGAGCGCCGTCGCCAGTTCGCTGCCCATCGTCAGATTATTCAGGGAGCGGGCCATCAGTAAGCTCAGGACAACCGCAAAAGTCACCGGCGGTGTGATGGTTTTAATCACGGTAATATTGCGGATATCCAGCGAGCCAGCCTGCCAGAATCGCAACTGATCGTAGACGGTCGGGTTGAGCAGGGAAATCCCCGAAGACATGCCTTCCAGCACAGCGCCGAGCGCGACGCCCGCCAGAGTTAAGCGTACCGGATCCAGCTTTCCGCGTCCCAGCGCGCCGATCATGGCGACCAGCAATGTTGCCAGTAAGGCACCGGCAAACGCGAACCACAAATAGTGGCTGACATCCGTTGCGCCAAAAAAGGCGATACCGATAACCACCGCGAAAGCCGCACCCGCATTAACGCCAAGAATACCGGGATCAGCCAGCGGATTGCGGGTGAGGATTTGCATCAGCGCACCGGATAATCCGAGCGCCATCCCTGCCAGCAAACCGGCCAGCGTGCGCGGCACACGGGCATCGGTGACAATCACGCAGTCCGCCCCAGTGCACTGGCCGTTAAGCGCTGACATCACGGTGCCGGACGCAAGCGATTTCTCGCCCAGCACCAGACTCAGCGCCATCATCAGGCAGAGCAAAAACAAGGCAACCAACAGCGCTGTGAGATTTTTTATTGAGCGGGACATCAGTGAGTTACGAACAGTTTTTCAAGCTGATTCAGCATGTTGCTGGCGCTGTAATAATCGAGTCTGAACGTGTCGTCACCCATGGCATACACGCGCCCGGCCTGCACGGCAGGTAACTTCGCCAGAAAAGGATTGGTCAGCAGCCGTTGTGCATCAGGCTGACTGGCGGAAAATAACAGCAGCGTCTGGCCGTTCATCGCCTCCGGCATTTTCTCACCGGCAAGCTGGATGATGTCATGGCGTTTGCCCTGACTGTAACTGGCGGCTAAATTCAGCGGAACCGGCGCGAGGCTGAATCCTAACTGCCGGAGCAACTGACCTTGCGGTGACGCGGGCGTCCACAGATTGGCGCTTTTGCCATCTGATCCATAAACCAGCGCGGACACCGGCTGCGGTGGCAAATGTATCGCTTTTTTCAGACTGTCTTCACGGGCTGAAAACTGCGCGATAACCTTGGCGGCATCGGTTTCTTTACCCGTCGCCCGGCCTAATTCGGTGGCGAGTTCCTGCCAGCTTTTATCGTCGTAATTGACCACCATGACCGGCGCAATGGCCGACAGCTGATCATAGAGTTTCAGTGCGGAATCCCCGCCTGTGGCGGCAATAATGATGAGATCCGGTGCCTGTCCGGCAATGGCTTCAGCATTCGGTTCGCCGATATAAAGCCGCTGCACACCGCGTTGTTTCGCGACATCGCCCCACTGGCGGAAAAAGCCCTGAGCATCGGAAACCCGATTATTGGGCGCAGTCGCTCCGCTGGCGATAACCGGCGCATTAATCGCCAGCAATGTGCCGGTGACGGTGACGCTGGTGGAGACAATCCGCTGCGGCGGCTGTTGTAATGTGATGCTTCCCTTTGAGGTCATAACTTGCCGTGGCCAGCCTTCTGCGAAAGCCTGCGTGGCGACAAGCAGCGATAACAACAGCGCAACCATCCCTGAAAAACGGCGAAAACCAGCCCTTGTCATTGGATCCATTCCTGATTCTTTAATGTTAATGGTTATCATTATTATATGCAGGGCGTATGGGGTCAATGACGAGAGAGGTTCAATCCGTGGAAAAGTCAGGGGAAGACAGGTATTCACGCAACAAAAAAGCCACTCCGTATGAAGTGGCTTAATCGTTTGAATCTCAAACTAAAATCTGGTGGCCCTTGCTGGACTTGAACCAGCGACCAAGCGATTATGAGTCGCGTGCTCTAACCAACTGAGCTAAAGGGCCGAGGTGCGGGATTATACGGTAAACTCTGCTTACAGGTCTATATGTCTTCGGTTTGTATGCGCGTTTTGTGCACAGTTTTAGTCTGTTGTGTTCACTGCGTTTTTACCTATAACTCAGGTAAATACATCTTAAGGGATAATAATGATTACAGATATTATCGCCCGGGATCTTTCTGTCGTGTTTTGCGGCATCAATCCCGGCTTATCCACTGCTCATCATGGTTTCCATTTCGCTAATGCCAATAACCGCTTCTGGAAGGTTATCTATCAGGCGGGTTTTACCGGGCGTTTACTTAAGCCTGAAGAAGAACAGCATTTGCTGGATACAGATTGCGGGATCACCATGCTGGTGGAACGTCCGACCGTTGAGGCAACGGAGCTGGTTCGCGATGAGTTGCGCGAAGGGGGCGCAGCGTTGATGGCAAAAATTGAATACTATCAGCCGCGTGCGCTGGCTGTTTTAGGCAAACAGGCATTCAGTAAAGCGTTTGGCATCAGTAAGGTGAACTGGGGACGTCAGGCGTTGAAAATCGGTGACACGGAAGTTTGGGTGCTGCCTAACCCAAGCGGCCTGAACCGGGCGACGCTGGATGAACTGGTATCCGCATACCGTGAACTATTCTTATCATTAGAAAACACAGCATAATCCCGTCACCTCCTCTTATTATTCCCTCAGATATAAAATCTCGCCATGATGATTATTTTATTAATAATCGTCTTGGTTTTGGTTGATTTACCAAATTATTTCGCTATTAAAGCAGCTTTATACTCTCTGAACCCCACCTGAATACATTTGCATATTTAATGTAAGAGGAATGCTTCCCCCGTGTGAATGCGCTCAACTGAACTAAAACTTATTCCATCGCCTCATTCGGGGTGAGCAGCAAAGTAGTCAGGCAGTTTGATTCTTCAGGAGCAGGAGATATGGCTAATGTTGAAACCGAAGAAAGACAGGAAAATCTGGAGGAATGGTTCGAACTATTTTCAGGACTACCGCTCCGGCATTCAGAAAGAGAAGCAAGATTAATCAGCTTTTGTGAAAAAAACAGCGTCTGCATCATGTCGGTGATGCCCTGGATAGCATCGGAATTTGCTGAACATGGTGGTTTCGCCGGATTATTTCATTTTATTCATCTCCATGGAGGGAGAAAAATATACATGCCCAAAGAGGCAGAGAAGTTTTATCAGATCTACGGGATTAATATCCCGCAAAATAAATATAACAGAATTTATAAAAAAATTGATTCTTCTGGATATCTGGATACGCCATCCAACTGGGGGGTGTTTATCGCTATTCGCCGGGCAGCAATGCAAGTGGCGATGAAAGAAGATATTCCGGCAAAACTACTCACACAAACTTTTGGTATTACGATGCGAAGTATCCGGCTAATTAAATCACGTAACGCGTGTCTGTAAAGGAGGTCGAGGAAGTTAAGAGAAGGCAAAGACTACACACAATTATTTTCTCATTCATTTTAATATAAAAGGTAAATATTATGACTCAATATTCTGTCACTGTAGCAAACAACTCTGTAAATACCGGCGCAATTTGTATTTATCAAACCTCTCCGGATATCACCGATCCCAAAGTGATGTCACTGGCGTGGTTCTCCAAAGTGGCACATCCAAAAACCAAAGTGCAGTTTGACTGGGGAATTGATTACAGTTTTGTTTGGGATGAAACCGGTGTGCTGATCCCCGGTGTGAAATTCGATGCCTCTCAAACCCTTCCTGCCAGCCTGACGAACAATAATCAGGTGACGCTGAGCTATTCCGAGGGGGCGTTTGAATTCGAACAACAGACCACCGGCGGAAAGAACGGTACGTTGTATGTCACGAACGACAGCAGTTTACCGCTGAATCAGGCCTCTGTCGGGGTCGGTATGTCGGGGGCGGGTACCTTTGTTGTTCAGGCACAGCCGAACATCAACCTGACCTTCACGCCGCATCCAACTTATTGGATCACTTTTGGTAATTATACGCCGGGTCAGGTGCTTGATATTGGTCAGATTACCAATAAGCAGCAGCTTGAGTTTGCGCCGAATACTTACAACCTGAATGTTCAGCTGAAAAATGATAACACCTGGTCTGTTGGCTGAGTCATCAGTTTAATTTACTTACGGAGTAATATTATGATTCTTATCGTCTGTACCGATGATCCGGAACTGGAACATGTTGCCAGTGCTTCAATGGCGCAGTACCAGTCAGTCTTTAAGTCGAGTTACAAAATATTTCATTCTGAGTTGCGGTTACTGGAACAGAATGAAAATCTGTTTATTATCTCCCACGGTGCTTTTCAGGGGGATAATGACCGGCCGGTCATCGGTGATAAAGCCCAGGCCTTTTATGTTAATGGTGATACGCTTTATTTAAACGTGAAAAGTATTTTCCCACCGGGTTATACGGGTAACGTTTATATTGATGCCTGCGAGTCAGCAGACAGTACGGAAGTTTTACTCAGTTTTGCTCAGACGTTTTATCTGGAATTGCATGCTGATTCGCCGGCCTCGAAAGTATTTGGTTTGACGGGTGTCAGCAGCGGGCTTATTCCATTACCGGATAATACTGCCTGGGTGAATGTCAGTTTAGAAAACCAGTAATAAAAAGCCCCGGCATTTCTGCCGGGGCTTTTCTGTTCGTGACTGACAACCAGAGGACGATTAATCGTCCAGGAAGCTGCGCAGCACTTCGGAGCGGCTTGGGTGGCGCAGTTTACGCAACGCTTTCGCTTCGATCTGACGGATACGTTCACGGGTAACGTCGAACTGTTTGCCCACTTCTTCCAGCGTGTGGTCAGTGTTCATATCGATACCGAAACGCATACGCAGAACTTTAGCTTCACGTGCGGTCAGGCCAGCCAGAACGTCATGTGTTGCAGAACGCAGGCTTTCAGACGTTGCAGAATCCAGTGGCAGCTCGAGGGTGGTATCCTCGATGAAATCACCCAGATGCGAATCTTCATCGTCGCCGATTGGCGTTTCCATGGAGATTGGTTCTTTCGCAATTTTCAGCACTTTGCGGATTTTGTCTTCCGGCATCAGCATACGTTCAGCCAGTTCTTCCGGCGTCGGCTCGCGGCCCATCTCTTGCAGCATCTGACGGGAGATACGGTTGAGTTTGTTGATCGTCTCAATCATATGTACCGGGATACGGATGGTACGCGCCTGGTCGGCGATGGAGCGGGTGATAGCCTGACGGATCCACCAGGTCGCATAAGTTGAGAACTTATAACCACGGCGATATTCAAACTTATCAACGGCTTTCATCAGGCCGATGTTACCTTCCTGGATCAGGTCAAGGAACTGCAGACCACGGTTGGTGTATTTCTTCGCGATCGAAATAACCAGACGTAAGTTTGCTTCAACCATCTCTTTCTTCGCGCGACGGGCTTTCGCTTCGCCGATAGACATGCGACGGTTGATGTCTTTTACCTGTTCGATAGTCAGGCCAGTTTCTTCTTCGATCTGACGCAGCTTCATCAGGCCGCGCTGTACGTCTTCGGTGACTTCTTTCAGCTTCTCAGACCAGGGTTTACCCATTGCCAGAGCAGCATCAAACCAGGTATCGCTGGTTTCGTTACCGGCGAACAGATTGACGAAGTTTTTCTTCGGCATTTTGCACTGTTCAACGCACACTTTCATGATCAGACGTTCCTGAGCACGAACGCGATCCATCATGGAACGCATGCTGTTAACCAGGAAATCGAACTGTTTTGGCACTAAACGGAATTGTTTGAACACATCGGACAGCTTCAGGATTTCTTCTGCTGCGCTCTTGTGGCTACGGCCGTTTTTCTTGATGACCAGACGCGTCGCTTCATGCTGTTCACGCAGTTCGGTGAACTTCTGGCGAGCCAGTTCCGGGTCGATGCTGTTGTCGTCTTCAGCATCGTCGTCTTCATCTTCGTCTTCATCATCATCATCCTGCTCTTCGGTGGTCAGTTCAGAACCCACGTGAGTCGCAGTTGGTGCGATTTCTTCTTCGGCGTTAGGGTCAACAAAACCTGTGATCAAGTCAGACAGGCGGACTTCGCCAGCTTCTACACGGTCATATTGCTCTAACAAATAAGTGATAGCTTCAGGATATTCAGCAACGGAGCACTGAACCTGGTTGATACCGTCTTCGATACGTTTGGCGATGTCGATTTCGCCTTCACGGGTCAGCAACTCAACGGTACCCATCTCGCGCATATACATACGCACAGGGTCGGTGGTACGGCCAATTTCGGATTCAACGCTGGAAAGTACCTGCGCCGCCGCTTCTGCAGCGTCTTCGTCGGTATCAGGGCGGTTTTCGGCCAGCATCAAATCATCGGCGTCCGGTGCTTCTTCAAGTACCTGGATGCCCATGTCGTTAATCATCTGGATGATGTCTTCGATCTGGTCGGAATCGACGATATCTTCCGGCAGATGGTCATTGACCTCAGCATAGGTCAGATAGCCTTGCTCCTTACCACGGGTGACAAGTAGCTTAAGCTGTGACTGCGGGTTTTGCTCCATAAGACGGTATCCACACTTCAGAGTATTTGGGTTGGTGTCGGTCGGGTAACATCGCCAACAATAACGTTAGGGGCGTTTATTGTGCCGCGGCCCACCAGGGCGGCTCTGCGCAGGGCCGTGCCCCGCTTTATATCGGCACTTAAGCCGTTTTTTAGTAGTAACGCCTGACGCATTACTTTTTATGTTCTTGTTATTTAACTTGTTAACTCTTTCTCGCTAACACCTGATTCAGGGAACTGACTTCGGTCCGTTCCTCCGGACTCAGGCCATGCGTCCTGGCTTTTGCAATCAAAGTTTCAAGCCGTTGCTCTAAAATCGAGTCATACAGGCTGGCTAACGTGGCGCGAAATTCCTCCTCGACCATGTCCTCTACGATCATGTGGTTCCATGTCGCCAGAGTTTCAAGCTGCTGGTAGAACTTATTGTCGCGATAAAGTTCCAGTAACTGGCCCGTCGTCAGCCCCGGCTGGGCTAAGCAAGTGGTTACTAACTCGCTGAACAGATCCAGTCCTGGTTGCTTCGCTTGCTCCAAACCTTGCAGTGAGGGTATAAGTGTAGCCAGTTGTGGATTTTGTACCAGTAACCCTATAAGTATACGCATGGTTGTGCGTTTTAGCTGGGGCGCCTGATAGACATTGCTACTTTCTGCCTGTTTAGGCATCAGCTTTTCCAGCTGGCTGTCATCCAAAATACCGAGCTTATTCCCTAACTGCTGACGCAAATACATTCGTAACGTTTCACCGGGAACCTGGCGGATCAGCGGCAATGCCAGCATGCTCAATTTGGTCCGCCCGTCAGGGCTGCTCAAATCTACCTGCGGCAACAGCGAATCAAACAGGAAAGTGGACAGCGGCATCGCCTGTTCCATACGTTGTTCGAACGCTTCTTTGCCTTCTTTACGCACCAGCGTGTCTGGATCTTCGCCGTCGGGTAAAAACATAAAACGCAGCTGGCGGCCATCATTAAGATACGGCAGTGCCGTTTCCAGTGCGCGCCATGCGGCTTCACGTCCCGCGCGGTCACCGTCGTAACAGCAAACGATGTTGTCTGTGCTGCGGAACATCAGCTGAATATGATCAGCGGTCGTGGACGTGCCCAATGAGGCAACGGCATAATCAATGCCGAACTGCGCCAGTGCGACGACATCCATATACCCTTCAACCACCAGCAAACGCGCTGGCGTCGGGTGCTTTAACTGTGCTTCATACAGGCCATACAACTGGCGGCCTTTATGGAAAATTTCGGTTTCCGGTGAGTTCAGGTATTTCGGCGTACCGTCACCGAGAACCCTGCCGCCAAAGGCAATTACGCGGCCACGTTTATCACGAATAGGAAACATCACCCGTTCGCGGAAACGATCATAGCTGCGGCCATTGTCATTGGTGACCAACATACCGGCATCAATCAGAGACGCTTTATCATCGGCATTTTTACCGAAACGCTTTAATGCGTTGTCCCAACCCGGTGGGGCGAAACCAATGGCGAAATGGCTGATGACGTCTTCACTTAAACCGCGCCGGGCAAGATATTCCCGTGCGGGAGCCCCTGCAGCCTGTTTAAGTGATTGCTGATAGAACTCGCTAAGCGGTGCCATCAACTGGTAGAGGCTTTGACGCTGATGACGCTCCATCTGGCTCGGACCGGTGCCTGCTTCGTACGGCACTTCCAAACCCTGCATTGTCGCCAGTTCCTCAATGCTTTCGACAAACTCAAGCCTGTCATAGTTCATCAGGAAATCGACGGCGTTGCCGTGGGCACCACAGCCGAAACAGTGATAAAACTGCTTATCGCCATTTACGGTAAATGAGGGTGTTTTCTCATGGTGGAAAGGGCAGCACGCGTGATAATTTTTACCCTGTTTCTTGAGCTTTACCCGAGCGTCGATCAAATCGACGATATCGATGCGAGCCAGCAAGTCATTGATAAATACGCGCGGAATTCTCCCAGCCATAAGCCCCTTACTCACTAGCCTATAAACGAGAACAAGCCGCGCATTCCTTTCGGAAAGCACGGCCTTCGTATGCTACTACGCAGTCTGCGCGTTCTTAATATTGCAAATCACGCGATTTGGGGTTGCCCCCGAAGATTAATACAGACGAGTGCGGCGTGCGTTTTCGCGAGCCAGTTTCTTGGCGTGGCGTTTTACTGCAGATGCTTTAGCGCGTTTACGTTCGGTAGTCGGTTTTTCATAGAATTCACGACGACGAACTTCTGCCAGAACACCTGCTTTTTCGCAGGAACGCTTGAAGCGACGCAGAGCTACGTCGAACGGCTCGTTTTCACGTACTTTAATTACAGGCATGTGCCTCTCACCTCGATAAAATCGGTTTGTTTGCTGATGTTGTACCAGCACATTTCAAAATGGTGCGGAATTTTACTCCAATTCGCGTCGTCTTGTAAAGCATAACGGCAAATTGAAACAGGCGCTTTCTGCAACCCTTCTGCAACATTGTGCGCTTGTTTTGCGTCGGGCGGCGATTATATACCAATCAATCAAAATTGCTCGACATTAATTGGCCTGCGAAGCGAGGAATTCCCACTCCGGTGCAGCACCCGCCGAAGCTTGTGTGCTAAACTGCGCGCCGCGAGTTAGCGCGAAAACATGATGGAAAGAGTGATGCGAGTACTGGGTATTGAAACCTCCTGCGATGAAACCGGAATTGCAGTTTATGACAGCGAAGCCGGTTTGTTAGCCAACCAACTGTATAGTCAGGTAAAACTGCATGCAGATTACGGCGGTGTGGTGCCAGAACTGGCATCGCGTGACCATGTACGTAAAACAGTACCCTTGATTCAGGCTGCGCTGAAAGAAGCCGGGCTGACTGCTCAGGATATCGATGGCGTGGCGTACACCGCCGGCCCTGGTCTGGTCGGGGCGTTGCTGGTGGGCGCAACCATCGGGCGTTCTCTGGCATTTGCGTGGGATGTGCCTGCCGTGCCGGTGCATCACATGGAAGGCCATTTGCTGGCACCGATGCTGGAAGATAATCCGCCGGATTTCCCGTTTGTGGCGCTGCTGGTTTCCGGCGGACATACGCAGTTAATCAGCGTCACCGGAATTGGCGAATATACCTTGCTCGGCGAATCCATTGATGATGCTGCCGGTGAAGCCTTTGATAAAACAGCTAAATTGCTCGGCCTTGATTATCCGGGGGGGCCGTTGCTGTCGAAAATGGCTTCTCAGGGCGTTGCCGGACGTTTTACCTTCCCGCGCCCGATGACAGACCGGCCGGGGCTGGATTTCAGTTTCTCCGGCCTCAAAACTTTCGCAGCGAATACCATTCGTGGCAATGACAGCGACCCGCAGACACATGCCGACATTGCCCGCGCTTTTGAAGATGCGGTGGTGGATACGCTGGCCATAAAATGCAAACGTGCACTGGATCAGACGGGTTTTAAACAGCTGGTAATGGCCGGTGGTGTCAGCGCGAACCGCACATTACGCGCCAAACTGGCTGAGGTGATGGCAAAACGTGGCGGTCAGGTATTTTATGCGCGTCCTGAATTCTGTACCGATAACGGTGCGATGATCGCGTATGCAGGCATGGTGCGGCTGAAAAGCGGTGCAACTCCTGATCTCGGTGTGACCGTTCGCCCTCGCTGGCCGTTAGCGGAGCTTCCGCCAGTCTGAGTGGGGCTGCGACTGCGTTGTTGCATCGACCCGAAATGCTCACATACTCAATTATGCTGCGCTTTCAGGTCTCCTGACGCCTTGTCTCGCTCCCGCTCAGTCAGGCTGGCTGAGCTGAAAAAAACCAATAAAAAACGACCCGCCTGAGGTCGTTTTTTTATGTCTGCAATCTGCATTTTACTGACTATTCGGTCTTATCTTCTTTCGCCGCTTTACGTTTTTTCTTCAGCTTATCCCAGATTTTTCCTTCCTGACCACGCCACAGGCGCTGAATATTATCGTGATGACGCAACAGGATCAGACAGGAAAGCATGGCGACCGGGAAGGTGAACTCCGGTTTGAACCACCAGACATAAAATGGCGCAATCAGTGCGCTGACGATCGCACCCAGTGACGAATAGCCGCTCAGCAGCACGGTCAGGAGCCATGTGCCGGTCATCAGGCCGGTCAGGTCCCAGCCGATGGGGGCGATAGCACCAAACGCCGTGGCAACACCTTTGCCGCCTTTAAAGCGGAAAAAGACCGGATAGATATGGCCAAGACATGCCGCGATGGCCGTCAGGCCAAGATACATAGGCGGAATGTTCAGACGGTATGCCAGCCAGACCGGCAGCATGCCTTTGAGGACATCGAAAATCAGAACAGCGGCAGCGGCCAGACGGCCACCCAGGCGTAAAACGTTGGTGGCGCCGGGATTACCTGAGCCCGCTGTGCGCGGATCGGGTAAACGGGCTACCCGGCAGACCAGAATAGCACTGGAAATCGAGCCGCAGAGGTAGGCGAAAATAATCATTCCAAGCGCGGTAGCACTCATAAAGCCGTTCCGTCTAATAAGGGTCGTTTTAATCGCAACATCCATGGATAATACGCATTTTCTGCTGGAAGTGGTATCCGGCTGGGCCAAAAACAGAGAATCACGTGATGGATATCGTATTTATTGAGCAACTAAATGTAATCACTACCATTGGCGCTTACGAATGGGAACAGACCATTAAACAGAAACTGGTATTCGATATCGAAATGGCCTGGGATAACCAAAAGTCCGCCGCCACTGACGATGTGAATGACTGTTTAAGCTATGCTGATGTCAGTGATGCGGTGATCGGGCATGTTTCTTCACAAAATTTTGCGCTGGTTGAACGCGTAGCGGAAGAGGTGGCGACATTGCTGCTGAGCCGGTTTAATTCTCCGTGGGTTCGGATTAAGCTCAGCAAACCGGGCGCTGTTGCTCAGGCAGCGAATGTCGGCGTGATTATCGAGCGTGGAAAGCGTTTTTAAATCCTGTTATGGATACAATTTAGAAAACGCTTGTCTATTGAATGTCATAAAGAAGCGTTAAAAGGAAAGTCCGGGTTGCCGGGTTTTCTTTACTGAAGCGGCTCAGCATGATGCCGCTTTTTTATTGTGTGTATTGTAAGCATATTTCCCATCAGCGGATCTTTTAAAGGGTAGGGTGCGATAATGATCGTCGAAAGTCATTCTTTGCTTGTTGCGGCTATTTTGGGGGTGGTTGAAGGACTCACCGAGTTTTTGCCTGTTTCTTCTACCGGTCATTTGATTATTGTCGGCAATCTTCTTGGCTTTACGGGAGATACCTCAAAATCATTTGAAGTGGTTATCCAGTTAGGTTCAATTCTGGCCGTGGTCGTGATGTTCTGGCGTCGTTTGTTCAACATGATAGGTTTGCATTTTGGTAAACCGCCGGTTCATGAAGGCTCGGGTTCTCGTCGTTTAAATTTATTGCATATTATTTTGGGGATGATTCCGGCAACGGTACTGGGGCTGCTTCTGCACTCTCAAATCAAAGCGTTGTTCGAGCCAAAATATGTCATGTATGCACTGGTGGTCGGCGGTATTTTGCTGATTGCTGCCGAGTTGCTGAAACCTAAAAAACCGCGTGCCGAGGGACTGGATGACATCACCTACGTGCAGGCGTTTATGATTGGTGTTTTTCAGTGTCTGGCGCTCTGGCCCGGGTTCTCCCGCTCAGGGGCAACCATCAGTGGGGGGATGTTAATGGGGATCAGCCGTTTTGCGGCATCTGAGTTCTCTTTCCTGCTGGCGGTGCCGATGATGATGGGCGCGACGGCTCTGGATTTGTACAAGAGCTACAGCTTCCTGAATATGGCGGATTTACCGATGTTTGCCACAGGGTTTGTCTCTGCGTTCATTGTTGCGTTGATCGCAATTAAAACCTTCCTGGCGGTGATTAAACGTATTTCGTTTATCCCGTTTGCGATTTACCGTTTCTTCGTGGCAATTGCCGTGTATTTTGTGTTTATCGCCTGATTTTTGCTTCCCTGAGGCAATAAAAAGCCCCGCACGGTGAATCACCGGCGGGGCTTTTCTTATGAATAAAGCCAGCGTTTAAATCGCCACGTCCTGAGTTTGTTTCCAGTCGGCGAGCGCCTGAGTACGGCGTTTCTTCAGTTCATCACGGATAGCCATACCCTGGAAACCCGCATCCAGCACCTCTTTATTTGAAACGCTGCTGGCGACTGCAAAGGCTTCACGCAGGTAATCGCCTTGCGGATAGGGATTATTTTCAAATGTCGTACGCCCGCGCGCATCGGCTTCACTGGTCATGATCATCTGCTCAAGACGCTGCGGTTTACGCCAGACATCAATGGTGTCGAACAGTTTTAACAAGGTTTCCGGACGCAGTTTATTGACGGTGTGGATCAGGTCATGGAACTCCGCGACCAGTTTCGCTAAATCACGAATGTGCGTCGGCACTTTCAGCCGCTGGCAGAGTTCCTCCACCAGTTTCACGCCCGCCGGGCCATGACCGTGATGGGCAGGCCAGAATTGCGGCGGCGTCAGAGCCTTACCCAAATCATGGCAAAGCGCCGAAAAACGCACATCGACGTCAGGCGTCAGGGTGCTGGCGATTTTCAGCGTCATCAGCGTATGTATGCCGGTATCAATTTCCGGATGCCATTTCGCCGGTGCAGGCACGCCAAATAATGCATCGATTTCAGGAAACAGCACTTTCAGGGCGCCACAATCGCGCAGCACCTGGAAATAGACCTGCGGATCCTGCGTTTGTAACGCTTTCTCAGTTTCTTTCCACACACGTTCAGGTGTGAGGGCTTCCAGCTCACCGCTTTCCGCCATCTGTTGCATCAGCGCCTGCGTTTCCGGGGCGACCGTGAAATCTAAATGCGCGAAGCGTGCAGCAAAGCGGGCAACGCGCAGAACCCGCAGCGGATCTTCGCCGAAAGCATCGGAAACGTGGCGCAAAAGGCGTTGTTCGATATCACGCTGACCGTGATAGGGATCGAAAAGTTCGCCATCGTTGCTTTTGGCGATGGCATTAATGGTCAGATCCCGACGCATCAGATCTTGTTCCAGCGTGACATCCGGTGCGGCATAACAGGTAAAGCCGTTATAACCGGAGCCAGATTTCCGCTCAGTACGGGCCAGCGCATATTCATCGTGAGTGACCGGATGCAGGAAGACCGGAAAATCTTTACCGACCTGCTGATAGCCATTTTCGAGCATATATTCAGGCGTCGCGCCCACTACCACCCAATCGTGTTCAGACACAGGCAGGTTTAATAAACTGTCTCGGACTGCGCCGCCGACCAGGTAAATCTCCACGCGATAACTCCTGAAATTAGCCAAAGGACTCTGTCTTCATCATAGCAAAGTTGCGCTGAAGATTTCCTGACTGATGGAAACACGAAAAGGCACCGAAGTGCCTTAGGGAAACGATCAGGATGCTGAGCTGTCAGCTCATCCAGCGATCTTTTTTCCTGCGACGTGGGATGAGATGTGGCAACAGCAGACCCAGCACCAGACCGACACCCGCGACACCGCCGCCATACATAAACCATTGTAAAATAATGGTTCTTTGTTTGTCGTCGAGCTGCACATTGACCGCGTCAACCTTCTTCTTCGCCACGATCAGCTGATTTTTCAAATCCTGATTTTCTTTCTTCAGGCCGTTGATGATGCCGTCACTGGAAGAGACTTTGGCCTGCATTTCTGCCGTGCGCTGGTTCCAGCTGGAATCAATATTGGTCAGCTTGTCGGTCAGCGTTTTCACCTGTTGTTCCAGATCCGGAACGCGGGTACGCAAGCTCGGCACATTGCTTAACTGATCAAGCGGGATCCAGGCTGTTTTACCTTTTGAATCAACAATCTCACCGTATTTCGTGCTGTCGTTGACACTGCGCAGGGTGACTTCTTCACCGGCATTCAGGGTGCCAACGATGCGATACTGATTACCTGGACCACTGTGGATATAGGTAATCAAATCGTCGGAGATATAGCGCTTCTCATCAGCGTGAGCGCCCCATGTCATGCTTAAACCAAGCAAAGCGAAACCAATTAGGCGTAATTTCTGCATTATTTCATCGTTTCTTTGTGAATTTAGGGAACGTGAAGTGTGGATCCGTTTTATCAGGATACGTCTTCTGGCAACCGCCACTGTCCGGCCATTGCACTCATATAAGTACTAAAAGTTGGAGACCGATAGTAAGGGCAACAGTGTGACGACGCAATGTATAAACCGGAATGAGAACTATCTTACAATCCCGCAACATGCGGCTTGCGCGCTGTGCTTATGATAGAATTGGCAGCGACGCGTTAATCCCTTTTGGCAGCAAAGAATCGGTGTGAAGACTCATATGACCGTAGAAATAGAATTAAAATTTATCGCCACCCCGGCCGCAATCGCCGAATTACCTTCGCAACTCGCTGGTTTTAACAGCGAGCACACCGCGCCTTCGAAACTGACCAACATCTATTTTGAGACTGCGGAAAACTATTTACGTTCGCATGACATGGGTCTGCGGATCCGTGGTTTTGACGATCAGTATGAAATGACCATCAAAATCGGTGGCAAAGTGGTGGGGGGTTTACATCAGCGCCCTGAATACAACGTTGAGCTGAAAAAGCCGGTGTTGAAACTGAGCGCGTTCCCGAAAGATATCTGGCCGGAAGGGTGCAAACCCGCTGCATTGCAGAAAGAACTCGCTCCGCTCTTCCGCACGGATTTCACCCGCGAGAAGTGGGTGATCACTTACGGCGAAAGCGAGATTGAACTTGGGTTAGATCAGGGCGAAGTGGTGGCTGGCGAATTAAACGAACCACTGGCTGAAATTGAACTTGAGCTGAAAAAAGGTAACACCGCTGATTTACTGGCGCTGGCGGCTGAAATTGGCGCGCACGGCGGCTTGCGGCAGGGTGGTTTCAGCAAGGCGGCTCGTGGTTATCATCTTGCAAAGGGCAATCCTGCCCGTGACATCAAACCGCTGCCGGTGTTTAAAGCGAAACCGAAAGCTACGGTTGAGCAGGCTATGTCTGCGATGTTCGAACTGGCGCTGGATCACTGGCAATATCATGAAGAATTGTGGGTTCGCGGCGACAAAACTGCGCGCCTGACTGTGTTGCAGGCCGTGGAAACGGTGCGTCAGGTTCTGGTGCTGTTCGGCGGACTCGTGCCGCGTAAAGCCTCTTCTGAGCTGCGTACCTTACTTACTGATCTGGTGCCGGTTCTGGAACAGAAATCGGCGGATGCACAGGAAATCTGTTACAGCGCGGCATATCTGAAATGCAAGTTAGTGCTTACTTCCTGGCTGGCAACATCAGGCTGGGCGCCGTTTATTGATGATAAATCTGCGAAAAAAATGGACGGTTCCTTCAAGCGCTTTGCTGACATCATGCTCGGCCGCACTGCCGCCGATCTGAAAGAAGCCTTTGCACAGCCGCTGACGGAAGAAGGTTATCGTGACCAACTGGCGCGCCTTAAACGCCAGATCATTACCTTCCATTTGCTGGCCGGTGCTTACCCTGAAAAAGACGTTGCCGCGTATATTGCCGGCTGGGCCGATCTGCAACAGGCCATCGTTCAGCAGCAACACGCCTGGGAGGATTCGGCCCGTTCTCACGCGGTGATGATGGATGCTTTCTGGTTAAACGGACAACCTCGTTAATTGACTGATAAGCCTGGGCAAATTGCCCGGGCTTTTTTTTGCAAGGAATCTGACTTCATGTTGCCACTTTCTTCTGTTTTGCAAAGCCATGCGCAGAGTTTGCTTGAACGCTGGCGTGAACATCCTGAAAACCTGCCCCTTCCCGATGATGCGCAACTGGCCGTGCTGAGCAGCAGTGAATTCGTAACGGACAGTTTGCTGGCTTTTCCGCAGTGGTGGCATGAAATTGACCAAAATCCCCCTCAGGCGCAGGAGTGGCAACTTTACCGCCAGTGGCTGGAGGAATCGCTGACACAGGTGGCTGACGAAGCCGGGCTGATGAAAGCGTTACGTTTGTTTCGTCGTCGCATTCTGACCCGCATTGCGTGGTCGCAGTCCGCGCAAACCAGTGAAGCGAAAGACACGCTTCACCAGTTGAGTGAACTGGCGGAATTATTGATTGTCAGCGCCCGCGGCTGGCTTTACGACGCTTGCTGTCGCGAGTTTGGTACGCCGGTCAATGCTGCTGGCGAACCGCAAAGAATGCTGATCCTCGGGATGGGTAAACTGGGCGGCGGCGAGCTGAATTTCTCCTCGGATATCGATCTGATTTTTGCTTATCCGGAAAATGGTCAGACCCGCGGCGGGCGGCGTGAACTGGATAATGCGCAGTTTTTCACCCGTCTCGGCCAGCGGCTGATCAAAGTGCTGGATCAGCCCACTATCGACGGTTTTGTATATCGCGTGGACATGCGTTTGCGCCCGTTCGGCGACAGCGGCCCGCTGGTGATGAGCTTCCCGGCACTGGAGGATTATTATCAGGAACAGGGGCGTGACTGGGAGCGTTACGCGATGGTGAAAGCGCGTCTGATGGGCGGCGCGGAGGACATCAGCAGTCAGGAATTGCGCAAAATGCTGATGCCATTTGTCTTCCGCCGTTATATCGATTTCAGTGTGATCCAGTCCCTGCGTAACATGAAAGGCATGATCGCTCGTGAAGTTCGCCGCCGGGGTCTGAAAGACAACATCAAACTCGGCGCAGGCGGTATCCGTGAGATTGAATTTATCGTGCAGGTATTCCAGCTGATCCGTGGCGGGCGCGAACCGGCATTGCAGCAGCGTGCGTTGCTGCCAACGCTTCAGGCGCTGGAAAATCTGGGGCTGTTGCCGGTAGAACAGGTGTTGCAGTTGCGTAACAGCTATCTGTTCCTGCGCCGTCTGGAAAATCTGTTGCAGGCAATAGCGGACGAGCAAACACAAACCTTACCGTCAGATGAACTGAATCAGGCACGTCTGGCGTGGGGGATGAATTATGCCGGCTGGCCGCAGCTTCTGGATGCAGTGAATGCTCACATGCAGGCCGTGCGCTCGGTGTTTAACGAGCTGATTGGTGATGACACGCCAGATGCTGAAGATGATGTGCAACTCTCCCAGTTCAGCAGTTTATGGATTGATGCGCTTGAGCCTGCCGAACTGGCGCCACTGGTGCCGCAACTTGACGAAAACGCGCAACGGCATGTTTTATATCAGATTGCCGATTTCCGCCGTGATGTAGATAAACGCACGATCGGGCCGCGTGGCCGCGACCAGCTGGATTTGCTGATGCCGCGTTTGCTGGCGCAGGTCTGCACCTATAAAAATGCCGATGTGACGTTACAGCGCCTGATGCAGTTGCTGCTCAATATCGTCACACGTACGACGTATATCGAGCTGCTGGTGGAATACCCCGGTGCGCTCAAACAGTTAATCCGCCTGTGCGCCGCTTCACCGATGGTCGCGAGCCAACTCGCCCGCCATCCTTTATTGCTTGATGAACTGCTCGACACACGCACGCTTTACCAGCCGGTGGAGCCGGGTGAGTACCGCGACGAACTGCGCCAGTATCTGATGCGGGTGCCGACGGAAGACGAAGAACAACAGCTTGAGGCGGTACGTCAGTTTAAGCAGGCACAGCATCTGCGCATCGCAGCCGGGGATATTTCCGGCGCATTGCCGGTGATGAAAGTCAGTGACCATTTAACCTACCTTGCGGAGGCCATTCTCGACGTTGTGGTGCAACAGGCGTGGGAACAGATGGTCGTAAAATACGGTCAGCCAGCGCATCTTCAGCACCGTGAAGGGCGCGGTTTTGCCGTGGTCGGTTACGGAAAACTCGGTGGCTGGGAGCTGGGTTACAGCTCGGATCTGGATCTGGTCTTCCTGCTCGACTGTGCGCCGGAGGTAATGACCGATGGCGAACGCAGCATCGACGGGCGTCAGTTTTATCTGCGGCTGGCGCAGCGCATCATGCATTTATTCAGCACCCGTACGTCGTCAGGTATTCTTTATGAGGTTGACCCGCGTCTGCGACCTTCCGGTGCCTCCGGCATGCTGGTCAGCACCATCGAAGCTTTTGCCGATTATCAGGCCAATGAAGCCTGGACATGGGAGCATCAGGCGCTGGTTCGCGCGCGCGTGGTTTACGGTGATCCGCAACTGACGCAGCAATTTAATGCCACGCGTCGCGACATTCTTTGCCGCCAGCGCGATGGTGAAGGACTGCGTAAGGAGGTCCGTGAAATGCGCGAGAAAATGTATGCCCATCTGGGCAGTAAAAAAGCCGACGAGTTCGATCTGAAAGCGGATCCGGGTGGCATTACGGATATTGAATTCATTGCACAATATCTGGTTCTGCGTTTCGCGCATGATGAGCCGAAGCTGACGCGCTGGTCCGATAATGTGAGGATTTTTGAGCTGATGGCGCAACACGACATCATGCCGGAAGAAGAGGCTCGAAATCTGACGCAGGCTTATGTCACGCTGCGCGATGAAATTCATCACCTCGCTTTGCAGGAGCACAGCGGGAAAGTGGCCGCAGACAGTTTTGCGGCGGAGCGCGCGCAAATCCGCGCCAGCTGGGCGAACTGGCTGGGCTGAGGGTTTTTATTCGGGTAACAGGCGCTTGTGATATTATCCGGCGCATTGTGTTTACCCGATTTGATTTATCTGTTTTGGAGTCTTGGGATGAAAGTGACTTTGCCTGATTTTCACCGCGCGGGTGTGCTGGTTGTCGGTGACGTAATGTTAGACCGCTACTGGTATGGCCCGACCAATCGTATTTCACCGGAAGCGCCGGTGCCGGTGGTGAAGGTCAATACCATCGAGGAACGTCCTGGCGGCGCGGCAAACGTGGCGATGAACATTTCGTCTCTCGGTGCTTCTTCGCGTCTGATCGGTCTGACCGGCGTTGACGATGCCGCCCGTGCCCTGAGTGAGCGTCTGGCGGAAGTGAAAGTAAACTGCGATTTCGTGGCGTTATCCACGCATCCGACCATCACTAAGCTGCGTATATTGTCCCGTAACCAGCAACTGATCCGCCTCGACTTTGAAGAAGGTTTTGAAGGTGTTGATCTCCAGCCGATGCTGACCAAAATCGAACAAGCTTTACCACAAAGTGGCGCACTGGTGCTGTCAGACTACGCCAAAGGTGCACTGACTGAAGTGCAGAAAATGATCCAGCTGGCGAGAAAAGCTGGCGTACCGGTGCTGGTTGATCCTAAAGGATCTGATTTCGAACGTTACCGTGGTGCGACTTTACTGACACCAAATCTGTCCGAATTCGAAGCCGTTGTCGGTCGTTGCAAAAACGAAGATGAAATTGTCGCCCGTGGTATGCAACTGATCGCTGATTTCGAACTTTCCGCGCTTCTGGTCACCCGTTCTGAACACGGCATGACCTTGTTACAGCCAGGCAAAGCGCCATTCCATATGCCAACGCAGGCGCAGGAAGTGTATGACGTGACCGGTGCCGGTGACACGGTGATCGGTACGCTGGCCGCTGCGCTGGCCGCCGGTAATACGCTGGAAGAATCCTGCTTCCTGGCGAACGCCGCCGCCGGTGTGGTGGTGGGTAAACTCGGCACCTCAACCGTTTCGCCGGTTGAACTGGAAAATGCGATCGGCGGGCGTTCAGACGTTGGTTTTGGCGTGATGAACGAAGAACAGCTAAAAGCCGCCGTGGCGATGGCGCGTCAGCGCGGCGAGAAAGTCGTAATGACCAACGGCATCTTTGACATTCTGCATGCCGGACACGTTTCTTACCTGGCAAACGCCCGCAAACTGGGCGACCGTCTGATTGTCGCCGTTAACAGCGATGCTTCGACCAAACGCCTGAAAGGCGAAACCCGTCCCGTAAACGCGCTGCAAAACCGCATGATCGTGCTGGGCGCACTGGGTGCCGTGGACTGGGTGGTTTCTTTTGATGAAGACACGCCGCAGCGTTTGATCGCCGGGATCTTGCCTGATCTGCTGGTGAAAGGTGGCGACTATAAGCCTGAGCAAATCGCCGGTTGTCAGGAAGTCTGGGCGAATGGCGGCGAAGTCCGTGTGCTGAATTTTGAAGATGGTTTGTCCACTACCAAAATCATCAATCAGATCAAAGCGCAGGACTGATTTCCTCGGCGAAGATCATGTTATCTGCACTGAAGGGCTTATCTGATAAGCCCTTTTCTTTTTGATTTTTCAATCAATAACGCAAAACGGAAGTGGCTCTGTTGTGAGCGGATTAAAACAGGAACTGAGTCTGGCGCAGGGCGTCGGGCTGCTTTCAACCTCATTACTGGGGACTGGTGTCTTTGCGGTGCCTGCACTGGCGGCTCAGCTGGCACAAAACGACAGCCTGTGGGCGTGGCCGGTGCTGATCCTGCTGGTGTTTCCGATAGCCATCGGGTTTGCTGCGCTTGGGCGGCATTTCCCCAGCGCGGGCGGTGCAGCGCATTTTGTCGGCAAAGCTTTCGGGCCGCATATGGCGCGGGTCACCGGTTGGTTATTCCTGTCAGTTATTCCGGTCGGATTGCCCGCCGCATTGCATATTGCTGCCGGTTTCTGGCAGGCCGCCTTTGGCTGGAGCAGCATAAACCTGCTGCTGGTGCAGTTGGGTACGCTGTTTGTTATCTGGTTCCTCGGCACACGCAGTGCCGGGTCCAGTGCCAATATTCAAACGCTAATCGCTTGTCTGGTGATCGCGCTGGTGGTGGCAATCTGGTGGAAAGGGGATATTTCTCTGCCTGAAATTCCGCTGCCTTCGGTGCGTGACGTCTCACCATCGAACCTGTTTGACGCGCTGGCGGTGATGTTTTGGTGTTTTGTCGGACTTGAGGCTTTCGCGCATCTGGCGACCGAATTCCGTCATCCGGAACGGGATTTCCCGCGCGCGTTGTTGATCGGCATGCTGGTGGCTGGTGCCGTTTACTGGGGATGTACGGTAGCGGTGCTGAAATTCCATGCCTGGGGAGAAGGGCGGGAAGCAGGCGCATCATTGCCGGGTATCGTCGTGCAGCTCTTCGGACAAAAAGCGTTGTGGATCGCCTGCATTATTGGCTATCTGGCGTGTTTTGCCAGCGTGAATATTTATACCCAGAGTTTCGCCCGGCTGGTGTGGTCACAGGCTCAGCTCAAGCCGCAAAGTAAACTCGCACAGCTTTCCGCTCAGCAAGTGCCGGTGCCCGCGCTGAATTTAGTGGTGGGCTGCTGCGCGTTGTTTACGTTACTGATTTACTGGCTGCACCTGCCGCTCGGCGCGCTAATCACTTACGGCAATGGGATTTTCATCCTGATTTATCTGTTATGTATGCTGGCGGGGATCCGGATCCTGGCAGGACGCTCGAAATGGATGGCGATGCTGGGCGCTGTATTGTGCTGCGGATTGCTGGCGATGGTCGGCTGGAAAGCGCTGTATGCAGTCGTGGTGTTTGCAGGATTGTGGCTGTTATTGCCACGCGCCACAACGGTACTTCATGTACGGTAACGCCGATTTCGCACAGCAAAAAGGCCTGCTGAGCAGGCCTTTTCTGATGATATCATTCGCAATAATCAGGCCGGATCTTGCGGCTTTTCCGCTTCAGTCAGCTTGCCTTCCAGCGCAGCAAGACGTTGTTCCAGTACAGCCAGTTTTTCACGGGTACGCAGTAAAACCTGGGTCTGAACGTCAAACTCTTCGCGATTGACTAAATCCATGCGGCTGAACTGCGCCTGCAATACCTGACGGATTTTCTTTTCGGCATCTTCACCAAACTCACGGATCCCTTTAGGCATAGATTCGTGAACCTGGCGGGCAATTTGTTCAATTTTTTTCGGGTCAATCATGTTATTTCCTTTTCTCGAAGGAGGTGCTTTTCCTTAGTGTAATCGCTGATGCTGTTTCTATAAACCTTCAGGGGCACTAATTGGACAAACCACAGGATTGCTCTGCTCATTTATTGGCGCTATAGTTGTTTTGCTTATTCTCAGGGCGGGGTGAAAGTCCCCACCGGCGGTAAACCACGGAATATCGGAAGGATCATAATCCCTTCCATGTGGAAGCCCGCGAGCGCTCAATCCTTCGGGGTTAGAGGTCAGCAGATCCGGTGTAATTCCGGGGCCGACGGTTAAAGTCCGGATGGGAGAGAGTAACGATTCAAGCCGGGCAAATATTGCCCGCTGCGTTATTTTTTATAACTGTAGCACGCCATCTGGCGGCTGCAGCTAGCCTCCTCAAGACGCCCTGATTCTGGTAATCCACATACAGAACATGAGGTTATTTTTACCATGAATCAGACCCTACTTTCCGAATTCGGTACATCAGCTGAACGCGTTGAGCGTGCTATTGACGCCATGCGTAACGGCGTGGGTGTGTTGGTGCTGGATGACGAAGATCGTGAAAACGAAGGCGATTTAATCTTTGCCGCTGAAAACATGACCGTTGAGCAAATGGCACTGACCATTCGCCACGGCAGCGGTATTGTTTGCCTGACCATGAACGAAGACAGCCGTAAAAAGCTGGATTTACCAATGATGGTTGAGAACAACTCCAGCCCGTTCCAGACGCCATTTACCGTGACTATTGAAGCGGTTGAAGGTGTGACTACCGGTGTTTCTGCTGCCGACCGTATCACCACTATTCGTGCAGCCATTAAAGATGGCGCGAAACCTTCTGACCTGAATCGTCCGGGGCATATCTTCCCGCTGCGCGCGCAGGCCGGTGGTGTGCTGTCCCGAGGCGGTCACACTGAAGCGTCGGTTGATCTGGCGACGCTGGCAGGCCTGAAGCCTTTCGGCGTGCTGTGTGAACTGACTAATGACGACGGCAGTATGGCGCATGCGCCTGAAGTTATTGTCTTTGCCCGTCGGCATAATATGCCGGTAGTGACCATCGCCGATCTGGTGGCCTATCGTCAGGCGCAGACCCGTCAGGCAAGCTAAGTAACGGGTTGTGCGTAACAGAAAAGGCCGCTTATGCGGCCTTTTTGCTTTTTATTGCCAAAATGGGTCTTTGCAAAATAGACTCCTTCTGCCTTCTTTGATTTTTTTCATCAAATTTATTGAATATCTCCTTCATGGTTATCCGGCTGTCAGCGGTAATCAAAAAGAGTACCGTATGGTCATCACGCGGCAGGTGACTCACTGGCTGCTCTCTTTTATCTTGCGGTAAGGAATTCATGATGACGACTCAACGTATGCCCGCACTTTTCTTAGGCCACGGCAGCCCGATGAACGTGCTGGAGGACAATATGTATACCCGTGCCTGGCATGCGCTGGGCGAAACATTACCGCGTCCAAAAGCGATTCTGGCCGTGTCAGCGCACTGGTTCACGCGCGGCACTGCAGTAACGGCAATGGAGAATCCGCGCACCATTCATGACTTTGGAGGGTTCCCGCAGGCGCTTTTTGATAAGCGCTATCCGGCACCCGGTTCACCGGCGCTGGCAAAACGTGTTCAGGAATTACTCAGCCCGGTGAATGTGATTTCCGATACCCACGAGTGGGGCTTCGACCACGGTACCTGGGGTGTGCTGATCAAGATGTATCCTGACGCGGATATTCCGGTGATCCAGCTGAGCATTGATGGCACGCAACCCACTGAATTCCATTATGAATTAGGCAAGAAGCTCGCGGCTTTACGTGACGAAGGGGTAATGATTGTCGCCAGCGGTAACGTAGTCCACAACCTGCGGATGGTAAAATGGGACGGTAACGCCGAAGCTTATCCGTGGGCGACATCTTTCGAGACATATGTGAAAGATAATCTGAACTGGAAAGGTGAGGCGAAAGATCATCCTCTGGTGAAATTTATGGAGCACGAAGGCGGCGCGTTATCCAATCCGTCTCCGGATCACTATCTGCCATTACTGTACGTTTTAGGGGCGTGGGATGGTGCTGAGCCAATCACGCAGCCAACGGACGGGATCGTAATGGGATCGCTTTCGATGCTTTCCGTTCAGGTAGGTTAATTTGGCGAATAAAAAGGATAATGAATTTATTCATTATCCTTTTTTAGTTTTTTTATCCGACAATAGTATGCGGATAGAAACGTGACAGATCCTGGGTGATCAGTGCTTTATCTTCGCGGATGCCGATCCCGCAAGGTTGATCGTTGACCAGCCAGCTGCCGATCAGCGTGTAACTGCCTTCAAACACCGGCAGCGGATGGAACTGCTGCACGATCATGCCTTCCGCGCCATACGGGCCATCAACGCGGGCCACTTCCTGGCCTTTCTCGATGACTTTAATGTTCGCGCCTTCGCGGGAAAACAGCGGCTTCACCACGTAGTGATCCAGTTCCGGATGCGGGTCTTCGGCAAAATAAGCCGGTAACAGATTCGGGTGATCCGGGAACATTTCCCACAACAGCGGTAACAAGGCTTTATTCGACAGAATGGCTTTCCAGGCCGGTTCCAGCCAGCGAACACCGGCATCTTCCAGTTTGGTCGCGAAGACTTCGCGGAACATGAATTCCCACGGATACAGCTTGAACAGATTCGAAATCACCTGATCCTGCGTATCGGTGAATTGTCCGCGTTCTCCCAGCCCGATTTCCTCGATAAACAGGAATTCGCTGGCCAGTTCTGCTTCCAGCGCGCAGTCCTGCAAATATTGCACCGTACCGCGATCTTCTTCAGTGTCCTGACAGCAGGCGATGTGCAGCAACGAGAAACCATGCTGATTTTTCAGCTCGGCAAAACGCTCAATCAGCTTTTCCTGCAGACTGTTGTACTGATCAGCGTCTTGCGACAAATTGCCTGCAGCTATCTGATCTTCAAGCCATAGCCACTGGAAGAAAGCGGCTTCATACAAAGACGTCGGCGTATCGGCGTTATTTTCCAGCAGCTTCGGCGGATTGACGCCGTCATAGGCCAGATCCAGACGTGAATACAGCGAAGGCTGTTGCGTGCGCCATGAACTGCGGACAAATTCCCAGACATGTTTTGGGATCTGGAATTTCGCCATCAGTTTGTCGTCATTCACCACGCGCTCAACGACCTTCAGGCACATCTGATGAATCTCCGCCGTCGCGTCTTCGATCTCTTCGATCTGCGCCAGCGTGAACTGGTAATAAGCATCTTCACACCAGTAGGGTTCGCCATACATGGTGTGGAAGTTGAAGCCAAACTCCGTGGCTTTTTCGCGCCAGTCCGGGCGCTCGTTAATGGCTAAACGTTTCATCAGAGTCTCTTAGCCACCCATGCTGCGGCCAGGGCTGCGTGACGTGGCAGAAGAGCTGCGTTGCATCGACGTTTGTTTTGCCACGCTGTCGCCAAAACCGCCACGGGTGATGGTGTTGGTCACGGCAGGTTTAGGGGCCATCGCCGTTCTCGGAACGTTCATGGTCCGGCCGCCCGCAGTTGCCGGGCCGTAGTTTTTACCGGTCGCATCGACGAATTTACCGTTCGCCGGGCTGGCCGGGTTTTTTGAGCTGAATAATGGCTGTTGCGCGTAACCGCCACCGCTCATCATGCGGCCCATCATGTAACCTGCCATCAGCGGCATCCACATGCTGCCACCGCTGCTCTGGTTTTCAGCCGTCGCGACGCCAGACTGTGCCGGAGCCTGAGTACACTGGCCTTCGCCGAATTCAGCGATACAGTCTTCGCGGCTGGCATATTTTGGTGCGGTTTTAGCCGCTTCCTGTTTCGCTGCATCATACGCTGCGACACATTGCGCGCTGCCGGAAGGATTGGCTTTCGAGCAGTCATCAGCGTTCTGATACAGAGAAACGGTTTCGTCGGTTTTCTCGCAGCCGGCCAGCATAAAGACTGCGCTGACTGCCAGAGCGACAGGAGTGATTCGAGAGCTACGCCATGATTTACGGAAGGTAGCCAGGTTAACGCGTTGTGTCCGTTTCATCGTTCTTATCCCATGTGTAGGGCTTTTTTGCCCTTTCCCAGTAGGGCCTAAGAATAGGGGAAAGCGGCTGATTGTTAAAGCAGCGACAGGCAATTGTTACGAGACTTTACAGAGCGGCGTGACACAGGCAAAAAAAAGCAGCCTTTTCAGGCTGCCTTAGTCGAAACGCAGGGAAACTTTTCCGTATCAGTTCTGGAAAGGATTGCCGCTTTTCTTCGGTGTGGTCGTTGCTGTGGATGCGCTGGCTTGTTGAACGCGTGGTGCAGGTGCAGCCGCGGTTTTGTTGCCGTAACCGTCTGCAGCGGCATCCTGATCTGGCGTTTCTGGCGCAACCTGATCGGGGGCTGTCGGAACAGGTTTACCCAAAGCACCGTTCAGTGCCAGCAGGTCGCTTTCGTTCAGCGTACCCAGCGCTGATTTAATGTTCAGCTGATTAATCAGGTACGTGTAACGTGCGCTGGAAAGTTGTTGTTTGGCGTTGTACAGCGTGGTGGTGGCATCCAGCACATCAACGATGGTACGGGTACCGACCTGGTAACCGGCTTCCATCGCATCTAAAGAACTCTGTGCAGAAACAACGGCTTGTTTATAGGCGTTGATGCTGCTGATCGAGGCAGAGATGTTGTTGAAGGAAGACCGAACGGTTTGCACGACGCTGCGGTGTGCGCTTTCAAGCTGTTCGCTGGCACCCACGAAATTATACTGCGCCTGTTTCACCTGAGAGGTGACAGAACCGCCGCTGTACAATGGCAGGGAGAAGCTCAGACCAATTTTGTTCTGGCCTGCGTCAGCATCCTGATAGCTTGAAGAACCGCCGGTTTTGTCGCCGTGGTATTTGGTATTGCTGATGCCGGTAGAGGCCGTCAGATCAACCGTTGGCATGTGGCCGGTTTCCGCATAGCGGATTTGCTCACGTGCCAGATCCTGTGACAGACGCGCAGACAGCAAGCTCAGGTTACGACTTTCTGCTTCTTTCAACAGCGTGGCGACCGGTTGCGGACGCGTGGTGTTGAAGTTGTCGACATTCAGGGAAGACAGTTGCGGATAATACATACCGGTAACCTGACGCAGGGATTCCAGCGCGTTATCCAGGTTATTACGGGCAGTCACTTCGTTTGCCAATACGGTGTCGTATTGTGAACGGGCGTTCTGCACGTCGGTAATAGCCACCAGGCCCACGTTAAAACGTTGAGTGGTTTGATCCAACTGACGGTAAATAGCCTGTTTCTGCGCTTCGGTATACGAGAGTGAATCGATCGCACTCAGGACGTTGAAATAAGCCGTTGCGGAATTCAGGATCAGTGATTGTTGATCAGTCTGATAAGACACATCCTGAATACCGGCAGTTTTTTCCTGCAGCGTCAGGGCGCGCCATTTTGACATATCAAAGATGGTCTGCGTTAATTGCAGGCTGGCGCTGCCAACATCGCTGTTAACGCCATTCGCATCACGGTAGCCATTGGTATAATTGTAATCCGCACCTAATCCGAGTTGCGGTAATAAAGGACTGCGGCTTTCGTTAATTTTTTCGAATGCAGCATCCCGGTCAGCAGCAGATTTGCGCAGGTCCGGGTTACTTGTCCTGGCTTGCTGATAGACCTGCATCAGGTTTTCGGCCTGGCTTATCGTACTAAAGCCGCCCAGGCTGAGTCCGATGAGAAGGGGGAGCAGTTTCTTCATTTGCATTCCTTGTTGTGCAGCAATGTTGTTATGTATGGTGGCGCAGTCAAATTAACCAATAGACGCGGATTCTAGCAGAGTCAGGCTAGCGGGGCGGTTGGCTTAACGTGCCTTCCCGAGTGAATGAGCCTAAATCTATCACAAACAACCTTGATTATTATTAACGCATTTTCATCAAATTGACCTCAAAGGGCGATAAATTACCTTTATGAGGGATAAGGAAACATTCCATGTCTTCATTTAAACGGTCACCGGTTACTTTCGGCAAAGATGATGTAGAAATTATTGCACGTGAGACGCGATATAAAGGTTTTTTTTCTATTATTGCATATCGGTTTCGCCATCGGCTGTTTAATGGGGAAATGAGCGGCGAAGTCGTCCGTGAAGTCTTTGAGCGCGGTCATGCCGCCGTATTATTACCTTATGATCCGAAAAGGGATGAAGTCGTGCTGATCGAACAGATCCGCATCCCGGCTTTGGATTCCAGTGATACTCCTTGGCTTCTGGAGATGGTCGCCGGTATCATTGAAGAAGGCGAGACAGTTGAAGATGTTGCCCGCCGCGAAGCACTCGAGGAAGCGAACATTGTGGTGAAACGCTGCAAACCGGCTGTGAATTACCTGGCAAGTCCGGGCGGAACCAGCGAGCGTCTTTCCATTATGGTCGGTGAAGTCGATGCCACGACGGCAGAAGGAATTCACGGTCTGGAAGCAGAGAATGAAGACATCCGGGTACATGTGGTCAGCCGTGAACAGGCTTACCGCTGGGTGGAAGAAGGAGCGATAGACAATGCGGCGTCAGTGATTGCCCTGCAATGGCTGCAGCTGCACCATGAATCCCTGAGAAAAGAGTGGGCCAACTAATGATTAAGCGCTATACCCCTGATTTCCCTGAAATGATGAGATTGTGCGAAACCAATTTTGCACAATTGCGCCGTTTGATGCCACGTACCGATGAACCTGGTGAAACTGTGGCATATCAGGTGAGTAGCGCAACGTATTGCCTGACGATCCTCGAATCAACGCGTTACACATCCCTGATAGAAATCAAACAGACCGCACCGGCGGTGAGTTACTGGAGCCTGCCTTCGCTCACCGTTCGCCTGTACCATGATGCGATGGTGGCCGAAGTGTGTGCGAGTCAGCAGATCTTTCGCTTTAAAGCACGCTATGATTATCCGAATAAAAAGTTGCATCAGCGTGATGAAAAGCATCAAATTAACCAGTTCCTTGCGGATTGGCTGCGTTATTGCCTTGCGCACGGAGCGATGGCAGTTCCGGTTTGTTAGACAGACTTCAACAACAAAGGAAACGATTTGGAAAGCCTGTTTACACTGCCTTTGGTGAATGGGGCCAAAGTCAGGATTCTACAGATTACTGATACCCATCTTTTTGCCGGTGAAGATGAAACGTTGTTAGGCGTGAATACGTTTAACAGCTATCGCGCGGTGCTGGACGCCATCAAAGCGCAGCAGCGTGAAGTCGATATTATCGCGGCAACAGGTGACCTGGCACAGGATCAGTCGGTGGAAGCCTACCATCAGTTTGCCCGCGGCATCAGCGAGCTGACAGCGCCCTGCGTCTGGCTGCCGGGCAATCATGATTTCCAGCCTGCCATGGTCAATGCCTTGCAGGATGCGGGGATCAGTCCTTCTAAACACGTTCTGCTCGGCGAGCACTGGCAAATTATCCTGCTTGATACGCAGGTGTTCGGTGTGCCGCATGGCGAGCTGAGTGAATATCAGCTGGAATGGATGGAGCGCTGTCTGAATGCGTACCCCGATCGTTTCACTCTGCTGATGTTACATCATCATCCGCTGCCTTCTGGCTGCACATGGCTCGATCAGCACAGCCTGCGCAATGCGCATATGCTGGCGAACACCCTGGTAAATTACCCGAAAGTGAATACGCTTTTGTGCGGACATATTCATCAGGAGCTGGATCTCGACTGGTATGGCCGCCGTCTTTACGCCACGCCGTCAACCTGCGTACAGTTCAAACCGCATTGCACCAATTTCACGATTGATACCGTTGCGCCGGGCTGGCGCTACCTTGATTTGTATCCGGATGGCCGTGTGGAGACTGAAGTCTTCCGTCTGGAAACCAATGAGTTTCATCCTGACACGGAGTCGGACGGCTACGAATGAACACCTTACTTTACCTGCACGGATTCAACAGTTCTCCCAACTCGGCGAAAGCCACGGCGTTAAAAAACTGGCTGGCGGTTAATCATCCCCATATCGATATGGTTATCCCGCAATTACCGCCTTATCCGGCCGAGGCTGCCGAAGAACTCGAGAGTCTGGTGATCAGCAATGCAGGTAAAAAACTGGGGATTGTCGGCTCATCGCTGGGCGGCTATTACGCTACCTGGTTGTCGCAATGTTTTGCCGTGCCGGCTGTGGTGGTGAACCCCGCCGTGAAGCCGTATGAGCTGCTGATCGACTTCCTGGGACAAAACGAGAACCCCTACACCGGCCAGCAATATGTGTTAGAGTCACGCCACGTTTACGATCTGAAAGTCATGCAGGTCGAACCGCTGGAGTCGCCGGATTTACTCTGGTTACTGCAACAAACGGGCGATGAAATTCTCGATTACCGTCAGGCTGTGGCGTACTACACCACCTGTCGCCAGACGGTCGAACCCGAGGGGAATCATGCATTTGTCGGCTTTGAACGCTATTTTTCGCCGATTGTAGATTTCCTGGAACTGGCCGCAGACTAACATCGTCAGGGTGACTTTTTCCCCCGGATTTATAGCGTCTGCTTGCTGCCAGAGCTTCCACCCGCCCACATACTGTATCGTTAGCCCACAAACCTATGAGCCACGAATAATCAACGATGAGCCAATCAACTTATAACGCGGATTCCATAGAGGTCCTCAGCGGACTCGAACCGGTGCGCCGCCGTCCGGGCATGTACACCGATACAACCCGGCCAAACCATCTCGGCCAGGAAGTTATTGATAACAGCGTGGATGAAGCATTAGCTGGCCACGCCAAACGCATCGAAGTGATCCTTCACGAAGACCAGTCTCTCGAAGTCATTGATGACGGTCGCGGCATGCCGGTGGATATCCACGCGGAAGAAGGCGTTCCGGCGGTCGAACTGATCTTCTGCCGTCTGCACGCGGGCGGTAAATTCTCCAACAAAAATTACCAGTTCTCCGGCGGCCTGCATGGCGTGGGGATTTCGGTGGTTAACGCCTTATCAAAACGCGTCGAAGTGGCGGTAAAACGCGGTGGCGAAGTGTATGAAATGGCGTTTGAAAATGGCGATAAAGTGCAGGATCTGCACGTTACCGGTACCTGCGGCAAACGCAACACCGGAACCAGCGTTCATTTCTGGCCTGACGGCAGCTTTTTCGACAGCCCGCGTTTTTCGGTCAGCCGCCTCAGCCATTTGCTGAAAGCGAAGGCCGTACTGTGTCCTGGCGTAGAAATCCTGTTCAAAGACAAAGTGAATAACACCGAGCAACGCTGGTGTTATGACGATGGTCTGACTGATTAC
Organism: Rahnella aceris; assembly: GCF_011684115.1. NCBI lineage: Bacteria > Pseudomonadati > Pseudomonadota > Gammaproteobacteria > Enterobacterales > Yersiniaceae > Rahnella > Rahnella aceris. The sequence goes on along the minus strand of NZ_JAADJV010000005.1, from coordinate 108,674 downwards.
CTGATGGAAGCGGTCAACGGCCTGATTACTCTGCCTGAAAAAGCGTTCGTCGGTAATTTTGCCGGTGATACTGAAGCTGTCGACTGGGCGCTGTTATGGCTGCCGGAAGGCGGTGAATTGCTGACCGAAAGCTACGTCAACCTGATCCCAACCATGCAGGGCGGTACACATGTTAACGGTCTGCGCCAGGGCCTGCTCGATGCCATGCGTGAGTTCTGCGAATACCGCAATATTCTGCCACGCGGCGTCAAGCTTTCTGCAGAAGATATCTGGGAACGTTGTGCGTATGTGCTGTCGGTAAAAATGCAGGATCCGCAATTTGCCGGCCAGACCAAAGAACGTCTGTCTTCGCGTCAGTGCGCGGCCTTCGTTTCCGGTGTGGTGAAAGATGCCTTCAGCCTGTGGCTGAACCAGAACGTTCAGGCGGCAGAACAGCTGGCGGAACTGTGCATTTCCAGTGCCCAGCGCCGTCTGCGTGCCGCAAAAAAAGTTGTGCGTAAGAAACTGACCAGCGGCCCTGCGCTGCCGGGCAAACTGGCTGACTGCACGTCACAAGATCTGAACATGACAGAATTGTTCCTGGTGGAAGGGGATTCCGCAGGCGGTTCTGCCAAACAGGCGCGTGATCGTGAATATCAGGCGATCATGCCGCTCAAAGGTAAGATCCTCAACACGTGGGAAGTCTCTTCTGATGAAGTGCTGGCCTCGCAGGAAGTGCACGATATTTCTGTGGCGATCGGTATCGATCCGGACAGTGAAGATCTGACGCAACTGCGTTACGGCAAAATCTGTATCCTGGCGGATGCGGACTCCGACGGCTTACACATCGCCACCTTGTTGTGCGCGCTGTTTGTCCGTCACTTCCGCTCCCTGGTGCGTGGCGGTCATGTGTATGTGGCAATGCCGCCTTTATACCGTATCGATCTGGGCAAAGAAGTGTTCTATGCGCTGGATGAGCAGGAAAAAGAAGGCGTGCTGGAGCAACTGAAACGTAAGAAAGGCAAGCCGAACGTGCAGCGTTTTAAAGGTCTGGGTGAAATGAACCCGCTGCAGCTGCGCGAAACCACGCTCGATCCGAATACCCGTCGTCTGGTGCAACTGACCATCGATGAGGACGATATCGACCAGACGCTGCGCATGATGGATATGCTGCTGGCGAAGAAACGGTCTGAAGATCGCCGTAACTGGTTGCAGGAAAAAGGCGATACCGCCGAACTTGACGTCTGATCCTTTCGCCGTCGCCATAAAAAAATGCCGGACGCTTTGCAGCGCCGGCATTTTTGTTTCCGAATTTAGCGATGTTCAGAAAATCAGACTTTCTCAATAATGTGGATCACCACATCCAGCACGTCGGCTTTGATGTTTTCACGGTGCTTATCCATGTGCTCAGCCTGCTGATGCGCTTCGAGGTGCGCCAGGCTTTCCCAGTCTTCCAGCATGAAAATGGAATCAGGTACTGTTTTACGCCAGGGGATCTGGCCGTTGAAATCAACATATGGCTCATAACGATGACAGCCTTTCTCTGCCAGAACGCTGGGCAGCAGTGCTGTGATTTTTTCTATAACCGAATCGCGACGGCCTGGTTTTACTTTGATTTCAGCAATAACAGTGATCATAAAAACCTCTTTCCCGGGTGACCTTCAACCTTAGGCCTGACCGAATACATTTTCAAGGTGAGCACGATAGCGTGCGAAATCGCCTTCCACATCAGGTTGTTTGATCACGTCGTTACACATAAAGGTTGGCAATGTATCAAGGCCGATAAACTGGTTGGCTTTGTGCTGTGCCATGTATACGCCGTCAACGCCCACGCCGTGGAAGAACTGTTCTTTATCTTCGAACGCTTCCAGCGGCGCGTTCCAGGTCACAGACAGCATGTAGCATTTGCCGTGCAACAGGCCGCCGGAACCGTATTTTTTCGATTCATCAGAACGGGTACGGCCATCGCTGGCGTACAGTTTACCGTGGCCTTCTGTGAACACTTCATCGATGTATTTTTTCAGTGTCCATGGCATCCCCATCCACCAGCCCGGCTGCTGATAAATGATGGCGTCCGCCCACAGATAGCTTTCAATTTCGGTCTGCACGTCGTAACCGTCTTCCAGAACAGTCACGCGCACGTCGTGGCCTTTGTCACGCAGAAAGCCGGTGGCGACGTCGGTCAGGCTGTTGTTCAGCGCGCCTTTGGAATGGGCAAAGGTCTTACCGGCGTTGATTATCAGGATGTTGCTCATGGTTTTTTCCTTATCGGGAATACTTAAATTCTGGTGGTCAGGCTGTTACCACGTAGTGTACTGAACTCTGCATGACAGAAAAATGTGATATTGCGCACAAGACTATTGACTCAGATGCAATAATTGAAGAAAGAGCGCGGCAATTTAACCAGTTTGTTGTGCAAAAACTGTTTAAAAATAAGGCATGAACACAGCAACTGTGACAGTCATACGGCAGATGATGTACTATCGCGAACATCATTGCCTCGCGGCAGCGGACATCGCGCGCCTGCGGGTGCAAGCTTCCTTAATTTCCAAAACGATAACGCCACGGGTCTGAGGATTAAACATCAATGAGCGAAATGACTCATGACGGAACAGAACGTTTAGCTCTGCACACGTTTACTGAGAACGCCTATCTCAACTATTCCATGTACGTCATCATGGACCGCGCGCTGCCGTTTATCGGTGACGGGCTCAAGCCGGTGCAGCGTCGTATTATTTACGCGATGTCCGAGCTGGGCCTGAGTAATAACGCCAAATTCAAAAAATCCGCGCGTACCGTCGGTGACGTGCTGGGTAAATATCATCCGCATGGCGACAGCGCCTGCTACGAAGCCATGGTGCTGATGGCGCAGCCATTCTCTTACCGCTATCCGCTGGTTGACGGGCAGGGAAACTGGGGCGCGCCGGATGACCCGAAATCCTTCGCCGCGATGCGTTATACCGAATCGCGCCTGTCAAAATATGCCGAAGTTCTGTTACGTGAATTAGGTCAGGGCACGGTTGATTATGTGCCGAACTTTGACGGCACCATGCAGGAGCCGAAAATGCTGCCTGCGCGTCTGCCGAATATTCTGCTTAACGGTACGACCGGCATCGCGGTCGGGATGGCGACCGATATTCCGCCGCACAACATCCGTGAAGTGGCTGCCGCTGCGGTGGCATTACTTGAGAAACCGAACAGCTCGCTCGAAGATCTGCTGGAATTCGTACAGGGGCCTGATTTCCCGACAGAAGCTGAAATCATTACGCCGCGCAATGAAATTCGCAAAATGTACGAGTCGGGTAAAGGCTCGGTGCGCATGCGTGCGGTCTGGCACAAAGAAGACGGCAGTGCGGTGATCACTGCGCTACCGCATCAGGTTTCCGGCGCGAAAGTGCTGGAGCAAATTGCCAGCCAGATGCGTGCCAAAAAGCTGCCAATGGTTGAAGACCTGCGTGATGAATCAGATCATGAGAACCCGACCCGCCTGGTCGTCGTGCCGCGCTCCAACCGTATCGATCTGGATCAGGTGATGAATCACCTGTTTGCGACTACCGATCTGGAACGCAGCTACCGCATTAACATGAACATGATCGGTCTTGATCATCGTCCGCAGGTCAAAGGGCTGCTTGAGATCCTGACGGAGTGGCTGGCTTACCGCCGCGATACCGTACGCCGTCGTCTGAACTTCCGCCTTGATAAAGTGCTGAAACGCCTGCATATCCTCGAAGGTTTGCTGACCGCGTTCCTTAATATCGATGAAGTGATCCACATCATCCGTACGGAAGATGAGCCGAAACCGGTACTGATGCAGCGTTTCGAACTGTCAGATACGCAAGCTGAAGCTATCCTTGAGTTGAAATTGCGCCATTTGGCGAAACTCGAAGAAACTAAAATCCGTGGTGAGCAGGATGAACTGGCGAAAGAGCGCGATCAGTTGCAGGCGTTGCTGGCGTCAGAACGTAAACTCAGCACGCTGATCCGCAAAGAGATTCAGGCGGATGCCGAAGCCTTTGGTGACGAGCGACGTTCGCCGATCACTGAGCGTGAAGAAGCCAGGGCGATGAGCGAGCACGATTTTATTCCGTCCGAGCCGGTGACCATCGTGTTGTCAGAATCAGGCTGGGTGCGCAGCGCCAAAGGCCACGACATCGATGCTTCCGGCCTGAGTTACAAAGCCGGTGACAGTTTCCGCGCTGCGGCCAAAGGCAAGAGCAATCAGCCCGTGGTGTTTATGGACTCCACCGGCCGCAGTTATGCGCTTGATCCGACCACGCTGCCTTCTGCGCGCGGCCAGGGTGAACCGCTGACCGGTAAACTGACACCACCGCCGGGCGCAACCATCGAGCACGTACTGATGGCGGCGGACGACCAGAAACTGCTGATGGCATCGGATGCCGGTTATGGCTTCGTTTGTACTTTCAACGATTTAGTGGCCCGTAACCGTGCCGGTAAAGCGATGATTACCTTGCCGGATAACGCCAAAGCCTTCACGCCAATGGAACTTCATGGCAGTGACGATATGCTGTTGTCGATTACTGCAGCGGGACGTATGTTGCTGTTCCCGGTGGCGGATCTGCCACAGTTGTCGAAAGGCAAGGGTAACAAAATTGTTTCAATTCCGGCAGCGCAGGCGGCCAGTGGCGAAGATAAACTGGCGTGGTTGCTGGTTCTGCCACCGCAAACGTCGATCACGCTGCATGTCGGTAAACGTAAGCTGGTTCTCCGTCCGGAAGACCTGCAGAAATTCCGTGCCGAACGTGGCCGCAAAGGAACGCTTCTGCCGCGCGGGCTGCAACGTATCGATCGTGTTGAAGTCGATTCACCTGTTCGCATCAGCGGCGGTGACAGCGAAGAATAAGACCGCTGTTAATCGGCAAAAGTCAGGGCACATTTGTGCCCTGAAATCTTTCGATGGAATTCAGTGGTCTGAGACTGTCGCGCAGTGCAAAGATTTTACATTTGTATTAATAAAACCGTTGTGCCGTGTTGAATGAGGCTTGAGAATAGTTCACCGCACAGGGAGCGAAACTGCACAGGTTTCTTACCGGCTTCGGCTGTAGTTTTAAGAGGATGTTATGTTATTTATTTTGCGTCTGATTATCGTGGTGATTTACTCGATTCTGGTCAGTGTCTTTGGTTGCATCTACTGTCTTTTCAGTCCGCGGAACCCGAAACATGTGTCGACTTTCGGTAAGCTGTTTGGTCGTCTGGCACCGGTATTTGGTCTTCGTGTTGAAAAACGTATTCCTGCAGAAGCAGTGAATAACGGCAACTGTATTTATATTGCCAACCATCAAAACAATTACGACATGGTGACGGCTTCGTCCGTCGTCATGCCAGGAACGGTGACCGTTGGCAAGAAAAGCCTGGCCTGGATCCCGTTCTTTGGTCAGCTTTACTGGCTGACGGGCAACCTGCTGATTGACCGTGATAATCGCGCCAAAGCGCACGGTACTATTTCTCAGGTGGTGGCCCAGATTAAGAAAAAGAATCTGTCGATCTGGATGTTCCCCGAAGGGACGCGCAGCCGTGGTCGTGGTCTGATGCCATTCAAAACCGGCGCTTTCCATGCGGCGATTGCTGCCGGCGTGCCGATTGTGCCGATTTGTGTATCGAACACCAGCAACAAGGTGAAATTAAACCGCTGGTCTAACGGGCTGGTGATTGTCGAAATTTTGCCACCGATCGACACCAGTGGTTACACCAAAGAACGCCTGCGTGAATTGTCTGAGCATTGCCGTCAGATCATGGCGGACAAAATCGCCGAACTGGATGCCGAAGTGGCACAGCGCGAAGCCGCCGCAAAAAAATAATACTATTTATAAATCCACTAAATAATTCGAGTTGCCAACGCACCTGCAGCCTGAAGTATGACGGGGATTCTTCCCGCTGCCATTGATGGCGGCGGCGTTCAATACAGTTTATGGTTCGTTTTCATGGAGAAGATATGTCACTCAGTCGTCGCTCGTTCCTGCAAGCCTCCGGCGTGGCTCTTGCCGCAGGTGCTCTGCCTTTAAAAGCAGAAGCGAGTGGTTCGCAACCGGCATTACCTGTTCCCCCGTTGCTTGAATCGCGCCGCGGGCAACCGCTGTTTCTGACGTTGCAGGCCGCGCACTGGTCATTCCTGGGGGGCGCAAAGGCACCGGTCTGGGGCATTAATGGCATGTACCTCGGCCCGACCGTCAAAGTGCACAGCGGCGATGACGTCAAACTTATTTACAGCAACCGTCTGGCTGAACCGGTTTCTATGACCGTCAGCGGCCTGCTTGAACCAGGAACGTTAACCGGTGGCGCAGCGCGTCTGATGCAGCCAGGCGTGGACTGGTCTCCGGTATTGCCTATTCGTCAGGCGGCGGCCACCTGCTGGTATCACGCCAATACCCCCAACCGCATGGCGCCACACGTTTATAACGGGCTGGCGGGGATGTGGATTGTTGAGGATGAAGTCAGCAAGAATCTGCCGTTACCGAATCACTACGGCGTGGATGATTTCCCGATTATCATTCAGGACAAGCGTCTGGATGGGTTCGGTGTGCCGCAATATGACACGCCAGCGTCAGGCGGGTTCTTCGGTGACACCATGCTGGTAAACGGTGTGCAAAGCCCTTATGTCGAGGTTTCGCGAGGCTGGGTGCGTCTGCGCCTGCTGAATGCATCGAATGCCCGCCGTTACGAACTGAGCATGACTGATAACCGCGCGTTCCACGTCGTGGCTTCCGATCTTGGTTTTCTGCCTGCGCCAATGACTGTTAAACGTCTGTCGCTCGGACCGGGAGAACGCCGCGAAGTGCTGGTGGATATGTCGCAGGGCGAAGAAGTGTCGATTACTGCCGGTGAAGCCGCAGGCGTGATGGACAGACTGCGTGGCCTGTTTGAACCCTCGAGCATTCTGGTGTCGACGATCGTGTTGACGCTGAAACCGACCGGCTTGTTGCCGCTGGTGACGGATAATCTGCCGATGCGTTTGCTGGCCGATCAGATCCTCTCCGGTAACGTTGTCCGCACCCGTGATTTGCGTCTCGGTGACAGTGAGCCGGGAATCAACGGCGCGATGTGGGATATCAACCGTATCGACCTGACTGCGCAACAGGGCACATGGGAACGCTGGACCGTTCATGCGGACATGCCGCAGACATTCCATGCAGAAGGCGTGTCCTTCCTGGTGAAAAGCGTCAACGGTGCGGCACCGCTGGTGGAAGATGCCGGATTCAAAGACACGGTCTGGGTGGATGGCGATGTCGAATTACTGGTGTATTTCAATCAGCCTTCCTATGAGCATTTCCCGTTTGTCTACCGCAGCGGAGCGCTGGAACTGGCTGACCGTGGTTCAGCGGGAAATATGCTGGTTCAGCCGTCGATGTAACGTTGTTCTGCTACATAAAAAACCCGCCATGGCGGGTTTTTGCGTTATGACATTGACTGAATGGCTTACAGGCCTTTTTCCGGATCCGGCCCCAGACGGTGCTCTTTATCCAGCTTGGTGACTTCCGCCAGTTCTTCCTTCTCCAGTTTAAAGTCAAACACGTCGAAGTTTTCACGAATACGTTTAGGTGTCACCGATTTCGGGATAACAATCAGTCCGTTATCCAGATGCCAGCGGATGACAATCTGCGCAGGTGTTTTGTCATATTTTTCTGCCAGTTTCTGGATCAGCGGCTGATCAAATACCCCTTCGCCGCCCTGCGCCAGCGGGCTCCAGGATTCAGTGGCGATGGTGTGGGTGGCATTCCAGGTGTGCAACTGGCGCTGTTGCATCAGCGGGTGTAACTCAATCTGATTCACAGCAGGGAAAATACCGGTTTCGTCTTTCAGCTTCTGTAAGTGTTGCAGCGGGAAATTACATACGCCGACACTTTTCGCCAACCCTTGCTCTTTGAGTTTCAGCAGGGCTTTCCAGGCATCGACGTAATGCCCCTGGGCCGGTTGTGGCCAGTGGATCAGGTACAAGTCGACATAATCAGTTTTCAGCTTTTTAAGGCTGGTTTCCAGCGCCTGTGGCGCGTTAAGCTGATCGTCATTCCACAGCTTAGTGGTAATAAACAGCTCTTCACGCGGAACCAGGTTAGCAGCAATTGCTTCGCCGACGCCTTCCTCATTTTTGTAGATGGCGGCGGTATCGATGTGGCGATAGCCGGTTTCAATCGCCGTTTTCACCGCACTGGTGGCTTCCTGATTACTGGCTTTCCATACGCCAAGTCCTAACTGAGGCATCAGATTGCCATCGTGAAGTTTGATGATGGGTTGCGTTGCCATGAGTTTCTCCTTTCAGGGCAGAGTGCCCGCCGGAATGCACGGGCACCGTGTAGGGATTGACGTTAAGTCTAGTTAACGAAACGGCATCTTGCTGAGCAGGCTACTTATTTTAAGTGTAAAAAATACCTAAGCATGCATATCCAGTACCACGCGGTAGCGCGCTTTCCCTTCATGCAGATGCTCCACCGCGTCATTGATTTTACTCAGCGGGAAGTGCTCAACCTGCGGGGTAATGCCATGACGGGCGCAGAACGCCAGCATGTCGGCAAGACGGGAAGGGGCACCGGTCGGTGAACCGGAAATTTCTGCCTGTTTGCTGATAAGCGCCATCACATGCAGCGGTACGGCTTCGGGCACCACCCCCACAAAGTGCAGACGGCCTTTGGGTGCCAGCGCGCCGAGAATGGCGTCCCAGTCCAGCGAGGCATTGGCGGTCACCATAATAAAGTCCAACTGACCGGCGATTTTCTTCAGTTCTTCGCTGTCTCGGGTGGCGATAACGCGGTGCGCGCCAAGTGAAATCGCTTCGTCACGTTTAGCCAGTGATGACGTAAAGGCGGTGACTTCGCAGCCCCATGCATTCAGGAAGCGCAGCGCCATATGACCTAAACCGCCGATACCAATCACACCGACGCGGTGAGTTGGCAGTACGCCAAACTGCAGCAGCGGGTTGAAGACGGTGATACCGCCACAGAACAGCGGACCGGCACTGGTGATATCCACGCCTTCCGGCAGCGGGATCGCCCACGCCCAGTGGCTGCGGATGCGGTCAGCGAAGCCGCCGTGATGGCCGATGATGGTGGCTTCCACGTCATGACAAAGGTGCTGATCGCCGGACATACAAGGATGGCAATGCATGCAACTGCCACGGTTCCAGCCCACGCCGACAATCTGGCCGACTTTCAGCCCTTTGTTTTGCGCATGATTACCTATTTTGACGATTTTACCGACCACTTCATGGCCTGGTACGAACGGATACTGCGTGATACCCCAGTCATTATTGAGCATAGACAGATCTGAATGACAGACGCCGCAGTAATCAATCGCGACTTCAATTTCTTCATCGCCAATCGGACCAGCGTCGAAAGCAAATGCTTCCAGTGGCTGGTTCGGGCCGGCAGCGGCCCAGGCGTTAAAGGTGTTTTCAGCAGCAACAGGTGCAGACATACAATCCTCCGAACTTTCGGGTTAGACAAATAATGAATTGAAATAAGAAGTTATCAGAAAAATGAATCGGCGAACGAAGGTCGCTCACGATCAGCGAATGAAAAGTGCGTTCATACAGACTAGCAGTTCATCGCGTTTATGCAGGTGTGTCCCCCTGCGGAAGGCGACATTAACTGTAAGAGAAAATGCGCAACAGGATGATGCCCATTTCTGCGAGAGTCTTGCCTGATTCTGCTTCTCTCTGTAGGAACGTAGGGTGTTATGGCAAAATCAATGTCAGTTTAATGAATGTGTGGAGCGGAATGATGGAAAACGTGAACAGCCTGTGCACCCGCATGGCAGCCAGAGTCGCCCGGCTCAGCGGAGATAAAAACCTGACGCCGTCGGCGGTACCGCAGGTGACGCTGATGTACACCACGCGTTACCATCCGCGCCAGCCGGTTTTGTACAATCCCGGCATCGTGATCCTTTTTCAGGGACGCAAAGTCGGTTATCTGGGCAAGAAAACCTTTTCCTACGATCCGCACAATTATCTGATGCTGACCGTGCCGTTGCCTTTCGAATGTGAAACGTTCAGCAGCCCCGAAGAGCCGCTGGCCGGTATCCAGATCAGTATTGATAACCTGATGTTGCAGGATTTACTGATGGATATGGGCGACGAAAGCGTGGTGCGTCAGAAAGAACCTTCAACCGGTATCAACTCCGGCGTGCTGGATGGCGATATTCTGTGTGCCACAGAGCGTCTGCTGGATGTGATGGATAAACCGCTGCATGCCCGCATTCTTGGGCCGAAGATTATCCGCGAAATCCTGTTCTTTGTTCTGACCAGCGAAAATGGCGGGGCGTTACAGGCGCTGGTCAACCGTCATACCCATTTCAGCCAGATTGCTAAATCCCTGCGCCGGATTGAAGCGCAGTACGCCGACAATCTTAGTGTGGAAGCGCTGGCCAGCGAAGTGAACATGAGTATTTCTGCGTTTCACCATAACTTCAAAGCCGTGACCAGCACGTCGCCGCTGCAGTATCTGAAAACCTATCGCCTGCATCGTGCGCGTACGCTGATGATTTTTGATGGTGTGAAAGCCAGTGTGGCGGCACTGCAGGTCGGGTATGAAAGCGCGTCACAATTCAGTCGTGAATTTAAGCGCTATTTTGGCGTCACGCCGAGTGATGAGATGGCACGTCTGCGCGAAGGGAGTTCCGGTGTGCTGGCGTTAGCCGATGTGGCATTTAAAGCCTGAACCGCGTGTTCAGGCCCGGCATTTGCGTTTCTTCCACACCACCACCAGTCCGCCAGCCAGCCCCATCACCAGCAACAGAACCGGTAAAATCATCAGCCCCGCCATAACCTGATCTTCATGGCGTTTAACCACCGGAATGTGGCTCAGCGCAAAACCGATGGTGATTACTCCGCCGACCCACAAAATGGCGCTCAGCCAGTTGAAGAACTGGAAGCGGGCATTGTTCAGACCGGAGATGCCCGCCATCGTCGGCAGCAGGGTGCGGATAAACGCCAGAAAACGGCCCACCAGTAAAGCCATCAGCCCGTGTTGGGTAAACATCTGATGTGCGCGCTGATGATAATGCGCCGGAAGCTGTAACAGCCAGCCTTTTACCAAGCGGGTATGTCCGAGCCAGCGCCCCTGAATATAGCTCAGCCAGCAGCCCAGGCTGGCAGCGGTCACCAGGATAATCAGGGTCGGGAAGAAGCTCATGACGCCTTTGGCGATAAGCGCGCCGGTCAGCAGCAATAAGCTGTCGCCGGGCAGGAAAGCGGCGGGAAGCAGTCCGTTTTCGAGAAAAAGCGTGGCGAACAGAACAGCGTAAATAACCCAGAGAAGTTTCGGGTCGGCGAGCATAATAAAATCATGTCGCCAGAGCGCATGAAAAATGTCGCAAATAACTGCCATATTCTGTCCTGTTTCTGTTCATTAAAAACTGTCACTTACCAGTGTACCGCGATTTGCGCCGGAAGACGTTGATCTGAGGACATTGTGAAAAAGACAGAATGCTCCGGCGTAAACTTACCGGAGCTAAAAGTAGAGCTTACAGATTATTCTCATTTTGCGAACGAAAATACGTCACACACCTTACCGATCTGCGCGGTGTGTCGCAATCTGTGCGGTTCAGGATGTCGCAATCCGTTCAAAGGCTGTTGAAAGATCGGCGATCAGGTCGTCACAATTTTCCAGCCCGATATGCAACCGCACCAGAGTACCGCTGAAATCCACGGTTTCTGCCGGACGTATCGCCTGAATTTCTTCCGGCTGATTGGCTAAAACCAGTGATTCAAAACCGCCCCAGGAATAGGCCATGCTGAAATGTGCGAAGTGATCGAGATAGTCGGAAAGTTGCTGTTTGCTCAGGCGCTGTTTCAGCACGAAAGAGAACAGGCCGCAACTGCCGCTGAAATCACGTTTCCAGAATTCATGGCCTTTGCTGCCGGGTAATGCCGGATGGTTGACCACCGCCACTTCCGGCCGCTCTGCCAGCCACCGCGCAATGCGGAGACTGCTTTCTGCATGCTGTTTCAGCCGCACGCCCATGGTGCGTAAACCGCGGCTGGCGACATACGCGGTATCAGCATCGACCATCTGGCCCATCAGATATGAGTGTTCCCGCAGTTGCTCCCAGCAACGTTCATTAGAAACGGCGGTGCCAATCATCGCATCAGAATGACCGACGATATATTTGGTGCCTGCCTGAATCGAAATATCGATATCGAATTCCAGCGCTTTAAACAGAATGCCCGCCGCCCATGTGTTGTCGATCATGATGACGACGTCCGGATTCACGGCCCGCACGGCTTTCACCATCGCCGGAATGTCCGGGACTTCCAGGGTGATTGAACCCGGCGATTCCAGGAACACCACTCTGGTGTTGGGTTGCATCAGCGAGCCTAACCCCGCGCCGATATTGGCCGGAAAATAGGTGGTGGATACGCCGAGTTTTTTCAGCACTTTTTCGCAGAAATCCTGCGTCGGTTCGTAGGCTGAACCGGCCACCAGAATGTGGTCGCCGCTGCTGACAAATGAGAGTACGGCGTTACTGACTGCCGCCGCACCACAAGGATACAGCGCGCAACCTGCGCCGCCTTCCAGCTCCACCATCGCTTCCTGGAATGAGAAATGCGTCAGGGTGCCACGACGACCGTAAAATAGTTCGCCGTTGGCGCGGTTAGCGGTGGCGTGTTTTTTATCCGCCACGGTTTCAAACACCAGCGATGAGGCGCGCTGGATCACGGCATTCACTGAACCCTGCGTGAATTTCTTGTCCCGTCCGGCGCTGACCAGCGCGGTTTCAATTTTCTTAGACGACATAATCCGTATTTCACCCTGTTTTATAGCGCGGTGCTCTCTGCATCCGCCGATATGTCATTAACTTAACATGATGAATTTCAGGGATCAGGCTTTTGGCGGGTGGATGAGAAAATTTCAGCAGCACGGCCAAAAAAAAGCCCGTCGTCACGACGGGCAAGGGAGAAACGAGTTTTGGGCATCAGCCGGTATAAACGCCAAACAGTTTGGGCAGGAACAGCGAAATGGTCGGAATATAGGTCACCAGCATCAGCACCACGAACAGCACGCAGTAGAACGGCAGCATGGCTTTCACCACTTTTTCGATGCTCTGTTTACTCACCGCGCTGGCCACAAACAGCACCGAGCCGACCGGCGGGGTGATCAGGCCAATCCCCAGATTCACCAGCATGATCATGCCGAAATGCACCGGGTCGATGCCGAGCGATAACACCACCGGCAACAGCACCGGCGTCAGGATCAGGATGATCGGCGCCATGTCCATCAGTGTGCCGATCACCAGCAGCATGATGTTGATCCACATAAGGATCACGTACTTGTTGTCAGAGATCGAGGTGAAGAATTCGGTGATGCGCATCGGCAACTGCATGTAAGTCATGACTGCGCCAAAACTGGCGGCAAACCCTATCAGGATCATCACGATGCTGACGGTTTTCACCGTGCGATACATCAGTTTCGGTAGTTCGCTCCACTTGTAATCGCGGTAGATAAACATGGTGACGAAGAATGACCACAAACACGCGATCGCTGCGGATTCCGTCGCGGTAAATATTCCGCTGAGAATGCCGCCCATGATGATCACGATGGTCATCAGCCCCCACAGCGTGTCGATAAAAATCTTCAGCGCCTGGCGGAACGGCACGCGCTCACCTTTCGGGTAACCGCGTTTGTGAGCAAACACCACGCACATCACCATCAGCGTCAGGCTGAGCAGTAAACCGGGCAAAATACCGGCGATGAACAGCGCGGCAATCGACACCGTACCGCCGGTCGCCAGCGAGTAAATCACCGAGTTGTGGCTGGGTGGCGTCAGGATCGCCTGTACCGAGCCGCTGGCGGTGACTGCCGCCGCAAAGTCACGCGGATAACCTTTCTTCTCCATTTCCGGGATCATCACCGAGCCGATTGAGGCGGTATCCGCCACGGAAGAACCGGAGATCGCGCCAAAAAAGGTTGAGGCCACAATGTTCACCAGCGACAGCCCGCCGCGGATAAACCCGACAAAGATGTAGGCAAAACTGACCAGCCTGCGGGCGATCCCTCCTTCGGCCATGATCGCGCCTGCCAGAATAAAGAACGGGATCGCCAGCAGTGAAAATTTGTTCACGCCGTTGGTCAGCTGGATCATCAGCGCTTCAAACGGCAGGTCAATCCACCAGGCTCCTGCCAGCGCGCTCAGCCCGACGGCGTAAGCGACCGGCACGCCAATCGCCAGCATCACTGCCAGCGTTAACAACAAGATTAATGCATCCATAACAGGCTCCGGTCAGGCGTCAGAATTGCCCAGCATCACCACAGGCCGCTGATGTTGCGGGCCGGCAATGATCTGCTCAATGATGAATAACAACGTCAGTGCAGAACCTATAGGTAGCGGCAGATAGGTCTGTCCGGCGGTCAGCAGCGGGAATTCCGCCACCGGCTGTTGCCAGAGTTCACTGCACAATTGCAGGCTGTACCAGAAAATAAACACGCTGATGGCCAGCATCATCAGGTCAGCCAGCAGGGCAGAAAATTTTTTCAGCGCAGGTGGCAGGCGGTCAGTGACCATCGCAACGACGATGTGTGAACCAGCGCGGTAACTGACAGCGGCTCCGATAAAGGTGAACGTCACCATGCACATAATCGCGATCGGCTCCGGCCACGACAGGGCGCTGTTCATCACGTAACGGGCAAAGATCCCAACCGGGATCACCGCCACCATCAGCAGCAACGCGATGCCCGCGATCCACATCGCGCAGCGGTAAAGAATGTCCATCAGGGTGTGATAACTCGAAACCATAAATCCCCCGGCGAAAGATCAGAAAGAAGCAGCCCGCAGGCTGCCGGTGTCAGGGTTTACTTCACGTCAGCGATTTGCTGCATCAGATCCTGATGGTCTTTGCCGAATTCATCGCGCACGGATTGCGTGGCTTTGACATACGTCGCGGGGTCAATCTCATAGAATTTCACGCCGCCCGCTTTCATCGTGGCGAGGGCTTTCTCGTTATAGGCTTTCCACAGTTCGCGCTGTTCGTCCTGTGCTTCTTTCGCCAGTTTGAGGATTAACTGCTGGTCTTCCGGTTTCAGTTTGTCCCATTTCACTTTTGAATACAGGAACAGCTCTGGGATGATGAAATGGCGGCTGTAGGTGTAGTTTTTCACTACCGGCAGGTAGTTATGGGCGACAAAGGTTGGCGGGTTGTTTTCGGTGCCGTCAATGACGCCGGTCTGCATGCCGCTGAACACTTCACTGACGCCCATCGCCACCGGATTGGCACCCATCGCTTTCAGCGTTGCCAGCGCAATCGGACTGCCCTGTACGCGGATTTTCATGCCGTGCAAATCTTCCGGTTTCACCACCGGTTTTTTGGTGATCAGGTTACGCGTCCCGCCATCCATCCAGCCGAGAAAAACCAGTCGTGAATTCGGGTTGTTGGTGATTTTATCGCCGATTTCTTTACCGATCTGACCGTCGAGCACTTTGTGCATATGGTCTTCGTCGCGGAAAATATAGGGCAGGGTGAAGACATTAATTTCTGGCAAAATCGAAGCAACCGGCGTCATCGACACACGGATGATATCCAGCGCACCGAGCTGCGCCTGTTCAATTTCCTGCTTTTCATCTCCCAGCACGCCGCCCGGAAACGTTTTAATTTCGAGGCGTCCGTCTGTTTGCTTTTGCAGTTTTTCGCCCATGTGCTGGACGGCGACCACGTTGGGATAGCCTTGCGGATGCACGTCGGCGGCTTTCAGCGTTTGTGCTGACACGCCATGCGTAAATAAGAGGGTCGCGGAACTCAGGCAAAGGCTGAGAAGTGCTTTTTGCATTTTCATCAGTTTGTCTCCAGGGTACTCGGTAAGGGAAAGATAAATGTGAACAAGTATCGAACAGGACGGGCGCAGAGGCGTTGCCGGTTCATTTTGAAAAATGTCTGAATAAGCTTTTAAATGATAGGGATGCATGACGTGCCGGTGTGAGGTCTTCGCCAGTGAATGCACTTTATCCTATTTTTTGTTGTGCGGTATTTGAGCGTTATCACAAACTCGTAACAAATGTAAAAAGCTGTTGCTTAATATTTAAAACGTTGTTTTAACTTGAGTAATGAAGCTCAGATGATTGATTTACTGTGTGATTTTTTTTGAAAGTGTGACGGAGGTTAAATTGTTCAACCTTTGTACAAACAGGAAAAACCTTGTCATCTGTCAATGACACGTCGGGCGGCAGGCGGGACAATGTAAATAATAATGAGAACGACTATCAATTAGGCCTTTTTCTTTGATATCATTCGGCGTTATTCATTCCTTCTACACACTGATTCTGGCTGGAGGCGACGCGTGAAAACGGCTCGCAATAAGATGAAAGAGGCGACCTCATTACTGATGTCGTTAATGTTGGTTGCTGGTCTGAGCGGCAACGCGATGGCTGCACCTGCGACGCCGGCGGGACAAGCCGTCAATTCTGCAGCAACTCAACCTGCAACGGCTGACGCACCGGCGACCGGTGACGCAACGCCAGCTCCGGTGATGCAACCCGCGCCAGCAGAGACGGCACCCGTGATCCCAACCGATTTGTCTGTTATGGGCATGTACCATCACGCTGATGTGGTGGTGAAGACCGTCATGATCGGTCTGCTGCTGGCTTCTGTGGTCACCTGGGCATTGTTATTTAGCAAGGGTGCGGAAGTCTTCACGGGCAAACGCCGTATGCGCCGTGAATTTGATGCGTTGTCCTCCGTTCGTACGCTGGACGAAGCCGCCGAGCAGGCTGAAAGTTTCGCTGCCAGCAGCATCAGCGCGCAGATGATCCGCGATGCGCAGAACGAGCTGGAACTGTCTGCCGGATCGACTGACAACAACGGCATTAAAGAGCGTACCGGTTTTCGCCTTGAGCGCCGCGTCAGCGCCGCGGGTCGTTACATGGGCCGTGGCAACGGTATTCTGGCGACCATCGGAGCAATCTCTCCCTTCGTCGGCCTGTTCGGTACCGTATGGGGCATCATGAACAGCTTCATCGGTATCGCACAGACGCAGACTACCAATCTGGCGGTCGTCGCACCGGGTATCGCCGAAGCCTTACTGGCCACGGCTGTGGGTCTGGTTGCAGCCATCCCTGCGGTGGTCATCTACAATATTTTCGCCCGTACCATCACCTCTTACCGTCATCAGGTAGGCGATGTGGCGGCGCAGATTATCCTGTTACAGGGCCGTGATTTGGATCTGGCTGCCAGCGAAGGCAATGCGCCACGCGGTCAGACAGGTCAGTTACGCGTAGGGTAAGAACAGATTATGGCTATTCGGTTAAACGACGATATCGACGAAAGTGGTGAAATGCATGACATCAACGTCACGCCTTTTATCGACGTCATGCTGGTATTGCTGATCATCTTCATGGTGGCGGCACCGCTGGCCACCGTTGATGTGCGGGTGGATTTACCGGCTTCGACGGCAAAACAGCAGCCGCGTCCGGAGAAACCGATTTTCCTGTCGGTGAAAGCTGACAAGCAACTGTTCCTCGGCGACACGCCCGTGAACAGCGATAATATGACCGCGATGCTGGATCAGCGTACTCAGGGTAACAAGCAGAGTACGATTTTCTTCCGCGCGGACAAAAGTGTCGATTACGAAACGCTGATGAGCGTGATGGATAACTTGCGTAAAGCCGGTTACCTGAAAGTCGGGCTGGTGGGTGCAGAACAAACCGGTGCCGCTGCGGCGCAGTAAGTTGTGAATCAAATCAGACGCACAAAAAAGGCCAGCATTGCTGGCCTTTCGTTTATCCGCAAAACGGTAACTCAGGTTACCGGCGCCGGGTTAAACACCGCCAGCGCATTATGGATGCCCCAGGTGTCTGACCAGGTTTTTTTGCGGCCGCTGGCGATGTCCAGAATGAAGTGGAACAACTCCCAGCCCACATCCTCGATGGTGGCATCACCGGTCGCAATTGTCCCGGCATTGATATCCATCAGATCGTGCCAGCGGTTTGCCAGCGTGGTACGTGTTGCCATTTTAATCACCGGCACGGCAAGCAGGCCGTATGGCGTACCGCGTCCGGTGGTGAATACCTGAACGGTAATACCGGAAGCCAGTTGCTGTGTCCCGCAGACGAAATCGCTGGCCGGTGTGGCGGCGTAAATCAGGCCTTTTTTGGTCGGACGTTGTCCCGGAGACAACACTTCTGAAATCGCACTGGTACCGGATTTAGCAATCGAACCCAGTGCTTTTTCAACCACGTTAGCCAGACCGCCTTTTTTGTTGCCCGGAGACGGGTTGGCGCTGCGGTCGGTCTGACCCAGCGACAGATAATTATCGTACCAGGCCATTTCTTCCAGCAGACGTTTGCCCACGTCCACATCGGCGGCACGCGGTGTCAGCAGATGGATAGCGTCGCGCACTTCTGTGACTTCTGAAAACATCACTGTTGCACCGCAGCGCACCAGCAAATCCGAAGCGTAACCGACTGCCGGGTTGGCGGTGACACCGGAGAAGGCATCACTGCCGCCGCATTGTGTGCCCACAACCAGATCGGAAGCCGGACAGGTTTCGCGCTGGCGGCGGTTCAGGCGTTCCAGATGAAATTGTGCGACCGTCAGGATATCGTCAACCATCGACTGGAAACCGACATGTTGCTCATCCTGCAAACGCACAATGTGCGTGTCATCGAGTGAAATCGCCTGCACATCCGGCGTGCCTTCCAGCAGGCGCTCGGGTTGCAGCTTCTCACAGCCCAGACCGACCACCATGACTTCGCCGCCAAAGTTCGGGTTCAGCGCCAGATTGTGGATGGTACGGATCGGGATAATGGCCGCAGGAGCGTTAATCGCCACACCGCAACCGTACAAATGGTTCAGTGCCACGACGCCGTCGACGTTGGGGAATTTCGGCAGTAAATCACGTTCAATGATTTTCACTACGTAATCCACTACGCCCGCCACGCAGTGCACACTGGTGGTGATTCCCAGCAGATTTTTGGTGCCGACGCTGCCGTCGGCATTGCGGTAGCCTTCAAAGGTATAGCCTTCGAGTGGTGGCAGCGCGGGTGGCACACGGGTGGCCAGCGGCAGGCTGTAAAGTTCAGGGGCGACCGGTAATTCCACCAGGGATTCATCAATCCAGCTGCCCTGCGCGATATCCCGTACGGCATAACCAATGACTTCTCCGTAACGAATAATATCGCCGCCTTTAGCAATGGGTTCTAACGCCACTTTATGGCCTTGCGGAATATGCTCAATTAATTCCAGACCGTTCGCAAATCGGGTGCCGGCTTTTAAGCCGTTGTCATTCACAATAATCGCCACGTTATCGCTTTCATGAACTTTAATAAAAAGCGCTTCGGTAGCGTGTTCTTTATCTTTATTACGTGACATAACTGTCTCCGCGTTTATTAAACATCCCGGAACAAAAAATTCCGGTAAATTATCTGAAGTTGACGCTCAATAATGTTCTTGTAAACATGCTCTGGTAATACAGGGTATGGCATCCATTATAAGGCAGTCTTCCGGCAACCTCATTGTGCAACTGACCAGCTTTTTGCCCGATGAACGTCATTCTGTGTGGCAGGTGACAGAATAAATGTGATGTAAATCACCCTTTGATTTGAGCGGTTATCGGTTCCGCACAATCTGTGATTCTCCTCCCACACCGATGTGTGGATGCAAAAGAATAGTCACAATCAACGGGGCTATTCTTGGGCGAATGCACAGTGTTATTTCGTGGCCTCCTTTTTATACTGTATTGGCCCTCTGAAGGTGACGTTGAAAGTAATACAGGTAAATTTCAGGCGATCATAAATAAAGTGTTTATTGCCTGTTTCGAATTAAGACGCTGTACGGCGAATAACCACAGGTGAACGAAAAACGTTATTTCAATAACGGTGAGCTCCCTGAAAAATTTTCGCATTATGACAATGAGGGTCACCATGAACATTCAATCTCAGTCCGGGACAATCGCGCAAAGTAAGGTACGGACCCATATCCGTTACTATATTTTGCTGATTATCTTTTTAATCACGGCGGTGAATTACGCTGACCGCGCCACGCTCTCTATCGCGGGAACCGAGGTCGCGCGTGAGCTGGGCCTGGATGCTGCCGACATGGGACAAATATTTGCCGCGTTCGGCTGGGCTTATCTGATTATGCAATTGCCCGGCGGCTGGCTGCTGGACAGATTTGGCTCCAAAAAAGTGTACACCTACAGCCTGTTCTTCTGGTCGCTGTTCACCCTGTTGCAGGGTTTTGTGGGCTGGTTCCCGCTGGCGTACGGCGCACTGACGCTGTTCATGTTGCGTTTCATGCTCGGTTTCTCCGAAGCTCCATCCTTCCCGGCGAACGCCCGTATTGTGGCTGCCTGGTTCCCGACCACTGAACGCGGCACGGCTTCCGCGATTTTTAACTCCGCACAGTATTTCTCACTGGCACTGTTTTCGCCTTTGCTGGGCTGGCTGACTTATGCCTGGGGCTGGGAACATGTTTTCATCGTGATGGGCGTGCTGGGTTTTGTGCTGACGCTGGTATGGATCAAATTCATTCACAACCCGCCGGAACATCCACATATTTCTAAAAGTGAGCTGGAGTATCTGACAGACGGCGGTGCCGTTGTTGATATCGACCACAAGAAAACGGACAGCGCGAAAAGTGGCCCGAAATGGAGCTACGTTCGTCAGATGCTGAGCAGCCGCATGATGCTTGGGATCTTCTTCGGACAGTATTTCATTAACAGTATTACGTGGTTCTTCCTGACCTGGTTCCCGATTTATCTGGTTCAGGAAAAGGGCATGTCTATTCTTAAAGTGGGGATGATTGCCGCAATTCCTGCGCTGTGTGGTTTTGCGGGCGGTGTGCTGGGTGGCGTGTTCTCAGATTTTCTGATCAGACGCGGCTACTCGCTGACCGTGGCGCGTAAAATTCCTATCGTGCTGGGCATGTTATTAGCCACCAGCATCATTTTGTGTAACTACACGGACAATAACGTACTGGTCGTCACCCTGATGGCGCTGGCGTTCTTCGGTAAAGGCTTCGGAGCGCTCGGCTGGCCAGTGATTGCGGATACTGCGCCAAAAGAAGTCATCGGTCTGTGCGGCGGCATCTTCAACGTGTTCGGTAACGTGGCCTCCATCGTGACGCCGCTGGTGATCGGCTACATCGTGAAAGGTCTGCATTCTTTCAATATGGCATTAATTTTTGTGGGCTGTTCAGCACTGATGGCGATGCTTTGCTATCTGCTGGTGGTCGGCGATATCAAACGTCTGGAACTTAAGAAATAGTAAATTGCGATGCGGGGTAATCCGGGCATCCCGGCTCTGCCCCCTTTTATGAGGTCAGATATGAGTAATCAAATGATTCCAAACCGGTTCCGCCAGGACTTATTGCAAGGGAAAACCCTGATTGGCTGTTGGTCAGCATTATCCAGCCCGATCTCAACCGAAGTGCTTGGCCTCGCAGGTTTTGACTGGCTGCTGCTCGACGGCGAACACGCGCCAAACGATGTTAGCACTTTTGTGCCGCAGCTGATGGCGCTGAAAGGCAGCCGCAGCGCGCCGGTAGTTCGTCCGCAATTCAACGATCCGGTGGTGATTAAACGTCTGCTGGATATCGGTTTCTACAATTTCCTGGTGCCGTTTGTGGAAACACAGGAACAGGCTGAGCTGGCCGTTGCTTCGACCCGTTATCCGCCTGCCGGGATCCGCGGCGTTTCCGTTTCCCACCGCAGCAACATGTTCGGCACCGTGCCGGATTACTTCAACAGCATCAATGACAACATCGCGGTGATGGTGCAAATCGAAAGCCAGCAGGGCGTCGATAATCTGGACGCGATTGCTGCCGTTGATGGCATCGATGGCATTTTCGTCGGCCCGAGTGATCTGGCCGCAGGCATGGGTCATCTGGGCAACGCCGGACACCCGGACGTGCAGGCCGCTATCCGTCACATCTTTGCGCGTGCAAAAGCGCATGGCAAACCGAGCGGTATTCTGGCACCGGTTGAAGCGGATGCGCGCCGTTATCTGGAGTGGGGAGCGACCTTCGTGGCTGTCGGCAGTGATTTAGGCGTTTTCCGTGCAGGCACACAGGCGCTGTGCGATCGCTTCACCCAGTGATTCGCTCTCATTACATCAATATAAAGAGGATACCCGAATGAAAATTGGCTTTATTGGTTTAGGCATCATGGGCAAGCCTATGAGCAAAAACCTGCTGAAAGCAGGTTACGAGCTGGTCGTTATGGACCGCAATCAGGATACCGTCGGCGAAATTGTCCAACTCGGCGCGACAGCCGCAGACACACCAAAAGCGGTGGCTGCGGTTTCTGATGTGATCATCACCATGCTGCCAAACTCGCCGCAGGTGAGAGACGTGGCGCTGGGCGAAAATGGTCTGATTGAAGGCGCTCGTCCGGGCACCATTTTCATCGACATGAGTTCTATCGCGCCGCTGGCAAGTCGTGAAATCAGTGAGGCGCTGGCCGCTAAACAAATCGCGATGCTCGATGCGCCGGTCTCCGGTGGTGAACCAAAAGCCATCGACGGCACTATGTCTGTCATGGTGGGTGGCGACAAAGCTGTGTTTGATAAATGCTATGAAATCATGAAATCCATGGCGGGTTCGGTGGTGCATACCGGTGATATTGGTGCAGGCAACGTGACCAAGCTGGCGAACCAGGTGATTGTGGCGCTGAACATTGCGGCGATGTCAGAAGCACTGGTGCTGGCAACCAAAGCGGGCGTGGATCCGGATCTGGTTTTCCAGGCAATTCGTGGTGGTCTGGCAGGCAGTACTGTGCTGGAAGCGAAAGCGCCGATGGTGATGGATCGCAACTTCAAACCGGGCTTCCGTATTGATTTACACATCAAAGATTTAGCGAACGCACTGGACACCTCACACAGCGTCGGCGCACAACTGCCTCTGACCTCGCTGGTCATGGAAATGATGCAGGCATTGAAAGCGGATGGTCACGGGCAATCTGACCATAGCGCTATTGCACGCTATTATGAAACCTTAGCGAAGGTTGAAGTTACCCGTTAGTCTGCGGCGGACGCGCGGCGCTGAATGAACACGGCCGGCGCGCGGCCCTTCAGGCAGGATGCAAAACTGACAGGACGCTTTTCCACATCGGCGCGTGCAGTTTATGAAGGTAATGACTTTATGAAAATAGTGATCGCACCGGATTCATACAAAGAAAGTTTGTCTGCTTTGGATGTGGCAAAAGCCATCGAGAGTGGGTTCCGTGAGATTTTCCCCGAGGCAGAGTACGTCAAGTTGCCGGTTGCCGATGGCGGCGAAGGCACGGTAGAGGCCATGGTGGCGGCTACCGGTGGGCGTGTGGTGAAGGTGAATGTCACCGGACCACTGGGCACCCCGCTTGAAGCGTTTTTTGGCCTTTCAGGTGATGAGAAAATCGCTTTCATCGAAATGGCGGCGGCCAGCGGGCTGGAAAGTGTTCCTCCGGCGCAACGTAATCCGCTGAAAACCACGTCGTATGGTACAGGTGAACTGATCCATTCTGCTCTCGGCCACGGCGTAAAACACTGCATTATCGGGATTGGTGGCAGCGCTACCAACGATGGTGGCGCTGGCATGATGCAGGCGCTGGGCGCGAAGTTGCTGACCAAAGATGGCAAATCTATTGGTCAGGGCGGAGGCGAGCTGGAAAAACTGCACCACATTGATATCAGCGGGTTGGATCCGCGAATTAAAACATGCCGCTTTGAAGTGGCCTGTGACGTCACGAATCCGCTGACCGGCAAGGACGGAGCTTCTGCCATCTTTGGCCCGCAAAAAGGGGCAACACCGGAGATGATCGAACAGCTCGACGGCTATCTGCATCATTACGCCCGGGTGATCAAACAGGATCTGGGTATTGACGTTGAGCATGTTCCCGGAGCCGGTGCTGCCGGTGGCATGGGAGCGGCACTTTACGGGTTCTGTCATGCCGAACTGCGCCAGGGCATTGAGATCGTCACCGATGCGCTGGGGTTGGATGAACTGGTGAAAGATGCCACGCTGGTGATTACCGGTGAAGGGCGGATTGACAGTCAGAGCATCAATGGCAAAGTGCCAATTGGTGTGGCACGGGTGGCTAAACGTTACAACAAGCCCGTGATTGGTATTGCCGGCAGTCTGACAAAAGATGTTGATGTCGTTTACGACCATGGTCTGGATGCTGTTTTCAGCGTGCTCTACAGCATTTGTACGCTTGATGATGCCCTGAAAAACGCCGCAGACAACTTGC
Source organism: Rahnella aceris (assembly GCF_011684115.1). Taxonomy (NCBI): domain Bacteria; kingdom Pseudomonadati; phylum Pseudomonadota; class Gammaproteobacteria; order Enterobacterales; family Yersiniaceae; genus Rahnella; species Rahnella aceris. The sequence goes on along the minus strand of NZ_JAADJV010000005.1, from coordinate 84,537 downwards.
GTAAATCAGCACGAAATATTGCCGCCACTATTAAGTTATCGCAAAAGCTTTAACCGACAGCACTCAGGATATAAAACCGGTGTTCAGGCCCAGCCTGCGCCGGTTTTTGTATTTTATTTCCCTCGGTTTTACGTTAGGTTTTAAAGACATTCGCCAATGAGAAAACACGTATGTCAGAGATCGATTTTTCACAGCAGCCGGTTAATACGCAAACGAAAGGGCTGGGGCCGCTGAATGACGGTGCGCGCATGCGCGATATCCGTGAACAGGGCTGGAATATCCTGCGTGAAGACGTCAGCCTGCCGGTGGCGGTGCTGCTCGAAGAGAGAATCGAACACAACCTTTCCTGGATGCGTGAATTTATCCAGCGTTATCAGCTCAAACTGGCACCGCACGGCAAAACCACCATGAGCCCTGAGTTATATCAGATGCAGCTGGAATTCGGCGCATGGGGCATCACGCTGGCAACGGCACCGCAGGTTTATGCCGCGTTCCGGCACGGTGTGCGCAAAGTGATCATGGCGAATCAGCTGGTGGGGAAAGGCAACATGGCAATCATTGCCGGGTTGCTGCGTGATGACCCGGCATTTGATTTTACCTGCATCGTTGATTCTGCTGAGAACGCCGATGCGCTCGGGCACTATTTTGCCAGCCAGCGGCAGAAACTGCGGGTGATGTTTGAGTACGGCATAACGGGCGGGCGCACCGGTATTCGCACCGAACAACAGGAAGCCGACGTACTGGCGGCGGTGAAGCGCTGGCCGCAGTCACTGGCGCTGGTCGGCGTCGAGCTTTATGAAGGCGTGAGCAATGATGAAGCGGTGATCCGCCGTTTCCTGCGTCACGTGATGACACGTACCGAAGCGCTGGCGCAGGCCGGAGAATTTGCTGAACCCCAGGTGATTTTGACCGGTGCAGGTTCCGCCTGGTTCGATGTGGTTGCCGAGGAACTGACGCGGGAAGAAACCCATCTTGATGCAGAAAAACGCTACGTGCTGGATATCATTCTGCGTTCCGGTTGTTACGTGACACACGACGTTGGCGCGTATCAGGCGGCGCTGGAACGCATGCAAACCAGCAATCCGGTGGCGCGTGAAATGAACAGCAGTTTACAGCCAGCGTTGCAGGTCTGGGCAGCCGTGCAGTCGTTGCCGGAACCGGGCAGGGCCATTATTGCGTTCGGCAAACGTGATGCCGGTTATGATGCCGGATACCCGAAAGCGGCCGGACATTTTCGTCCGCGCAGCGCCACACAGGCCGGATACACCACGGTGGTGCCCGCGCCTGACGACTGGAAAGTATTCGCGATGATGGATCAGCATGCGTTTATGTCGATCCCGGAAGATGCGGATTTGAAAGTCGGCGACATGCTGGTGTTTGATATCTGTCATCCGTGCCTGACGTTCGACAAATGGCGTCAGTTGTTGCTGGTGAATGAACAGTGGGATGTGACCGGCGCGGTGACGACCTGGTTCTGACGACACGAAAACGCCCGGACGATGCCGGGCGTTAATCTTTTTAATGACTACCTCGGTAAATACGCCACTGCTGCGCGCTTCACGTTGTCAATTTCATCAAGCAGTTCAAACCATTCCGGTTCCAGCGTTTCCACGCTGACGCCCTGACGAAGCTGTTGTTCAATGTAGAAACACAGTCGTTTCAGACGCGGTACGCCGCTGTAGCTGCAACTGCCATGAAGCTTGTGGATCAGCGCCAGAATATCGTCGTCCGGTTCGCCACGCGTGACGGCTTCCACCCGTTCTGCCACCTGCGGCAGAAACTCCACCAGCATTTGCAGCAAATCCTGCGCCAGCGCGACTTTATTGGCTGACTGACTCAGTGCCAGTTGCCAGTCGAGTGTGCTGATCGGCGCGAGTGACTCGCTGGCCTGCAACGGTGAATCCAGCTGTGTCTGATGCTGATGATGGCGCGACAGAACATTTTTCAGCATGCTTTCATCAATGGGTTTAGACAGGTAATCGTCCATCCCCAGTTTCAGTAACTGTTCACGCTCGCCGCTCAGCGAGTGGGCGGTGACGGCCACCACCGGCGTTTTGGCATGGCGCGCCATCTGGTGGATGATTTCGCTGGCGCGAATGCCGTCGATATCGGGCATCTGAATATCCATCAGAATAATATCCAGATCGGTATGACGTGCGACATCGATGGCTTCTTCACCGCTGTGACAAAGCACGGTGGTTTCCACCAGTTCTTCCAGCAAGGCGCCAATCAGTTTGAGGTTTGCCGGATTGTCATCCACCGCCATGGCGGTCAGCGGCAGACGCGAGGTTTTATCTTCGTCGTTACCGATCACCCTGACGGAAGCCTGTTGTTCATGTAACAACAGCGGCAGCAGGCGGATACTCGACATCGGTTTAATCAGACAGGCCTGAACGCCACGCCTTTTCAATTCTTCGGCATCCACCTGGAACTGACTCGGCAGCGCCAGCAGAAGGTGCTGTGTCATGCCCAGCACTTTCTGCAATTTACCCTCGTAGTCCGCCAGAACCTGATCCGGTTTGACCGGAATGCTGCACAACATGATGTCGTACCATGGCTCAGGAAGCGCAGCCAGCGTGGTGCGATGTGTGATATCCAGCGGTGTGGCCTGCAGGATTTCCATCGTGGCTTTCGCCGCCGCCGGATTGGCTTCAACATAGGCCAGACGTTTGCCTTCAAGATGATTCATGGAAACCGGCGTAATATGACGGTTTTCATTCAGCTCGAGCGTGACGTGGAACCAGAAGGTCGAACCGCGGTTCAGCTGGCTGTAGAAACTGATGTCTCCGCCCATTTCTTTCACCAGACGCTGGGTGATCACCAGCCCTAATCCGGTGCCGCCATGTCGGCGCGAAATGCTGGCATCAGCCTGACGGAAAGCCTGGAACAATTGCGACTGCTGACGTTCGGAAATCCCGATGCCGGTATCGTGGATCTGCACTTCCAGTTCCACCTGCAAATTGTTCTGCGAACGCAGCTCGACATTGATATCGATGTTGCCGGTTTCAGTAAATTTAATCGCATTTCCCAGCAAGTTAGTCACCACTTGCTGCATGCGCATCGGATCGCCCAGCACGTTTTCCGGCACGTTGTTGTGGACGTTCAGCGTCAGTTCCAGACCTTTATCATGCGCGGTGTGCGCCAGCAAAATAACCACTTCATCGAGCATTTCACGCAGCGAGAACGGAATATGCTCGAGCACCAGTTTGCCAGCTTCCAGCTTGGAGAAATCCAGCACGTCATTAATGATGGTTAACAGGTGATTCGCGGAGCGCTCAATGGTTTGCAGATAGTCCGCCTGCGTTGGCGAAAGCGGTGTTTTCAGTGTCTGGCGGGTAAAGCCGATCACGCCGTTGAGCGGTGTTCGCAGCTCGTGGGACATGTTCGCCAGGAATTCAGATTTGATACGCGCCGCTTCCTGGGCACGTTTCTTCGCCAGATCCAGCTCGACGTTTTGGATTTCCATCTGCTCCAGCGTTTCGCGCAGGTCTGACGTTGCCTGATCGATATTCTGCTGCACTTCTTCGTGGTAGGCCGTCAGCGACATCGCCATCGAGTTAATGCCGTTTTTCAGCATGCTCAGTTCGCCCGGCATGTTGCCTTCCACGCGGCTGTCGAGCTGCCCGCGGCGGATGCGGTCAACGGTATTCACCATGTTACGGATCGGTCCTGTCACGTCGCGCATCAGGCGGTAAGCGAACAGCGTGGCGATACCCAGACACAGCAATAACAGCATGGTGGATACGAACGCTTCCTGATATTGCGCCAGTTTTACCGAACGTAAATCCAGTTCAATGGCGATATAACCCAGCCGGTTGTCCGGCGAGGCACTGAAGGTTTCGTCATCCGCTTCCGTATGGTTTTCAGCCTGAATGGGCGTGCGCAGGATCAGCACATCGCCGGAACGGGTTTTCGTCAGCTCGCGCGGAATGTCTTCGATGCGTTTTACCTGCAACGGACTGTCGTCATGCTGGCTGGTCGAACTGGCAAACAGTTTGTTCTCGCCATCAAACACACTGATGCTGCGTACAATATCAGAGTGATTACGGTGCAGACGGCTGATCAGCCGTTTCACCGGTTCGCGTTCCCGGAACGTCATGCCATATTCGCTTGCGACTGCCAGAGGCTCGATAATACTGGCTCCGGCTTCTGTCAGCTGGTTCTGCAACTCGTTGTAGCGGTGCACCACAAAGAAGGTGCTGAGCAGCAAACCGATCATTAATGTCGGTGCCAGAATCAGGATCATCATCCGTGCGCGAAGGCTATATTTGGTCATGAGGTTCCAATGTGGGAGAATTAGCTAAAGTAAGCTTAATAAACCAGCGTGTAATCGACAATAATGGCTCAATTCTACTCTCCGAACCGTCGCGTGACGACCCGGCAAACGATAACTGTGACCGCCACCGACCTTGATACTTTCGGGCAAGGTGTGGCACGCCACAATGGCAAAGCCGTATTTGTCAGTGGTTTACTGCCCGGCGAACAGGCCGAAGTCACTTTAACAGAAGATAAAAGCAAGTACGCCAAAGGTAAGCTGAAGCGTTTGCTGACCACCAGCGACGATCGGGTAAAACCGCTGTGTCCGCACTATTCCACTTGCGGCGGGTGTCAACAGCAGCACGCCAGCGAGGCACTGCAACAGCGCAGTAAATCAGCGGCGTTATTACGCCTGATTTCCCGCGAAACCGGTATTCTGGCGGATCCGCTGCCAGTGATTGCCGGTCCGCAATACGGTTACCGCCGTCGTGCGCGTCTGGGATTGCAAATTGCGGGCGTTAAACCGGGGCGTAAAGCCGGTGCCGTCAGCGGCCCGCTGGTGATGGGGTTCCGTCAGGAAGGCTCCAACGATCTGGTGGCGATTACCCGTTGCCCGGTGCTGCGGCCTGAGCTGGAGCAACTGCTGGTGCCGGTGCAGGAATGTTTGTCGTCATTATCGGCGGCGAAACGCCTCGGGCATCTGGAAATGGTGCTGGCGGATAACGGCCCGCTGTTGGTGCTGCGTCATCTTGATCCGCTCAGTGAAGCCGATCGTGCGCGCCTGACGGCGTTTGCGGCGCAACATCAGTTAACGATTTTTCTGGCGCCTGACAGCGAGACTCTGGAGCCTTTGTGCGGCGAACCCCCTTATTATCAGATTGATGGTTTGAATCTGAAATTTGGCCCGCGCGATTTTATTCAGGTGAATGACGCCGTTAACCAGCAAATGGTGGCGCAGGCCCTGGACTGGCTGGAACTGACGCCGGAAGATCGCGTGCTGGATTTGTTCTGCGGGATGGGGAATTTTACCCTTCCGCTGGCAAAAAGAGCTAACCAGGTTGTCGGCGTCGAAGGTGTTGCTACACTGGTGGCGAATGGGCAAGATAATGCCCGGAATAATGGATTAGAGAATGTGTCCTTCTTCCATGAGAATCTGGAAGATGATGTCAGTAAACAACCCTGGGCGGCACAAGGTTTCAATAAAATCTTGCTGGACCCGGCCCGGGGTGGCGCTGCTGGCGTGATGACGCATATTGTTAAGCTTGCCCCGGCGCGTGTGGTGTATGTGTCATGCAACCCCACAACATTGGCGCGGGACAGTAAAATTTTGTTGGAGGCGGGTTATCGTTTGGCCGGGGTGCGTATGCTGGATATGTTCCCGCACACCGGTCACCTTGAATCGATGGCTCTGTTTATCAACCCGTCTGACACAGGTGTTGTGTCAGAAACGTAGGGAGAGGGTATGGTTGCGGTAAGAAGTGCACATCTGAACACGGCTGGCGAGTTCGCGCTCGACGACTGGATCAATAGTTTAGGACTGTCCAGCCAGCAATCATGTGAGCGTTTAGCCGAAACCTGGCGCTACTGCGAGCAACAAACGCAGGGCCATCCTGACGCCTCGCTGCTGCTATGGCGCGGTCTGGAGATGGTTGAAATCCTCTCGACCCTCAGCATGGATAACGACAGTATGCGCGCGGCGCTGCTGTTTCCGCTGGTTGATGACGGCATCATTGATGAAGACACCCTGACCCAACAGTTCGGTAAAGCCATTACTGATCTGGTACATGGCGTGCGTGATATGGATGCCATCCGCCAGCTGAAAGCCACGCAAAACGATTCCATGGCTTCCGAGCAGGTGGACAACGTCCGCCGCATGCTGCTGGCGATGGTGGAAGATTTCCGCTGCGTGGTGCTGAAACTGGCTGAACGTATCGCTCATCTGCGCGAAGTGAAAGATGCGCCGGAAGAAGAGCGCGTACTGGCGGCCAAAGAATGTACCAATATTTATGCGCCGCTGGCTAACCGTCTGGGTATCGGCCAGTTGAAATGGGAGCTGGAAGATTTCTGCTTCCGTTATCTGCATCCTGACGAATACAAACGCATTGCCAAACTGTTGCATGAACGCCGTATCGACCGTGAGCAGTACATCGACGATTTTGTCTCGACCGTTAAAAATGCGATGGCCGAAGAGGGCATCAAAGTTGATGTTTACGGCCGTCCCAAGCATATCTACAGCATCTGGCGCAAGATGCAGAAGAAATCCCTGTCCTTCGACGAACTCTTCGACGTGCGTGCCGTGCGTATTGTGGTGGAGCGTTTACAGGATTGTTACGCCGCATTAGGGATTGTGCACACTCATTTCCGCCATCTGCCGGATGAGTTCGACGATTATGTCGCCAACCCGAAACCGAACGGTTATCAGTCGATTCACACCGTGGTGCTGGGGCCGCGTGGGAAAACGCTGGAAGTGCAGATCCGTACGCGTCAGATGCATGAAGATGCTGAGCTGGGCGTCGCGGCGCACTGGAAATACAAAGAAGGCACCGCTGTGGTCGGTGGCCGCAGCGGGGGCTACGAAGGTCGTATTGCCTGGCTGCGAAAACTTATCGCGTGGCAGGAAGAAATGGCCGATTCGGGCGAAATGCTCGACGAAGTGCGCAGCCAGGTGTTCGACGATCGCGTCTACGTGTTTACGCCAAAAGGCGACGTGATCGACCTGCCGATGGGCTCCACGCCGCTCGACTTTGCGTATCACATCCACAGTGATGTGGGGCACCGGTGTATCGGGGCGAAAATTGGCGGCCGCATCGTGCCGTTCACCTATCAGCTGCATATGGGCGATCAGATTGAAATCATCACCCAGAAGCATGCGAACCCAAGCCGCGACTGGCTGAACCCAAGTCTGGGTTACGTCACGACCAGCCGCGGGCGCTCGAAAATTCAAAACTGGTTCCGTAAACAGGATCGCGATAAGAACATTATTGCCGGTAAACAAATCCTCGATGACGAGCTGGACAGACTGGATATCAGCATCAAAGATGCCGAGAAACTGCTGCTGCCGCGCTACAACGTCAACTCGCTGGATGAAGTGCTGGCCGCAATCGGTAACGGCGATATCCGTCTGAATCAGATGGTGAACTTCCTGCAATCGCAGCTGAAAAAGCCGAGTGCGGAAGAGCTGGATAAAGAAGCTTTGCGCCAGCTGACGCAGAAAACCACACCGCCACCGACCCGTACCAAAGACAATGGCCGCGTGGTGGTTGAAGGTGTCGGTAATCTGATGCACCACATTGCGCGCTGTTGTCAGCCGATCCCGGGCGACGAAATCGTCGGTTACATCACTCAGGGCCGCGGGATTTCCATCCACCGTGCCGACTGTGATCAACTGGAAGATTTACGTTCGAATGCGCCGGAACGTGTGGTCGATGCCGTATGGGGCGAAAGTTACTCCAGCGGGTATTCACTGGTGGTACGTGTGGTGGCTAACGACCGCAGCGGCCTGCTGCGTGATATCACCACGATTCTTGCCAATGAAAAAGTGAACGTACTCGGTGTTGCCAGCCGCAGCGACACACGCCAGCAACTGGCGACTATCGACATGGATATCGAAATCTACAACCCGCAGGTGCTGGGACGTGTGATTGCCAAACTGAACCAGTTGCCGGATGTAATTGAAGCCAAGCGGCTTCACGGCAGCTGATCAAACGCTTATAAGGCCCGCCAGTCGGGCCTTTTCTTTTATGTTTTTGACTCATCTCTTTTAAAACGGACAGATCCTATGACCGACTCTTCTTTACAACGCCTGCTCACCATTATGAAAACCCTGCGCGACCCTGAAGCGGGCTGCCCGTGGGATAAAGAGCAAACTTTCGAGACGATTGCCCCGTACACGCTGGAAGAAACCTACGAAGTGCTGGATGCCATCGCCCGCAAAGATTACGACGATGTGCGCGACGAACTGGGTGATCTGCTGTTTCAGGTGGTGTTTTACGCGCAGATGGGCAGCGAACAAGGGCTGTTTGAGTTTGACGATATCTGCAATGCTATTTCGGACAAATTAGAGCGCCGCCATCCGCAAATCTTTGGGCAGGAATCGGCCTGGTCGAAAGACGCCAGCAGTCAGGATGTGCTGGTCAAATGGGAAGCGCGTAAGGCACAAGAGCGGGCGGAGAAATCCCTGCATTCGGCGCTTGATGACATTCCTTCCGCGTTGCCTGCGCTGATGAAAGCACACAAAATTCAGAAACGTTGTTCGAATGTCGGGTTCGACTGGACCACACTCGGGCCGGTGCTCGACAAAGTCTACGAAGAGATCGACGAAGTGATGTTTGAAGCGCGTCAGGCAGTGATCGATGAAGAAAAGCTCGGCGAGGAAATCGGCGACCTGCTGTTCGCGACGGTGAATCTTTCCCGCCATTTAGGCCACAAAGCGGAAGATGCGTTGCAGGCGGCCAACCGCAAGTTTGAGCGCCGTTTCAGGCAGGTCGAGGAAATTATCCGTGGAAAAGGCTTAAACATGGAAGATGCTACACTTGAGCAGATGGAAGACGCCTGGCAGCAGGTGAAAAAGCAGGAAGGCTGAGTTAGCTCTCCGACTTTGATCGGAAACAAGATCTGAATCTGCTGAAACGGTTAAGCTCAATGTCATTCAGTGCTTAACCGGCTGATCTGAGAGCAGTAAAGTCCAACAAATTGAAATCTAAGATGTTTTAGTGCGTCATGCGAACAACACAGCACTTTTTACAAGCTAACTGTTTGTTTTTGAACGAATGAAAGAACAGCGCTGGCAGGGTTAACCCTTCTGAACTGACGGTAAGGAAAACGATGATGGACAGCAAAACGTTTATTTGTGGCGCACACAAGGTTCCGGTATACTGTTTTCCCGTCTTGGTTACTCCATCATCTTTAAACCTAACCTCTCAGGTTCAGCATGACAACTAATTATATTTTTGTGACCGGCGGGGTCGTATCCTCTCTGGGTAAAGGCATTGCCGCAGCCTCTCTGGCGGCTATTCTCGAAGCCCGTGGCCTCAACGTGACCATCATGAAACTGGACCCGTATATCAACGTGGATCCGGGTACGATGAGCCCAACTCAACATGGCGAAGTCTTCGTTACCGAAGATGGCGCTGAAACCGATCTCGATCTGGGTCACTACGAGCGCTTCATCCGCACCAAGATGACTCGTCGCAACAACTTCACCACGGGCCGTATTTATTCCGACGTGCTGCGCAAAGAGCGCCGTGGCGACTATCTCGGCGCAACCATCCAGGTTATCCCGCACATCACCAACAACATCAAAGAACGCATCATTGAAGGCGGCGAAGGCCACGATGTCGTGCTGGTTGAAATTGGCGGTACTGTCGGTGATATCGAATCCCTGCCGTTCCTGGAAGCGATTCGTCAGATGGCGGTTGAAGTGGGCCGTGAGCACACGCTGTATATGCACCTGACACTGGTGCCTTACATGGCGGCAGCCGGTGAAGTGAAAACCAAACCGACCCAGCACTCTGTAAAAGAACTGCTGTCTATCGGTATCCAGCCGGACGTGCTGATTTGCCGTTCTGACCGCGCAGTGCCTGCCAACGAACGCGCGAAAATTGCGTTGTTCTGTAACGTGCCGGAAAAAGCGGTTATCTCCCTTAAAGACGTTGATTCTATTTATAAAATCCCGGCCCTATTGAAATCTCAGGGTCTGGACGACTATATTTGTAAACGTTTCAGCATCAACGCACCGGAAGCCAACTTGTCCGAATGGGAACAGGTTGTTTACGAAGAAGCCAATCCGGGCGGTGAAGTGACTATCGGCATGGTCGGTAAGTACATTGAGCTGCCAGATGCTTATAAATCTGTGATTGAAGCGCTCAAACACGGCGGCCTGAAAAATCGTCTGACCGTGAACATTAAACTTATCGATTCTCAGGATGTCGAAACCCGTGGTGTCGAGGTGCTGAAAGGCCTGGACGCGATCCTTATCCCGGGTGGCTTCGGCTACCGTGGTGTGGAAGGGAAAGTGGCAACGGCGCGTTATGCACGTGAAAATAACATTCCTTATCTGGGCATTTGTCTGGGTATGCAGGTTGCGCTGATTGAGTTCGCCCGTAACGTTGCGGGTATGGAGAACGCCAACTCCACCGAATTTGTGCCAGACTGTAAGTTCCCGGTGGTTGCACTCATCACCGAATGGCGCGATGAAGAAGGTAACGTCGAAGTACGTTCCGAAGACAGTGATTTAGGCGGCACCATGCGTGTGGGCGGACAGCAATGTCACCTGAACGACGGTAGCCTGGTTCGTGAGATGTACGGCGAGCCGACAATAGTTGAACGCCATCGTCACCGTTACGAAGTGAACAATATGCTGCTCAAACAAATCGAAGCCGCAGGTTTACGCGTAGCCGGTCGCTCTGGCGATAAGCAACTGGTGGAAATCATCGAGCTGCCTAACCATCCGTGGTTTGTCGCTTGTCAGTTCCATCCAGAATTTACGTCAACGCCGCGTGATGGTCATCCGTTGTTTGCAGGCTTCGTGAAGGCTGCCGGTGAGTATCAGAAGCGTCAGGTAAAATAAAATACCGGGGAAGAGATGCGCCATTGGCGCATCTCTTGTCTGAAGCTTTAGTTAACTTGTACTGAGGAAATCTTAATGTCTAAAATCGTTAAAGTTATCGGCCGTGAAATCATCGACTCCCGTGGTAACCCGACCGTAGAAGCTGAAGTTCATCTGGAAGGTGGTTTTGTTGGTCTGGCTGCTGCGCCATCAGGTGCTTCTACCGGTTCCCGCGAAGCGCTGGAACTGCGTGACGGTGACAAATCCCGTTTCCTGGGCAAAGGCGTACTGAAAGCCGTTGCTGCGGTTAACGGTCCTATCGCTCAGGCTGTAACCGGTAAAGACGCGAAAGATCAGGCTAACATCGACAAGATCATGATCGATCTGGACGGTACTGAGAACAAATCTAAGTTCGGTGCTAACGCGATTCTGGCTGTTTCCCTGGCTGCTGCTAAAGCGGCTGCGGCTTCTAAAGGTCTGCCACTGTACGCACACATCGCAGAACTGAACGGCACCCCAGGCAAATACTCTATGCCACTGCCTATGATGAACATCATCAACGGCGGCGAACACGCTGATAACAACGTTGATATTCAAGAGTTCATGATCCAGCCTGTTGGCGCTAAAACGCTGAAAGAAGCTATCCGTATGGGTTCAGAAGTGTTCCACACTCTGGCTAAAGTGCTGAAATCTAAAGGCATGGGTACTGCTGTTGGTGACGAAGGTGGCTACGCGCCAAACCTGGGTTCTAACGCAGAAGCGCTGGCTGTCATCGCTGAAGCGGTTAAAGCAGCAGGCTACGAACTGGGTAAAGACATCACTCTGGCGATGGACTGTGCGGCATCTGAGTTCTACAAAGATGGCAAATACGTTCTGGCTGGCGAAGGCAACAAAGCGTTCACTTCTGAAGAGTTCACTCACTTCCTGGAAGACCTGACTAAACAGTACCCAATCGTTTCTATCGAAGACGGTCTGGACGAGTCTGACTGGACTGGCTTTGCTTACCAGACTAAAGTTCTGGGCGACAAAATCCAGCTGGTCGGTGACGATCTGTTCGTCACCAACACCAAGATCCTGAAAGAAGGTATCGACAAAGGCATCGTTAACTCCATCCTGATCAAATTCAACCAGATCGGTTCTCTGACCGAAACTCTGGCTGCGATCAAAATGGCGAAAGACGCTGGCTATACTGCCGTTATCTCTCACCGTTCAGGCGAAACTGAAGATGCGACCATCGCTGACCTGGCTGTGGGTACCGCTGCTGGCCAGATCAAAACCGGTTCTATGAGCCGTTCTGACCGTGTTGCTAAATACAACCAGCTGATCCGTATCGAAGAAGCGCTGGCGGCTGCGGGTACTCCTGCTCCGTTCAACGGTCTGAAAGAAGTTAAAGGTCAGTAATTACTGCCCCGTAACGCTTTCATAAAAACCCGCTCCGGCGGGTTTTTTTATGTCTGCAATTCAGGGAGATCGTTAAGATCTCCGTCTTACAGCAATAAAGAAAGCGTGGCACTCGCGCTGTGTTCGCTGGCTTGCAGATAATCCGGAGAGTGCGTTAACAGCTGATTGATCAGTAATTCCACCAGCAGCATCCCGCCGACTTTGGACGTCAGTAAACCCGCCGTCAGCGGACCTTCGGGTTTGGCGGCCACCAGTAAAATATCGGCCAGTGAGGAAAGCGGGCTGCGCAACGTATTGCTGATACCGATGACTGTGGTGCCCTGACGCTTCGCCAGCGCGGCGGCGTGCAACACATCTTTAGTGGAACCTGAGCTGGAAATCACGACCACAATATCCTGACTATCCAGGCTCACGGCATTCATCGCCGCGCGGTGCATATCAGCGAAACATTGCGACGCTTTGCCCAGACGCAGCAGCTTGTAACCCAGATAATCCGCCACGATAGCGCTGGCTGCAACACCATACACCTGAACGGAACGCGCGTTATGAATGCGAAACGCGGCGTCCACCAGCACCTGCCGATCGAGCAGTTTTCCGGTATCACGCAGGGCAGTGATGCTGTCTTCGATCAGCGTCTGAACGTCGTCATTCCCTTCAGCGGACGGCAATGTCGGATTTTGTCGCGTCTCAAGCGCGAGACCCATCTTAAATTCGGTAAACCCTTTGCAACCGAGCTGGCGGCAAAGCCGCGTGACGCTGGCTTCACTGGTATCACTCTCACGCGCCAGTTCAGTGATGGTCAGGTAAAGCACGCGCTGCGGTTGTTCCAGCACAAAACTGCCCAGCTTGTGCAGCGTCGGACTGTAATTCTCCAGTCCCTGACGCATTCGCAGTAACAGCGTGCCTGTTTCCTTGGTCTGACTCACTCGGCTCTCCTCAGAATAATTGACCTGACTAGTTTGGCTGATGTGACGCAGTTAACGCCAGAAGAATTCCATATGGATAACGTTGTACATTTGATGGTAATTATTATTTTAATTATATAGTGTGGTGAAAATAATTATCACAACAACACAACGCGGAGTTATCTCATGTCAATATTCAATGGTTCAGGGGGCGGGGCGTGGTTCGAAAGAGCCCAAAAGTTTGGCAAGTCTTTCATGTTGCCTATCGCTATTTTGCCCGCAGCCGGATTGCTGCTGGGTATTGGCGGGGCGCTTTCCAACCCCAATACCTTAACGGCATATCCGTTTCTGAATATTCCGGCCTTGCAGGCGATTTTCACCGTCATGGCCAGTGCCGGATCGATCGTCTTTGCCAATCTGGCGGTGTTGTTTGCCGTTGGGGTCGCCGTCGGGCTGGCACGCAGTGATAAAGGAACCGCAGGCTTGTCCGCGCTGCTCGGATACCTGGTGATGAACGCCACCATCAACGCCATCCTGATCCTCAAAGGGCAACTGGTGACCACCAATCTCAGTGCCGCCGGGCAGGGAATGGCGCTCGGCATTCAGACGCTGGAAACCGGCGTGTTTGGCGGCGTGGTAATCGGTCTTGTGACGTGGTGGCTCCATCAGCGCTACAACAAAATCGAATTACCGCAGTTTCTCGGGTTTTTTGGCGGTTCCCGCTTTGTGCCGATCATCTCCTCCGTTGCGGCCATCGTGGTCGGGGCGTTGATGTTCTTCATCTGGCCACATTTCCAGAAAGTGATTTTTGGCATGGGCGGGCTGGTGGATGCGACGGGATACCTTGGCACCTTCATTTACGGTTTTGTGCTGCGCATGCTCGGCCCGTTCGGCCTGCATCATATTTTCTATCTGCCTTTCTGGACCACCGCACTCGGCGGCAGCGAAGTAATTAACGGGCATCTGGTGGAAGGCACGCAGCGGATCTTCTTCGCCCAGCTGGCAGACCCCAATACGCAGCAGTTTTATATCGGCACTTCACGGTTTATGTCCGGGCGCTTCATTACCATGATGTTTGGTCTGGTGGGGGCGTGTCTGGCGATGTACCACACGGCGCGGCCTGAGAATAAAAAACGCGTCGCCGGGTTGCTGCTGTCGGCGGCACTGACCTCCTTCCTGACCGGGATCACCGAACCTATTGAGTTCTCGTTCCTGTTTGTCGCGCCGATGCTGTATGTCCTGCATGCGGTATTCGACGGTCTGGCGTTTATGATTGCCCACATTTTGCAGATCACCATCGGACAAACTTTCTCCGGCGGTTTTATCGATTTCATTCTGTTCGGGGTTTTACAGGGCGAAAGCAAAACGCACTGGATGTACGTCCCGCTGGTCGGCGTGCCGTGGTTTGCCCTTTATTACTTCTCTTTCCGCTACCTGATCAGGCGCTTCAACCTGAAAACGCCGGGGCGTGATGAGGCTGAAATTCAGCAGGATAACGTCGTGACCGATCGCGCCGGACTGATTATCGAAGCACTGGGCGGCGCGGCCAATATCGCCGAGCTGGATTGCTGCGCAACGCGTTTGCGCATCAGCGTTCATCAGGCTAGCGAAGTGGATGAAAACAAGCTGAAGTCGAGCGGGGCACGCGCCGTGCTGATCCGCGGAAACGGTATTCAGGTGATCTACGGACCGCATGTCACGATTATTAAAAATGAAATTGAGGAGATGTTGGGAGTATGAATCAGTCAATGTTAACGACCGTCAGGGGACAGTTGATCGTGTCCTGTCAGGCGCTGGATGACGAACCGCTGCACAGCGATTTTATTATGAGCCGTATGGCACTGGCCGCTATGCAGGGCGGTGCCGCGGGGATCCGCGCCAACAGCGTCGCAGATGTGAAAGCCATCCGCGCTACCGTGCCGCTGCCGGTTATCGGCATCATCAAACGTGATTACCCCGCAAGCGATGTCTATATCACGGCAACCCTGAAAGAAGTCCGTGAGCTGATGACTGTTGCGCCGGACATGATCGCGATGGATGCCACTTTCCATCAGCGCCCGGGTGAATTACAACTTGCGGCGCTGGTGCATCGCATCCGTGAGGAGTTCCCGTCCCTGTTGCTGATGGCGGATATCGCGACCTTAGAAGAAGCGCAAAACGCGCAGGCTTTAGGTTTTGATTGTATCGGGACAACATTGCACGGCTATACTCAGGAGACGCAGGGCAGCAAACTCTGGCATGACGACTTCGCTTTCCTGCGTCAGGTGCTGGCGCAGTGCACGACGCCGGTCATTGCCGAGGGAAACGTGGATACCCCAGAAATGGCGGCGCGATGTTTAGCGCTGGGGGCGCATTCCGTTGTGGTCGGTGGTGCAATTACCCGACCGCAGCAGATCACGCAACGCTTTACTGACGCCATCCGCTCTTTACGCTGATAAACATTTTTGCACACACTCCTGCTGCGCCCTGTATTTGGCGCAGCGCCTGCGATCTGCGATAATGTGCGCTGATTTTTTTAGAGATGACTGAGAAACCGATGCAGTACCCGATTAATGAGATGTTCGAAACCCTGCAAGGGGAAGGCTATTTTACCGGCGTGCCGGCGATTTTCGTTCGCCTGCAAGGCTGTCCTGTGGGTTGCAGCTGGTGCGATACCAAACACACCTGGGATAAAATTGCCGATCGGGAAGTCGATATGCAGCGCATTCTGGTCAAAACTGAAGAGAGTGATGCCTGGGGTAACGCCACCTCAGAACAACTGCTCGAGGTTATCGCGCAGCAAGGTTACACCGCGCGTCACGTGGTGATCACCGGCGGCGAGCCATGCATTTACGATCTGACTGAACTGACGTCATTGCTGGAAAAGAGCGGCTTCAGTTGCCAGATTGAAACCAGCGGCACGCACGAAGTCCGTTGCTCGGTGAATACCTGGGTGACGGTTTCCCCGAAAGTGAATATGCGTGGCGGTTACGACATTCTGCCGCAGGCACTGAAACGGGCCGATGAAGTGAAACATCCGGTGGCGCGTCAGCGTGATATCGACGCTCTGGATGCCCTGCTGGAAACCCTGACTGACAGCAAAGCGCGGATTATTGCCCTGCAGCCAATCAGTCAAAAAGAAGAAGCCACCAGACTGTGCATTGCGACCTGCATTGCAAGAAACTGGCGGCTTTCAATGCAGACACATAAGTATCTCAACATTGCATAAGAGATATGCTGAGTTAACCTTTATATACGCAACCTGCGGTGCAGGTTTCTTTCACGCGCACGGCGCTGAGCAGTGGCAGCTTAGGTTTCATCTCGTTCCAGATCCACGCGGCCAGCACTTCGCTGGTCGGGTTTTCTAAGCCCGGAATGTCGTTCAGATTATAGTGATCGAGACGATCCAGAGTCGGATTAAACGCAGCTTTCAGTTCGGCGAAATCCATCACCCAGCCGGTATGCGGATCCACTTCACCGGTGATTTCTAAACGGACGGTGAAAGAGTGGCCGTGCAACCGTCCGCACTTATGCCCTGCGGGCACATGCGGTAAATGGTGGGCGGCTTCAAACTGAAAATCTTTAAATAATGTGGTGGTCATGAGGCATGTCTCGTTGCTCGAAAAAACGCGGCATAGTACCGGAATACCGGCTTACGTGCCATGACTTAACTGCGCTTTTCTTCACCAAATCCTGACTTTTACTCTCTTTACTCCGCCCGCATTGCTGGCATACAGTGAGCCGGTAGAAACTAACTTGTTGAGATAGTGAATGATTACTGTGCTTCGTTGCGCTGTTCTGGCGTTGTTGTTCTCGGCTGGTGTTCAGGCAGAGACCACTGCCACCCCTCAGCAGTCCGTCCCCGCTGCGGCTAAACCGGTTCAACCCGCGGTTAAAGCCTCTCCGGTTGCCAAAACTCCGGTCAGTAAAGCACCTCTGGTTTTCCCACCGGGATCCGGTGTGATGCATATTGCACTGGCACCGGGTAAAAAGCCGCTGGAAGTTTTCACCTACCAACCGGCCGGTGCAGATGAGACTACGCCGGTGGTTATGGTGATGACCGGCGTGGACCGTAACGCCGCGACTTACCGCAATGACTGGATGACCGTTGCTGATCAGTATCATCTGCGCGTGGTCGTGCCGCATTTCAGTGAGCAGGATTTCCCCGGCGCCGCTGGCTATAACCTCGGTAATCTGACCGACAGCAAAACCCATCACCGTTTGCCGAAATCGCAGTGGGCGTTCAGCATGGTCGATAACTTGTTTACGACGCTGCAAAAGCAGGGCGTCACCAGCCAGAAACAATACTATTTATTTGGAAACAGCGCGGGTTGCCAGTTTGTACACCGCATGCTGACGCTGTTGCCTGAGCCGAATGTGAAAGCCGCGGTCTGTGCGGCGGCAGGCTGGTGGACATTACCGGATACCGATCAGCGCTGGCCTTACGGTTTACGCGAAGCGCCGGTGGCGGTCAGCCAGCAGCAACTGAATGATTACTTTGCCAAACCGGTGCTGATTGCCGTGGGGGCTGAAGACGACGATCCGGAAAACCGCCTGCTGCGCAAATCCAAGCAGGCGATGGCGCAGGGGACAAACCGTCTGGAGCGCGCCGAGAGTTATTTCACCACCTCCCAGCAACGCGCTGAACAGAACAACACACCGTTTAACTGGCACTTTATGGACCTGTCAGATGTCGGCCACAGTGGCAGTAAAATGTCAGTATTTGCCGCCGGACAGTTCGCCTGGTTTGAACAGCACAACGCTTTTCATCTTTAAAATCGTCACGCTTAGCTGAGTACTGAAAAATATTCATCACCCCGCTCCGGCGGGGTTTTTCTTTATGTATCCGGCACTTTGCAAAGAGCCTGCTCGCAGTGAGGTAAATTTTTTAGCGATTTCAGTAGGATAAAAATCATGCCTTACCACTTTTTCAGATAGACCTTACCTCTAAATCCTCTTAGTCATTTTGGTTATTTATTATTTCCATCACTTCTTTAATTGTTATTATCCTGCTCGTTAACCTACATCCTCTGAAAGGTTTTTCCCGCGCGAACATATACTGTAAAAAGCGCCGGAGGCCGGATTGATGACTTGCTTTTGCATAAGGGAATTCGTACCGCGATGACGACTCAGGCTCCTCCAACTTCACTGCTCCCGCTGACCCCCGAGCAAATGGCCCGCCTTCAATCGGCGATTGGTGATTACTCACCGACTCAGATGGCCTGGCTGTCAGGGTATTTCTGGGGCATGGTTAATCAGCAACCGGGTGCGGTGGCAGCTTCTGCTCCGGTACAGAATGCCGCGTCAGTCACTCTGATTTCCGCCTCGCAAACGGGTAACGCCCGCCGTGTTGCCGAGCAACTGCGTGATGACCTGATCGCCGCGAAAATTAACGTCAATCTGGTGAATGCCGGTGACTATAAATTCAAACAAATTGGTCAGGAAAAGCTGTTGCTGATCGTGGCCTCCACGCAAGGCGAAGGCGAACAGGCTGAAGAAGCCGTCGCGTTGCACAAATTCCTGCAATCCAAAAAAGCCCCGCAAATGAAAGACACGGCTTTTGCGGTGTTTGCGCTGGGTGATACCTCTTACGAATTCTTCTGTCAGGCAGGTAAAGATTTCGATACCCGTCTGGGCGAGCTGGGGGCAGAACGCCTGTTAGACCGCGTTGATGCTGATGTGGAATATAAAGAAGCCGCCGAAAACTGGCGTAAGCGTATTGTCGATGTGCTGAAACAGCGCGTACCGGCTGACACCGGGGCGCAGGCGGTTCCGACGCTGGCAGGCAGTGTGAATCAGGTCGACAGCAGCCCTTACACCAAAGAAGCGCCGCTGACCGCGACACTTTCCGTTAACCAGAAAATTACCGGCCGCGATTCTGATAAAGACGTACGTCATCTGGAACTCGAACTCGGTGATTCCGGCCTGCGTTACCAGCCGGGCGATGCGCTGGGGATCTGGTTTGAAAACGATCCGCAACTGGTGCAGGAAATCGTTGAACTGCTGTGGCTGAAAGGTGATGAAATTGTCGAGGTGAACGACAAAAAACTGTCGCTTTCAGAAGCGCTGCAACATCACATCGAACTGACCCAAAACACCACGCCGATTATCGAAAAATATGCCGCGCTGTGCCGCGATGAACACCTGACCGGTCTGCTGGCTGACAAGCCTGCGCTGCAGCAATACGCCCAGACCGTGCCGTTTGCTGACATGGTACGCCGCGCACCGACTGAGCTGGATGCCCAGCAACTGGTGGATTTACTGCGTCCGCTGACGCCGCGCCTGTATTCGATTGCCTCCTCGCAGGCTGAAACTGAAACAGAAGTCCATATTACTGTTGGCGTGGTGCGTTATGACATCGATGGTCGTCCGCGCTCTGGTGGTGCGTCCGGCTTCCTGGCCGATCGTCTGGAAGAAGACGGTGAAGTGAAAGTCTTCATCGAGCATAACGATAACTTCCGTCTGCCGGTGAATCCGGAGACGCCGGTCATTATGATAGGACCCGGTACCGGCATTGCGCCATTCCGCGCCTTCATTCAGCAGCGTGATAACGACGGCGCCACCGGCAAAAACTGGCTGTTCTTCGGCAACCCGCACTTTACCGATGATTTCCTGTATCAGGTCGAGTGGCAGCGTTACGTGAAAGACGGCTTGCTGACCCATATCTCTCTGGCATGGTCACGCGACCAGGCGGAAAAAGTATATGTACAGGACAAGTTGCGTGAGCAGGGCGCTGAAGTCTGGCAGTGGTTGCAGGAAGGCGCGCACGTGTATGTCTGCGGCGATGCTAACCGTATGGCGAAAGATGTAGAACAGGCGTTACTGGAAATCATCGCCGAATACGGCGAAATGGATCTGGAAACGGCCGACGAATATCTCAGTGAATTGCGCCTTGATCGCCGTTATCAGCGCGACGTCTACTAACGAATCTGAGCAATGAGCGAAAACCTTATGAGCAATAAGTTGTGGAGTGAACTCAATCCCGGTCCGGGCCCGTTGATCGTCGATGCCCCGCTGGCTGACGCCGAACGCCTGAAGAAGGAAAGCAATTTCCTGCGCGGCACCATCACAGAAGATTTAAAAGACGGCCTGACCGGCGGCTTCAACGGTGACAACTTCCTGTTGATCCGCTTCCACGGCATGTATCAGCAGGACGACCGTGATATTCGTGCTGAGCGTGCTGAGCAGAAGCTGGAACCGCGTCACGCCATGATGTTGCGTTGCCGCTTGCCGGGCGGGGTGATGACCCCTGCCCAGTGGCTGGGCATCGACAAATTTGCTGAAGACAGCACGCTGTATGGCAGCATCCGTATTACCAACCGTCAGACCTTCCAGTTCCACGGCATCCTGAAACCGAACGTCAAACCGGTGCATCAGTTGCTGAACAAACTTGGTCTGGATGCACTGGCGACCGCCAACGACGTTAACCGTAACGTGTTGTGTACCTCGAATCCGGTGGAATCTGAACTGCATCAGGAAGCGTATCAGTGGGCGAAGAAAATCTCCGAGCACCTGCTGCCGCGCACCCGTGCTTACGCCGAAGTGTGGCTGGATCAGGAAAAAGTCGAAACCACCGACGAAGAGCCGATCCTGGGGGCGACCTATCTGCCACGTAAATTCAAAACCACCGTGGTGATCCCGCCGCAAAATGACGTGGATCTTCACGCCAACGACCTGAATTTTGTGGCGATTGCCGATAACGGCAAACTGGTCGGCTTCAACGTGCTGGTCGGCGGCGGGCTTTCTATCGCCCACGGTGATAAAGCCACTTACGCACGAACTGCCAGCGAGCTGGGCTTTATTCCGCTGGAGAACACGCTGGCCGTCGCCGAAGCCGTGGTGACCACGCAGCGCGACTGGGGTAACCGTACCAACCGTAAAAACGCCAAAACCAAATACACGCTGGAACGCGTCGGCGTGCCGGTATTCAAAGCCGAAGTTGAAAAACGTGCAGGCATTCAGTTTGGTGATATTCGTCCTTACGAATTCACCGGTCGCGGCGATCGTATCGGCTGGGTAAAAGGCATCGATAAACAATGGCATCTGACACTGTTTATCGAAAATGGCCGTATTCTTGATTATCCGGGCAAGCCGCTGAAAACCGGACTGGCAGAAATTGCTAAGATCCATAAAGGTGATTTCAGGCTTACTGCTAACCAGAACCTGATCGTGGCCGGTGTCGCGGAACAAGACAAAGACGCGATCGAAACCCTGGCGCGTAATCACGGCCTGATTGACGACGGTGTCACCGAGCAACGTAAAAACTCGATGGCCTGCGTGTCTTATCCGACCTGCCCGCTGGCGATGGCGGAAGCGGAACGTTTCCTGCCTGAGTTTGTGACCAAAGTAGAAGGCATCATGCACGGCCACGGCGTAGGCGATGAACACATCGTGCTGCGTGTGACCGGTTGTCCGAACGGCTGCGGTCGTGCGCTGCTGGCCGAAATTGGTCTGGTGGGGAAAGCGATGAACCGCTACAACCTGCACCTTGGCGGAAACCGCGCCGGAACACGTATTCCGCGCATGTACCGCGAAAATATTTCTGATGCAGAGATCCTGGGCATCATTGACGAACTGGTCGGACGCTGGTCGAAAGAGCGCGAAACCGGTGAAGGCTTTGGCGACTTTGTGATCCGCGCAGGGATCATTAAGCCCGTGCTGGATCCGGCACGTGACTTTTATGATTAAGAGCGATAACCGACAGGAGGCGATATGAGTTTGCTGAACCTTACTCTGGCTGAACTGAATGAACTGCCGAAGTCCGGACAATCCATGGCGCTGGCGGAAATTAACGTCAGCCTCGAAAAATTGTCCGCGCAGGAGCGTGTGCAATGGGCGCTGGAAAATATGCCTGGTGAATTCGCCCTGTCTTCCAGCTTCGGGATTCAGGCGGCGGTCTGTCTGCACTTAGTCACTCAGCAGAAACCGGACATTCCGGTGATCCTGACCGATACCGGCTATCTGTTCCCGGAAACCTATCAGTTCATCGATACGTTAACCGAACAGCTGAACCTGAATTTACAGGTATTCCGTGCTGAACATTCGGCAGCCTGGCAGGAAGCGCGTTACGGCAAACTGTGGGAGCAGGGCGTCGAGGGCATCGAGAAATATAATCACATCAATAAAGTCGAGCCGATGAATCGGGCGATTCAGACGCTCGGCGTGCAGACCTGGTTTGCCGGTCTGCGTCGTGAGCAATCCGGCAGCCGTGCGCATCTGCCGGTGCTGGCGGTGCAACGTGGTGTGTTTAAAATCCTGCCGATTATCGACTGGGATAACCGTCAGATCTTCCGTTATCTGCAAGACAACGGCCTGAGCTATCACCCGCTGTGGGATCAGGGCTATCTTTCCGTCGGTGACACACACACCACGAAAAAATGGGAAGAAGGGATGAAGGAAGAAGACACGCGATTTTTTGGACTGAAACGCGAATGCGGCCTCCATGAATAAATCCCCGTCATACTTCGGGTTGCAGATGCGTTGGCTGCGCGCTCTTACCCCGGTCACATAGTAATCTATGCTCCCGGGGATGCGTTCACTTGCCGCCTTCCTGCAATCCGAATTATTTAGGGGATTCCTGTAATTAACGTCTCAACTCCCCATATTTAATCAGGCGTGTTTCGCCGGTTTCGCCAGATCCTTCAGCAGCGGGAATAACACTTTCACCGTATCGCGGGAACGTTTTTCAATGCGTCCCGGCAGGGCTTTATCCAGATACTGCAGATTATCGAACTGGCTCTGATAACGCGTGGTACCCAGCGGGAAGTGGCTGGTGATCGCGCGTTGCTGGAGGCCGTCTTTCTTACCCAGCGCATAGTTAGTCGCCGTCACGTTCAGCAGCGGCAGCCGTGCGTCATCCAGCGCTTTTATGCCATCGCAGCAATGTACGCCTTCGTGGCTTTCTGCCGGAATACCCAGACTGTGCGCAATATTCAGCGCCCGTACGCGGGTGAGTTTCGCCACGGCCACGGAAGTATTCGCGCCGCTGTTGAAATACAACCGGTCACCGGTGATCAGCGAATTCAGGTTGATCACCAGCAGCGTATTTTTCTTCTCTTCAGCACTCATGCGGTTCACAAAGTCTTCCGCGCCTTTAGCACCGGTTTCTTCCGCACTCAGCGCCACGAAACGCAAGCTGTAGTGCGTCGGGATGGCCTGCATGCGTTCGGCCAGCTCAAGCATCACACCGACGCCGGAAGCGTTGTCATCGACCCCCTGCAGCGTCAGGCCGCCGAGATTATGGTTGGTATCACTGTCGCTTTGCGGCACATAGGTATCGAAATGCGCTATCACGATGATTTGCTGCGGCACTTCTCCTGCACGTGCGGCAATCACCGACGTGGCGTGAATATTTTGCCAGTTCTTTTTGCCCGCATTGCTGGTGTAAAGATAGCGGGTATCGAAGCCACGTAAATCGCTCGTATATCCTAATTTATTGAACTGCTGATTCAGATAATCCGCGGCGATCAGTTCTGCCGGGCTGCCGGCCATGCGTCCGGGAAAATAGGTGGCGATATGGCGAATTTGCTGACTGGCGATCATCCCCACCGGCGGAAGCGGGGCGGACGCCGCCATCGCATGACCCATACAGACACAGCTCAGGCTCAGCGCCAGCAGCGTCCGCTTCATGCGTAAAAAAGAAAACATAGCCAAAAATCCTTATTTGCTGGTCAATATGACCGGAAGGCAATCAAACAACAGGCCGCGTGTGGCGGTCTTTCTGGGGCGTACAGTATGCGATTGTCTGTGCGATTAGACAATTTCCCGTTATCCCAAACCGCTCTTTTTGCCGGGCTATATTCCATTTAGTAACTATTCATTCCTTTTCGTCATTTCAGATCAATTATTGCCTGCACGTATAGTTTGTTTATTAACTCTGACAATCATTAAAGGCTTTTGTGGACTATCTACCAATATTTGCCGACCTCAAACAACGCCCTGTGCTGGTCGTGGGAGGTGGCGAAGTCGCTGCTCGCAAAATTGATCTCCTCCTGCGGGCAGGTGCGCAAGTACGGATAGTCGCACAGGCACTTTCTCCCGAGCTGGAACAACGCAGACAGGCCGCAGAAGTTAGCTGGTCGGCACAGGCATTTCTGCCGGAACAGCTCGACGATGTTTTTCTGGTGATTGCCGCCACCGACGATGCCGCGTTAAATGCTGAGGTTTTTGAACAGGCCGACCGCCGTCATGTTCTGGCTAACGTGGTTGACGATCAGCCGAAGTGCTCGTTCATTTTCCCTTCGATTGTCGACCGTTCGCCGATTGTGGTCGCGATTTCTTCCAGCGGTAAAGCGCCGGTACTCGCCAGAATGTTGCGCGAGAAGCTGGAAACTCTACTGCCGGGCAGCCTGGGGCAAATGGCCAATATCGCCGGACGCTGGCGCGACAATGTGAAAGTACAGTTCAGTTCAATGCGTGCGCGTCGCCGTTTCTGGGAACAACTGTTTGCCGGACGCTTTGCCAGCCTCGCTTCTGCGGGAAAGCTCGCAGAAGCAGAACAGGCGCTGCAACAGCAGTTAGAAAACGCGGAAGACATCTCGCATAGCGGGAATGTCACGCTGGTCGGTGCCGGGCCGGGTGATGCAGGATTGCTCACCCTTCGCGGGCTGCAGGTGATGCAGCAGGCCGATGTCGTGCTTTACGACTATCTGGTCAGCGAAGACGTGCTGGATTTAGTGCGCCGCGATGCGGACAAGATTTGTGTGGGTAAACGTGCGGGCAGCCATTCTGTCGCGCAGGAAGACACTAACCGTCTGCTGGTCGAACTGGCGCAGCAGGGGAAAAAAGTCGTGCGCCTCAAAGGCGGTGATCCGTTTATTTTCGGACGCGGCGGCGAAGAATTACAGGCGGTGCAGGCGGCAGGCATTCCTTTCCAGGTGGTGCCGGGTGTTACCGCAGCGGCCGGCGCAACGGCTTATGCCGGTATTCCGCTGACGCACCGCGATTACGCGCAGAGTGTGATATTCGTGACCGGGCATTGCCGTCCGGAAAACAACGGCGTGCAGTGGGAGACCCTCGCGAAAGGCCAGCAGACATTGGCGATTTATATGGGCACGCTTAAAGCTGCCGAAATCAGCCAGCAACTGATCGCTCATGGTCGCGCAGCGCATACGCCCGTTGCGGTCATCGGACGGGGAACGCGTTCTGATCAGCAGGTGCTGACCGGAACACTCGATAATCTTGAACATCTGGCTCAGCAGGCGCCGGCGCCGGCGTTACTGGTGATTGGTGAAGTGGTATCACTTCATCAGCAACTGGCCTGGTTTGGGCATCATCCTGAGACTGACGGCACCCAACGCCCGTCGGTTGTGAATTTGGCTTAAAGGATCTGTTATGGACGAAAAACGACTGACTCATTTGCGGCAACTGGAGGCGGAGAGTATCCATATCATCCGTGAAGTGGCTGCTGAATTCGCCAACCCGGTGATGATGTACTCCATCGGGAAAGATTCCTCGGTGATGTTGCATCTGGCGCGCAAAGCTTTCTTCCCGGGCACCTTGCCGTTCCCGCTGCTGCATGTGGATACCGGCTGGAAATTCCGCGAAATGTACGACTTCCGTGACCGCACGGCGAAGAATTACGGTTTTGAGCTGCTGGTGCATAAAAACCCGGAAGGTGTGGCAATGGGCATCAACCCGTTTGTGCACGGCAGTGCCAAACATACTGACATCATGAAAACTGAAGGTCTGAAGCAGGCGCTGAATAAATATGGCTTTGATGCCGCTTTCGGCGGTGCACGCCGTGACGAAGAAAAATCCCGTGCCAAAGAGCGTATCTATTCGTTCCGTGACCGCTTCCACCGCTGGGATCCAAAAAACCAGCGTCCTGAACTGTGGCACAATTACAACGGCCAGATTAACAAAGGCGAAAGCATCCGCGTGTTCCCGCTGTCTAACTGGACTGAGCTGGATATCTGGCAGTACATCTATCTGGAAAATATCGAAATCGTTCCGTTGTATCTGGCCGCACCGCGTCCGGTGCTGGAGCGCGACGGTATGCTGCTGATGGTTGATGATGATCGTATTGATCTGCAACCGGGCGAAGTGATCGAGAAGAAAATGGTGCGTTTCCGCACATTAGGCTGCTGGCCGTTGACCGGTGCTGTTGAATCTGAGGCACAAACGTTGCCGGAGATCATCGAAGAGATGCTGGTATCGACCACCAGTGAACGTCAGGGACGCGCGATCGACCGTGATCAGGCCGGTTCGATGGAACTGAAAAAGCGTCAAGGATACTTCTGAGGAGCCGCAGCTAATGAATAACGCAATTGCACAACAAATCGCGGAGCAGGGTGGCGTTGAAGCTTACCTGCACGCTCAGCAACACAAAAGCCTGCTGCGCTTTCTGACCTGCGGCAGCGTCGATGACGGCAAAAGCACCCTGATCGGGCGCCTGCTGCATGACACCCGTCAGATCTACGAAGATCAGCTGTCTTCTCTGCATAACGACAGTAAACGTCACGGCACCCAGGGCGAGAAACTGGATCTGGCACTGCTGGTGGATGGCTTACAGGCCGAACGCGAACAGGGCATTACTATCGATGTGGCTTACCGTTATTTCTCTACCGAAAAACGTAAGTTCATCATTGCGGACACGCCGGGGCACGAACAGTACACCCGCAATATGGCGACCGGTGCATCGACCTGTGATCTGGCGATCTTACTGATCGACGCCCGTAAAGGTGTGCTGGATCAAACCCGCCGTCACAGCTTCATTGCGACCTTGCTCGGGATCCGTCACCTGGTGGTGGCCGTCAACAAAATGGATCTGGTGGATTACAGCGAAGCGGTATTCGAGCAGTTTAAACAGGATTATCTGGATTTCGCGCAGCAACTGCCGACCGATCTGGACATCAAATTTGTGCCGCTTTCCGCGCTGGAAGGCGACAACGTTGCCACATCAAGCGATAAAATGAACTGGTACACCGGCCCGACGTTGCTCGACGTGCTGGAAACGGTAAACATTATTAACATTCGTGAACAGCAACCGATGCGCTTCCCGGTGCAGTACGTTAACCGCCCGAATCTTGATTTCCGTGGCTATGCGGGAACGCTGGCATCCGGTTCTGTCCGTGTCGGTCAGAAGGTGAAAGTATTGCCATCCGGTGTGGAATCTACCGTGGCACGCATTGTGACCTTTGACGGTGATTTGCAGGAAGCCTGGGCGGGCG
Organism: Rahnella aceris; assembly: GCF_011684115.1. Lineage (NCBI taxonomy): Bacteria > Pseudomonadati > Pseudomonadota > Gammaproteobacteria > Enterobacterales > Yersiniaceae > Rahnella > Rahnella aceris. The sequence continues at coordinate 57,277 of NZ_JAADJV010000005.1, read as the reverse complement.
ACGCGATTACGCTGGTGCTGGCCGATGAGCGTGATATCAGCCGTGGCGACACGCTGGTCGATGCAGAAGAAACGGTTAAACCGGTACAGAATGCCAAAGTCGACGTGGTGTGGATGGCCGAGCAACCACTGAGCGTCGGCCAGAGTTACGACATCAAAGTCGGCGGCAAGAAAGCCCGTGCGCGTGTGGAAAATATCGAATATCAGGTGGAAATTAACTCGCTGACGCAGCGTGTGGTAGAAAACCTGCCACTGAATGGTATCGGACTGGTGGAACTGGCCTTCGACGAACCATTGGTGCTGGATAACTATCAGAGCAACGCGGTGACCGGCGGCATGATCTTTATCGATCGGCTGACCAACGTTACCGTGGGTGCTGGTCTGGTACGTGAAGCCATTGAACAGGTATATCAGGAATCGGATAAATACAGCGCATTTGAGCTGGAACTGAACAGCCTGGTTCGACGTCACTTCCCGCACTGGGGTGCGCGCGACCTGCTGGGTGGCAAATAAGATGGCGTCACAAGACAGCACTTTTTTAAAAGATGAGAATGTTGTCTGGCATCCGCACACGGTGACTCGTGCGGATCGCGAAAAGCAACATGGCCATCGTGGTGCGGTGCTGTGGTTCACCGGGCTTTCTGGCTCGGGGAAATCCACCGTGGCCGGTGCGCTTGAACAGGCGCTGTATGCGCAGGGCGTCAGCACTTATCTGCTCGATGGCGATAATGTCCGTCACGGACTGTGCCGTGATCTGGGCTTCACCGACGACGACCGGCGTGAAAACATCCGTCGTGTAGGTGAAGTGGCGAAACTGATGGTGGATGCCGGGCAGGTCGTGCTGACGGCGTTCATTTCACCTCACCGCGCCGAGCGTGAAATGGTGCGTGATTTGCTGGAAGACGGTCAGTTTATTGAAGTGTTTGTGGATACGCCGCTGGCTATCTGTGAGGCTCGTGATCCGAAAGGTTTGTATAAAAAAGCCCGTGCGGGTGAACTGAAAAACTTCACCGGTATTGACTCAGAATATCAGCCACCGGAAACCCCGGATGTGCATCTTGATGGTGAACAATTGGTAACACAATTGGTGCCTCAATTATTAGAAGTGATGCGCCAGCGCGCTATTATCAATCCCTGAATGTTGCCGGCCAAACGTCACAGAGCGTGCCGGTTTACACTGAAATACAGGGATCATCTATGCAGGCGTTATTTAGCAGACTTGTCAGTCGGAACCGCGTGGATCGCACCGGGGAAATTACCCCCCGGACACGCGTGCCGATACCGGAAACCGACAGTGCAGACACCGAAGATCCTTCCTACTCCATGCAGGGCGGATTCATCGGGTTTGTCTTCTACTGGCTGGCGTTCGCGATCCCTTTTCTGGTTTATGGTTCCAACACCCTGTTTTTCCTGCTCTACACCTGGCCGTTCTTCCTGGCGCTGATGCCCGTTTCCGTCCTGATAGGCATTGCGTTCAGCACGTTCTTTGGCGGTGGCTGGTTTAAAACCTCTCTGGCCAGCGCGGTCTGCGTTATCGGCATGTTCTGGACAGTCTTCTCTTTCCTGTCTGGCTGGTGACTTTTCCTGGCGGTTTTCCCTGCAAATTCCCTTCACGATGTAACCCATTGTGTCATTCTCACCCTTAATTGCGTGCGTAAGTCTGATTCTCACCGGCTTTACCACTGCCACAGTGGAGTCAGAGGGAAAGTTGTGGGATGATTGTCCAGCTTTTTTAGGGGGCGGGGATGGGCAAACTAACACTGCTATTACTGATTTTACTTGGCTGGCTACAGTATTCGCTGTGGCTGGGTAAGAATGGTATTCACGATTATGTACGTGTAAACGATGACGTTCAGGTGCAACAAGTTAATAACGGCAAACTGAAATCACGTAATGATCAACTTTTCGCAGAAATCGACGATTTAAACGGCGGTCAGGAAGCGATCGAAGAACGCGCACGCAATGAACTGGGCATGATTAAACCCGGCGAGACTTTTTATCGTCTGGTGCCTGACAACAAACGTGCGCCTGGTAGCACCGTTTCGCAAAACAACCTGAATCAATAGCCATGAGCCATATCGCAGTTTCCCTTCCAGAGGTTATTGCCGTGTTACCGGCTGCCGGCATTGGCAGCCGTATGCAGGCAGAATGCCCCAAGCAATATCTTTCTATTGGCGGTAAGACGCTGATAGAACACTCAATTTGCGCTTTGCTGCAAAGCGGCAAAGTCAGTCAGGTTATCGTGGCATTAAGCCCGCACGATACGCAATTCGAACAACTTCCCATTGCCCGTGATCCGCGTATTCGCGTGGTTGCAGGCGGTGCGGAACGTGCTGAGTCGGTGATGGCCGGGCTGGATGTTGCCGGAGACAGCGGCTGGGTGTTGGTACATGATGCCGCGCGCCCGTGTCTGCATCCTGACGATCTCCATAATCTGCTGGCGATTGCCACCACCAGTAAAGTGGGCGGGATCCTTGCCGCCCCCGTGCGCGACACGATGAAGCGTGGTGAACCGGGCATTACAGCGATTGCACATACGGTCGATCGTCAGGACCTGTGGCATGCACTGACGCCGCAATTTTTCCCGCTCGAATTACTGAAAACCTGCCTGCGCCGTGCACTCAATGAAGGTGCGGTGGTCACAGATGAAGCCTCGGCAATGGAATATTGCGGTTTTCATCCTATGCTGATCCCGGCACGGGCCGATAATATTAAAGTCACGAGGCCAGAAGATCTGGCCCTGGCTGAATTCTATTTAACCCGCTTATCCCAGGAGGAGAACGCATAATGCGTATCGGTCACGGTTTTGATGTACATAAATTTGGCGGAGAAGGCCCGCTGGTGATCGGTGGTGTGCGTATCCCTTATCCGCAGGGTTTACTGGCGCATTCAGATGGTGATGTTGCCCTGCACGCGGCTACGGACGCACTGCTTGGTGCCGCTGCGCTGGGAGATATAGGTAAACTTTTTCCGGACACTGACCCGGCATTCAAAGGTGCTGACAGCCGCGAACTGCTGCGCGAAGCCTGGCGCCGTATCCGTGCAAAAGGCTACAAGCTGGGCAATCTGGATATCACGATCATCGCACAGGCACCGAAAATGGCTCCGCACATCCCGCAGATGCGCGTGTTTCTGGCAGAAGATCTGCAATGTCATATGGATGACGTCAACGTGAAAGCCACGACAACCGAACAGCTGGGCTTTACTGGCCGTGGCGAAGGTATTGCCTGCGAAGCCGTTGCTCTGCTGATTAAGGAATGATGTTGTGGAAGATTACCGCATGATAGATATGTCCCGTCTCACCTGGTTGCTGGGCGAGCCTGTTGCCACCGGCCTGCTGAAAGCCAATCCCGAAGACTTTATTGTCGAAGAGGATCTGGGTTTTGAGCCGGATGGCGAAGGTGAACATCTGTTGGTGCGGATCCGCAAAAATGGCTGTAACACGCAGTTTGTCGCGGAACAACTGGCGCGATTTGCCAAAGTGCATCCGCGCGATGTCAGTTATGCCGGTCTCAAAGACCGCCATGCCGTTACCGAACAATGGTTTTGCCTGCATCTGCCGGGCAAGACTGATCCCTATTTAAGCCAGTTTGATCTCGAAGGCTGCGAAGTTGTCCGCGCCTCACGCCATCGCAAAAAGATGCGTATCGGTACGCTGAAAGGCAACGCGTTTACGCTGGTGCTGCGTCAGGTAAGCGATATGGCTGATGTCGAGGCGCGTCTGGAAAAAATCACCCAACAGGGCGTACCGAACTATTTCGGCACCCAGCGCTTTGGTCGTGGTGGCAATAATCTGGTGCAGGCGAAACGCTGGGCAACCAATGAAGCCCGTCCGAAAGAACGCGCCAAACGCAGCTTCTATCTTTCCGCCAGCCGCAGTGCGATGTTCAATATCGTCGCCAGCCAGCGTCTGGCCGATGGCACCGTACGTCTGCCGATGCTGGGTGATGCCCTGCAACTGAGTGGCCGTGGCAGTTGGTTTGTGGCGAAAGCCGAAGAGTTTGAATCGCTGCTACCGCGCGTTGAAAACGGTGAATTGCTGGTAACCGCACCGTTGCCGGGAGATGGCCCGCTGGGCACACTCGAAGACGCTGAAGCCTATGAGCTGGCCTGTCTGAATGGTCAGGAGGATTTACTGTCGCTGCTTAACCGTGAGAGGGTCGAACCGGCACGTCGTGCCATCATGCTGCAACCTTTGCAGATGCAATGGCAGCGCTGGGATGATGTTACTCTGGAACTCAAATTCTGGTTACCGGCCGGCAGTTATGCCACCAGCGTGGTGCGTGAACTGATGAATCTGGATGAAAGTGATGCGGATATTACTGAGTAACGACGACGGCGTACTGGCTCCGGGTATACAGGCGCTGGCGTCAGCACTGCGTGAATTTGCTGACGTGACGCTGGTGGCCCCTGATCGTAACCGTAGCGGCGCATCTAATGCGTTGACGCTGGACGGCCCGTTGCGTATTCAGTCTTACCCTAACGGGGATACCGCCGTAATTAACGGTACGCCGACCGATTGTGTGTATCTTGGCGTGAATACGCTGATGCGCCCTAAGCCAGATATAGTGGTCTCTGGCATCAATGCGGGGCCGAATCTGGGTGACGACGTCATCTATTCCGGTACGGTCGCCGCCGCGATGGAAGGCCGCCATCTGGGCTTTCCCGCGCTGGCGGTCTCACTGGACGGCCATCAGCATTATGACACGGCGGCGATCATCACCTGTCGGATCCTCAGGGCTCTGGCGCGTGAGCCTTTGCGTACTGGCAAAATTCTGAATATTAACGTCCCGGATTTGCCACTTTCGCAGATCAAGGGGATCAAGGTGACGCGTTGCGGTAGCCGTCATCCGGCCGAGCAGGTATTTTGTCAGCAGGACCCGCGTGGTCAGGACTTGTACTGGATTGGCCCGCCGGGGGATAAATTTGATGTCGCACCTGATACTGATTTTGCTGCTGTCGCGCAAGGTTATGTTTCAGTGACGCCACTTCAGGTGGATTTAACCGCCTATGCGGCTCAGGATGTCGTGGTCTCATGGTTGGAAAAGGCCGGGGTGAGCGCGAATGGTGAATAAACCGATGTACAACCTGCTGGAACAACTTCGCCAGCAGGGCATTCATGATGAAAAACTGTTGCATGCCATAGAATCTGTGCCGCGTGAGCGTTTCGTGGATGAGGCATTTCAGCATAAAGCTTACGAAAACACTGCGTTGCCTATTGGCTCCGGTCAGACCATTTCTCAGCCTTATACCGTGGCGAGAATGACCGAGCTGCTGCGCCTTGAGCCCACTTCACGCGTGCTGGAAATTGGCACCGGGTCAGGCTATCAGACTGCGATTCTGGCACATCTGGTTGAACATGTTTTCTCGGTTGAGCGCATCAAAGGGTTGCAGTGGCAGGCCAAAAGACGCCTCAAGCAACTCGATTTGCATAATGTCTCCACCCGTCATGGTGACGGCTGGCAGGGCTGGCCTTCGCGTGGCCCGTTCGATGCCATTATTGTCACTGCTGCACCTCCTGAAATACCTCAAGATCTACTGCAACAACTCGATGATGGCGGCGTATTAATTCTGCCCGTGGGCGAAGAAAATCAAACATTGCAACGGGTCACACGACGTGGTGACGAGTTTGTTGCAGAGACTATCGAAGCCGTTCGTTTTGTCCCGCTGGTGAAAGGCGAGCTCGCCTGAAACCGGTGATAAGCCGATCCCTGCAGGACTAACCTCTTAAAATTTAAATACAACTGTTATATGGTGCTGTACTGGCGATGTTGATAGCATCCACTACAGTTTTTTATGGCACAGCGGCATTTGGGCAAAGGCCTGAATGAGCATGTTGCCTGCCCGCACCGTGTCTGATGACACGAAAAGCGCCAGCTGGCGCGGTGTGCGAGGTTAAAGAGATATTCTGAGATTGCCGTAACGGGGGAAATATGAGCACGGGAAGCCCAATAAAAACACTAAGCCGCATTGTAATGTGTACTTTTATCAGTGCCTGGATGGCGGGATGTACGAACAATTCAACGACATCTGCACCCATCAGCAGCGTTAATGGCGGCGGTGGCAGTGGCAATAGTAGTCAGAATACTCTGAATTCCACTCCGCAAATGGCGCCTGCTGTCGGCCCTGGCGGACACATTGTGTACAACCGCAGCTATAACTCAATCCCTAAGGGAAGTTACAGTGGCAGCACCTATCAGGTGAAGCGTGGCGACACTCTGTTTTATATTGCATGGATCACGGGCAATGACTTCCGCGACCTGGCCGCGCGCAATAATATCCCAGAGCCATACAGCCTCGAAGTTGGCCAGACAATCCAGATAAATAACGTCTCTTCCGCAGCAAGTACCGGGGGTGCGATAGCGGTCACAGATGCCACAAATGGCGGTGTTCCGAAAGTTCCAACCGGGGGCATGCTCACAGGTTCTGTGGTTGCATCTCAACCAACTACCACGTATTCTGATTCTTCTGGTAAACAGAATGTAGGCAAGATGTTGCCTTCATCAGGTGCAGTTACTACCACCACAACACCTGTTGCTGTAGCCAGCACTCCCGTCGCCACATCTACAAATAATGGCGGTCCGGTTTCCTCCTGGAAATGGCCGACTGACGGGAAAATTATCGATAATTTCTCAGCTTCTGAAGGGGGAAATAAGGGGATCGATATTGCTGGTTCGCGTGGACAGTCTGTCGTAGCAACCGCCTCGGGGCGTGTGGTCTACGCCGGTAATGCTCTTCGCGGTTACGGTAATCTGATCATCATCAAACACAATGATGATTACCTGAGCGCCTATGCACATAACGATACAATGCTGGTCCGGGAACAACAAGAAGTGCAGGCGGGTCAAAAAATAGCGACTATGGGTAGCACCGGAACCAGTTCAGTAAGATTGCATTTTGAAATTCGTTACAAGGGGAAATCCGTAAACCCGCTGCGTTATCTTCCGCAGCGATAAATCGGGGCAGAGCATCGATTCTGCCCTCGGGACCACGGGTAGGAGCAGCTTATGAGTCAGAATACGCTGAAAGTTAACGAGTTACATGATGATGTAGATTTCGATGAGAACAGCGCTGAAGCCTTTGACGAGAAAGCAATAGTCGAAGAGACTGCCTACAACGATGCTGAAGAAGAATTGTTGTCGCAGACTGTAAGCCAACGAGTGCTGGATGCCACTCAACTGTACCTCGGTGAAATCGGTTATTCCCCTCTGCTTACCGCAGAAGAGGAAGTTTATTTCGCACGACGCGCGCTGCGGGGAGATGTTCCTTCCCGCCGCCGTATGATTGAAAGTAATCTGCGTTTGGTGGTTAAAATTGCCCGCCGCTACAGTAACCGCGGTCTGGCACTGCTGGATTTGATCGAGGAAGGTAACCTCGGTCTGATCCGTGCGGTTGAAAAATTCGACCCTGAGCGCGGCTTCCGTTTCTCTACCTATGCAACATGGTGGATCCGTCAGACAATCGAACGGGCGATTATGAATCAAACCCGTACTATTCGTCTGCCGATTCATATCGTTAAAGAACTGAACGTTTACCTGCGTACCGCACGTGAACTTGCACATAAACTGGACCATGAACCGAGCGCTGAAGAGATTGCTGAGCAACTCGACAAACCGGTACATGACGTCAGCCGTATGTTGCGCCTGAATGAACGCATCACTTCTGTAGACACCCCATTGGGTGGTGACTCAGAGAAAGCGTTGTTAGATATTCTGGCGGATGAAAAAGACAACGGCCCGGAAGACACCACACAAGACGACGATATGAAACAGAGTATCGTGAAGTGGTTATTCGAGTTGAATGCAAAACAGCGTGAAGTGCTGGCGCGTCGTTTTGGCCTGTTAGGCTATGAAGCGGCAACGCTGGAAGATGTGGGCCGCGAAATTGGTCTGACACGTGAACGTGTTCGTCAGATTCAGGTAGAAGGTTTGCGTCGCCTGCGTGAAATCCTGCAGGGGCAAGGACTGAGTATCGAAGCACTTTTCCGTGAGTAAATAACTCACAGGCAATTGCCACAATATGCAGCATCCAATAAAAACGGTGGGTTAATCCCCACCGTTTTTTTATGCATCCGGTTCAGTTCAGCGGACGTTTACACCATATCTTTCAGACGATAGATCCATTCCAGCGCCTGACGTGGCGATAAAGAATCTGCATCCAGTGACTCCAGTGCCTCAACTGCCGGAGACACTTCTTCGGTCAGTAAAGCCAGTTGCGGACCGTCAACTTTGCTGGCGGCAGCGTTGTTCGACAACGTTTCCAGCTCTTTCAGTTTCTGACGGGCGCGCTTAATCACATCACGTGGCACACCAGCCAGTGCGGCAACGGCCAGACCATAACTCTTGCTGGCGGCGCCATCCTGTACGCTGTGCATAAACGCGATAGTGTCGCCGTGTTCGATAGCATCCAGATGCACGTTGACGGTGCCTTCCATTTTTTCCGGCAGGGTGGTCAGCTCGAAATAATGGGTGGCGAACAATGTCATGGCTTTAATACGGCTGGCGAGGTTTTCCGCACATGCCCATGCCAGCGACAAACCATCGTACGTTGATGTCCCGCGCCCGATTTCATCCATCAGCACCAGGCTGTTTTCCGTCGCGTTATGCAGGATATTGGCAGTTTCAGTCATTTCCACCATAAAGGTTGAACGTCCGGAAGCCAGATCGTCCGCGGCACCGACACGGGTGAAGATGCGATCCACCGGCCCGATGACAGCGGCTTCCGCCGGCACATAGCTGCCGATATGCGCCATCAGAACAATCAGTGCTGCCTGGCGCATATAGGTACTTTTACCGCCCATGTTCGGACCGGTGATAATAAGCATCCGTCGCGCCGGGGACATGTTCAGCGGGTTAGAAATAAACGGTTCACTTAGCACCTGCTCAACCACCGGATGGCGACCGCCGGTAATATTAATGCCTGGTTTTTCACTCATGGTCGGACAGGCGTAATTCAGTGTGTACGCGCGTTCCGCCAGATTACTCAGCACATCCAGTTCGGCCAGTGCACTGGCGCTTTGCTGTAATGCAGACAGGTGCGGCATCAGCAAATCGAACAACTCTTCGTACAGCGCCTTTTCCAGAGACAAGGCTTTGCCTTTGGAGGTCAGCACCTTGTCTTCGTACTCTTTGAGTTCAGGAATAATGTAGCGCTCGGCATTTTTCAGCGTCTGGCGACGGACGTAATGAATCGGCACCAGATGGCTCTGACCGCGGCTGACCTGAATGTAATATCCATGAACGCCGTTAAAGCCGACTTTCAGCGTATCCAGCCCCAGCTTTTCGCGTTCGCGGATTTCTAAGCGGTCGAGATAGTCCGTCGCGCCGTCTGCCAGTGCGCGCCACTCATCCAGCTCAGCATTGTAACCCGGCGCGATAACGCCACCGTCACGCACCAGAACCGGCGGGCTTTCGATCACTGCGCGTTCGAGCAGTTCTACCAGTTCAGTGAATTCACCGGTTTGCTCAACCAGCGTTTTTACATGAGCGGCTTCGGTTTCCTGCAAAATTCCACGGATTTCCGGCAGTTGCTGCATCGCATGGCGCATTCGGGCCAGGTCACGCGGACGTGCGCTGCGCAGTGCCAGACGTGCCAGAATACGCTCGAGGTCGCCGACCTGACGCAGCACCGGCTGTAAATCGGCGGTGATATCCTGTAACGCACCAATCGCCTGCTGACGATGCGTCAGCAGTTTGATATCGCGGCTCGGCATGTGGATCCAGCGTTTGAGCATACGGCTGCCCATCGGCGTCACCGCCTGATCCAGCACTGCCGTCAGCGTGTTCTCTACACCACCTGCCAGGTTTTGCGTCAGCTCCAGATTACGGCGCGTGGCCGCATCCATAATAATCCCATCCTGCTGGCGCTCCATGGTGACGCCACGGATATGCGGCAGGGCGGTGCGCTGGGTATCTTTAACGTATTGCAGCAGACAACCGGCAGCACGCAGCGCCTGAGCAGCCTGCTCAACGCCGAAGCCGCTCAGATCGCGGGTACCGAATTGCAGATTAAGCTGCTGTTTCGCGGTTTCCAGCTCGAATTCCCACATCGGACGGCGGCGCAGGCCACGGCGGGAGGAAATCAGCGACATGGCTTCAAAGCTTTCCGGATACAGCAATTCCGCCGGATTTGTGCGCTGTAATTCGGCTGCCATGGTTTCCAGATCGTCAGGCTGTGCGACGCGGAAACGGCCGGAACTGATATCCAGCGTGGCATAACCAAACCCGCGCCCGTCCTGCCAGATAGCCGCCAGCAGGTTATCATGACGCTCGCTCAGCAACGCTTCGTCACTGACGGTGCCCGGCGTGACGATGCGTACCACTTTGCGTTCAACCGGCCCTTTACTTAGGGCCGGGTCGCCAATTTGTTCAGCAATCGCGACGGATTCCCCTAGCTGGACCAGTTTCGCCAGATAACCTTCTACCGCATGATAAGGCACGCCCGCCATCGGGATCGGCTCACCGGCAGAAGCGCCGCGTTTGGTCAGGGAGATATCCATCAGCTGAGATGCGCGTTTCGCATCGTCATAAAACAGTTCGTAAAAGTCACCCATGCGATAGAACAGCAGAACTTCCGGGTTCTCAGCTTTCAGACGCAGATACTGCTGCATCATTGGTGTGTGGGCATCCAGGTTTACATTATTTGTCATAGACTTAATCTTTTTAATCCATTTTTCGACGCGATGGGTTTAAGGATTTTTTCTGTTGCGTATCTTAGCCCAGCGGGCAAGAAGCTGTCACAACTAAAAATGGAAAGCATCGCGCAAACCAGACATGTAACACCCCCTTCGTTTGCAGAGCGTAAAGGTCAGGGGATTTGAACATGTTGCAACGGGCGTAATAATAGAGTTTTTATTTTTTTGAGAATAATAATAAGGGGGTGATAATAATAAAAAACGTGCCGTTATATTAATGGGTTAGTTGTTCGTAATATTATTAATAATAAGTATATAAAATGAATTAAGTGTGGATATGAATGTTTTACTCCTCTGCTAGGGTGATGGCTGTTCCCGGATGACCTTATTAATACGGGATTTTCCACGCTATTTATCCATCTTTGCGGAGAAGTATTATGCAATTGCAATTTAAATTAAACATGATCAACGATGCCTGGTATCCCACTCTCGATTTGAATGAGATTAAATCAACGTCTGGCGGCGCGGTTGATATTAAAGAAAAGTTAGTGATCGTATTTTCAGCACCCGGAAAAATAACTGCCGGTGATATTAATGTCGAAACCAATCCGTGGAAACCGCTCGGCACGAAAGTGGAATCCACGGAAGTTGGCGGCGGGATTTTTGATGTCAAAGTGACGATTGAGCCGACCGATGGACAGCCTGTGGGCGATGCCATTCAGAAAATTCATATGGGGCTGAACGTCTCCTCTGCGGATTCGCCTGCCTGGTCTGATTTCCGCGAAACCTTTGCGCTGGCCGCTGATGAAGAACCGGGTGTTACCGGTGAATTGTCGGTCAGTTGTCCGCCGTTGCCTGCCGGGCTGACAAATGCCGCACTCGAACTGCGTCTGGTGCGCGGCGATAAAACATTGCGCGTTTTGCCAGAGTTTGGTCACGTCTCTAAATTTTCCGTCAATGCGGGGAATTACAGTGTCTTTGCAGCAGAATTAAGCACGGAAGACGGTACTGTCCGCGTACCTGTCAATCTCGGACAGACAGAAATCACCATTGATAAAGGCCGTACCACCTCGCTGGCCGTCACTTTCGGCGCTGTGGATCGCAGTACGACCATTGATGTGGCACTGAATTTCTCAGGCATTGCCGGTTTGCGCGATGAAGAGCTGACGCTGATTTGCAGCGAGAACGGCACAGATAAACTGAGCCTGCCGGTACGCTCCGGCCAGCAATATCGTCTGGAACATTTACCTGCTACCGGCCGCTTTGAAATCCGTATTGCCGATTTACGTCTGAACAATATTCATTATCTGTTTGATGATTACGACGGTCAGTTCGACGGCCAGTATCACAGCATTAACTTCACTCAGGCGCAGGTCAGCCAGCGTGGTGATTCACAGCCAAATGCTGCGAAGCTGACGGTCAGTGTGAAAGCGGAAAGCGCGGTCAGTAAATCCATTTCCCTGCGACTGACAGACAATTCGGCTACACCGCGTCAGTACCGCTTCGATGCGATTGCCGCGCAAAATGGCAGCATTGAGCAGCCAGTTCTGGTTGTGCCGGGTTCTTATACCGTGGTCTCGGGAACCTTTATTCACAACGGCATCGTACATTACGTGGATGTCAGCCCTCAGCCGTTACTGGTCAGCGCGAATGCACCGGCACAGCTGAATGTGACGATTGTGAAAGGGGCGAATCTGCACGTGAAAGGTTTCCCTGAGTTCCTCACCTTTGGTGCCTGCGCCAATATGGTGCCGACTAACGTGGATGATTTTGCCGCGGCGCGTGTGTCTTCAATTTTCAAATATTCCGGTGATGACGGCATGGGCGATGCGGGCGATTATCTGTCACCGTCTAAAGAACCGACGCTGCAAATTATTAAAATGGCACGGGACGTCTCCGCCAAACTGAATGAACCCGTGTTGCCGCTGATGGTGTCTTACACCTGTAACTTATCATTGGGTGATGTGCCGAATATTATTGCCGATCCGGTACGCCATAAATTCAGCTTCGCCAACTTTATTCAGTCGTTGCAAATGGCGCAATCCCAGCAGGATGCGGAACATCCGGTACCAGCCGGGTATATTGTGAATCCGGATTATCTCGGCGAATGCCAGAAATACGGTTTCCTGCCAACGTATGAAATTCCGGTTCGTCAGCCTCTGAGCGAAGCACTTGCCCACCACAATGTGAATGTGCAGGTTCCGGCAGGCATCACCAATACCCTGAAAGGCTATATCCGGGCGGTAAACTGGCTGACGCGCGTGGTTGCGCCAGACGTCGTACTCGGCTGGCAGGTCAACCTGTGGGGAGTGGCAGGTTCGCAGTGGATTTATAAAGATTTCGTCTACGATGATGTTTTTGATGCCGCTGACGGGCAACATAAAAAAATGACGGTTGATCCGTTCACTGCGGGCAGACTGACGGCGCAATATGCATTGCTGGTCGGCGTGTTTGATGACATCGAATATATCCGTGCTGACGGTTCTCCTGATGTGGCGAAAGGCGCTGATTTTATGGCCGCTGACCGTTACGAAGCCGATGATTTCACTATCCGTTCATATGCCAATGGTTATTGTTATTCGCCATACGAATGGGAGCGTACGTTCGATTTCTGTGCCTCCTTAAGCCGCCATCTGCGTCAACCGGTTCTGCCATGGCAGATCCCGGCCAGCCATCTGCCAACTTCCGCAGATGAGGTTAATGCTGATTTCAACACCCAGAACTGGGGCAGCGGCGGCAGCTACCTGATGGGGCATTCCGAAATTGGTGCCTCGGTGGATGCCATCCATGAACGCCTCCTGCCGCTGAAATTCGATGCCGCTTATGCCTCAATGATGGGCCACGACACCCGGGAACTGTTCTCCCGGCATTCATGGGATCTTTCCACACCTAAGTATCTGGATTTCCCGTCACGCGGTATTTTCCATGTCCACCTGGGCGGCGGAGCGACGACCGGGGTGATCAGCGGCGTGGGTGATGCCAGCAGCTGGATGCGCAACAAGCTGAAAGCTTATCGTGATAATCCGGTGAAATTTGAGGAAAGCAGTACGCTTAAATCAGGCAGCCAGTGGCGTTCCAAGACGCCGTCGGTGAAATAATTACGCAGTATTTTTAACACGTGCGGGTCCGTTACAGCAGGCCCGTCACTTAGAATTTTTGTACCTTGTAAAGACGATGATTTTCAGTTTTTTCGGCTTTAATAATGCTCTACCATATCCGCACCTCTTTTTATTGCATGGTTACGGATATCCGATGCGCCACCTGGCAGTCATTCTTCCCCTGGTTCTTACACTTTCTGCATGTAGCAGTAATAAGCCCGCACCTCAACCTGAAGGCCCGCGAAATCCTTTTTCCGATGGAAGAAATGCCAGCGCGAATACGGTTCCCGCTGGTGGTTTTCTGCTGCAGGCTGAGCACACCGGTGCCGTCCAGACCGGTGATTTCGCCTATGATCCGGCCATGAACCAGTTTGTTGACAAAATGGTGCGCGAGCACGGATTTGACCGTCAGCAATTGCATGATGTCCTGTCGCAAACCAAACGTCTGGGATTTGTATTACGACTGATGGATCAGCAGGCGCCATCTGGCCCGCCATCTACCGTGCCGAATGGCGCATGGAACCGCTATCGCAGCAAATTCATTACGCCGGATAACGTGCAAAACGGCGTAGTGTTCTGGAATCAGTATCAGGATGCGTTACAGCGTGCGGAGCAGGTTTACGGCGTGCCGCCGGAAATCATTGTCGGGATTATCGGTGTGGAAACCCGCTGGGGACGCGTAATGGGTAAAACCCGCATAATCGATGCGCTGGCGACCTTATCCTTTGCTTATCCGCGCCGGGCAGAATATTTCTCCGGCGAGCTGGAAACCTTCCTGCTGATGTCCCGCCGTGAAGGCGATGATCCGCTGAGTTTACGTGGTTCCTTTGCGGGTGCGATGGGCTATGGCCAGTTTATGCCATCCTCTTATAAGGACTACGCTGTAGACTTTAACGGTGATGGTCATGCCAACCTGTGGGATCCGATTGATGCCATCGGCAGTGTCGCCAATTATTTCAAGGCACACGGCTGGACGAAAGGCGCACCGATTGCGGTGCCGGCAGCAGGCCAGGCGCCTCTGCTGGAGAATGGCTTCAAAACCAAGTATCCGTTGTATACGCTCAAAGCAGCGGGGCTTAGCCCGCTGGGTTCACTGGGCAATTATCAGGAAGCCAGCTTGCTGCGCCTTGATATGGGCACTAATTACCAGTACTGGTACGGATTGCCGAATTTCTACACCATCACCCGCTACAACCACAGCGTGCATTATGCGATGGCGGTATGGCAACTGGGTGAAGCGGTGAAAGCCGCGCGCTAACGCCGGTGAGTTAATCTTTCATGAGGGCCGCAGATTGTGGCCCTTCTTTTTCTTTTTATTCCAATTCTGAATACATCGCGCAAAACGCTTCGACGGGACTCACAGACCGGAAGAGAAATGCTAACATCGGGTCAGTTTCAGATGACCCGCCAGGAGGGAGTATGAGCGAAAAACGTTTACATGAACTGAGTGTGGAAATCGGGGCGGCGCTGAAAGCGAAGGGATGGTGGGTAACCTGTGCGGAATCCTGTACCGGTGGCCTGATTGCCAAAGCGATTACCGATATTGCCGGAAGCTCCGCCTGGTTTGACCGCGGATTTGTCACTTACAGCAATGCGGCCAAGCATGAATTGCTGGGCGTTTCTGAAAGCACGCTTGAGCAATATGGCGCAGTGAGTGAGCAGGTGGTGCATGAAATGGCACTGGGCGTGTTACATGCGGCGGGTGCTGATGTGGCGGTTTCGGTCAGCGGTATCGCCGGCCCTGACGGGGGTTCTGCAGAAAAGCCTGTCGGCACTGTCTGGTTTGGATTTGCCGGAAAAGACGGACGGGTTCTGACCGCGAAACAGCAGTTTTCCGGCGATCGCGAAGCAGTGCGTTTGCAAGCTGCTGTTTTTTCGTTACAAACTGCATTGCGTGAGTTTATTAAAAATTAGGCTTGATACTGTATGAGCATACAGTATAATTACTGCCAATTACCTGTACATAAATTATATTCAGTGATGCAGGCGGGATGTTCCCCTGTATCAGACGAGGAGTAAAAATGGCTATTGATGAGAACAAGCAAAAAGCGTTAGCTGCAGCACTGGGCCAGATTGAAAAGCAATTCGGTAAAGGCTCCATCATGCGTCTGGGTGAAGATCGCTCTATGGACGTCGAAACGATCTCTACCGGCTCTTTGTCTTTGGATATCGCGTTAGGTGCTGGCGGCTTGCCAATGGGCCGTATCGTTGAAATTTATGGTCCGGAATCCTCCGGTAAAACCACGCTGACTCTGCAGGTTATCGCTGCTGCACAGCGTGAAGGCAAAACCTGTGCGTTCATCGATGCAGAACACGCGCTGGACCCTATCTACGCTAAAAAACTGGGCGTCGATATCGATAACCTGCTGTGTTCTCAGCCAGATACCGGTGAACAGGCTCTGGAAATCTGTGATGCGCTGACCCGTTCAGGCGCCGTTGACGTTATCATCGTTGACTCCGTTGCCGCACTGACGCCAAAAGCTGAAATCGAAGGCGAAATTGGTGACTCTCACATGGGCCTCGCAGCTCGTATGATGAGCCAGGCGATGCGTAAGCTTGCGGGTAACCTGAAAAACGCCAATACCCTGCTGATCTTCATCAACCAGATCCGTATGAAAATCGGTGTGATGTTCGGTAACCCGGAAACCACCACCGGCGGTAACGCCCTGAAATTCTATGCCTCTGTACGTCTGGATATCCGTCGTATCGGCGCTATCAAAGAAGGTGATGTGGTTGTCGGTAGTGAAACACGTGTGAAAGTCGTGAAGAACAAAATCGCCGCACCCTTTAAACAAGCTGAATTCCAGATCCTGTACGGCGAAGGTATCAACATCAACGGCGAACTGATCGACCTTGGCGTTAAGCACAAACTGATCGAGAAAGCGGGTGCATGGTACAGTTACAACGGCGAGAAGATTGGTCAGGGTAAAGCGAACTCTTGTAACTACCTCAAAGAAAACCCGAAAGTTGCTGCTGAACTGGACAAAAAACTGCGTGATATGCTGCTGAGCGGCACCGGTGAATTGAGCGTTGCGACTACTGCTGAAGACGCTGACGACAACATGGAAACCAGCGAAGAGTTTTAATTTCGCGGTTGTCTGACAAAGACATTTGAAGGGCAGGGGACTTTGTCCGCTACTTTCAACAGTCGTTAAAATGCCAGTCTGGTTTCCAGACTGGCATTTTGCATATCAGGGGGAAATCTTATGCCCGATGAAAAAATACTTAATGAAAAAATCGTCGACCTGAAAAAATTGCTGGAAGACGTTGCGCAAAACAGTGAGTCCACGCTGTTTGAGCCGCAGAAAAAAGACGGTGATGCAGCGAAAATCAACACGCTGATTAACCGCGCTATGCGCCTGCTTTCTCAGCGTGATCACGGCGAAACAGAGTTGCGCCGCAAGTTGCTTATTCCACCAATGCCTTTTGTTAAACCTCAGAATAAGAAAAACAGCTGGTCATCACGTAAAAAAGCGGAGCAAAATGCGTTTGCTGAAGAAGAGGTGGTGAGAGCTAAACCTCAGCCGCGGCCAGTGCCAGAAGAAATTGCGGAAGAACATGTGCAGGCGGTGATTGACTACTGCTATCAGCATCACTGGCTCGATGATGCCAAATTTGCCAGCCGTTATATTTCCGGTCGCAGTAACAAAGGTTACGGTGCGCAGCGCATCCGTTCGGAATTACTGCAAAAAGGCGTCGATAAAGAAATCATTACAGTGGCGCTGGAAAACACTGAGGTAGACTGGTGCGTTCTGGCGCGGGATTTGGCCGTCAGGAAATTTGGTGAAAATTTACCGACTGACTGGAAAGAAAAATCAAAAGTTCTGCGTTATTTGCTCTACCGGGGCTTCTTTCAGGAAGAAATACAGTCTATTTATCGCGATTTTGACGATTGACCGCATACGGTATTTTACTTCCCCGCGCAGAAATTTTATCTTATCCGCACTTTTTCGTTCGTGAGCTGAACAGATTGCTGCCATATGCAGCGTTATCCGGCTCAAGAGCCGTTCTTCCAGCATGATTCCGGGACATTTATGAGCAAGAGCACCGCTGAGATCCGTCAAGCGTTTCTCGATTTCTTCCATAGTAAGGGACACAACATTGTTTCAAGCAGTTCGCTTGTCCCGACAAACGATCCGACACTGTTGTTTACCAATGCCGGGATGAACCAATTTAAAGATGTTTTCCTCGGTCTGGATAAGCGTGATTACAACCGCGCCACCACATCTCAGCGTTGCGTCCGCGCAGGCGGTAAGCACAACGACCTCGAAAACGTCGGTTATACCGCACGTCACCACACCTTCTTCGAAATGCTGGGCAACTTCAGCTTCGGTGATTACTTCAAACACGATGCCATCAACTACGCCTGGGAACTACTGACCGGCGAAAACTGGTTTAATCTGCCGAAAGAGAAGTTGTGGGTCACCGTCTATGAGACTGATGACGAAGCCTTCGAAATCTGGGAAAAAGAAGTCGGCGTTCCAAAAGAACGTATTATCCGCATTGGCGATAATAAAGGCGGCGCATTTGCTTCTGATAACTTCTGGCAGATGGGCGATACCGGCCCTTGCGGCCCTTGTACCGAGATTTTCTATGATCATGGCGATCACATCTGGGGCGGTCCTCCGGGTTCTGCTGAAGAAGATGGCGACCGTTATATCGAGATCTGGAACCTGGTGTTCATGCAGTTCAACCGTCAGGCTGACGGCACCATGCTGCCACTGCCAAAACCATCCGTAGATACCGGGATGGGGCTTGAGCGTATCACTGCGGTTATGCAACATGTGAACTCAAACTACGACATCGACTTGTTCCAGAAACTGATCGCTGCGGTGGCAGAAGTCACTGGCGCGACCGATTTGAGCAACAAATCCCTGCGCGTTATTGCTGACCATATCCGTTCATGCGCATTCCTGATTGCAGATGGCGTTATCCCGTCGAATGAAAACCGTGGCTATGTGCTGCGTCGTATCATTCGTCGTGCGATCCGTCACGGCAACATGCTGGGGGCGCAAGACACGTTCTTCTACAAACTGGTTGCTCCGCTGATTGAAGTGATGGGGCCGGCTGCGACAGAACTGAAAGAACAGCAGGCGATGGTTGAGCAACTGCTAAAAACCGAAGAAGAACAGTTTGCCCGTACTCTGGAGCGCGGACTGGCGTTGCTGGACGAAGAATTGGCTGCACTGAAAGGCGACACTCTGGACGGCGAAATTGCTTTCCGTCTGTACGACACCTTTGGTTTCCCGCTGGATCTGACTGCTGACGTTTGCCGTGAACGTAATCTGAAAGTGGATGAAGCCGGTTTTGAAAAAGCGATGGATGTTCAACGCCGCCGCGCACGTGAGTCCAGCGGTTTCAGCGCAGACTACAACAGCATGGTGCGTGTTGACGGCGTGACTCAGTTCTCAGGCTACGAACATTTGCAGCGCCATTCCAAAGTCGTGGCGCTGTTTGTCGATGGGCAGCCAGTGAATGATATTCAGGCTGGCGTTAATGCTATCGTGGTTCTGGATGACACGCCGTTCTACGGTGAATCTGGTGGACAGGTTGGCGATAAAGGCATTCTGAAAACGACTACTGGCGTATTCTCTGTTTCTGATACCCAGAAATATGGAAAAGCGATCGGTCATCAGGGCGCACTGAGCGCAGGTAAACTGAGTATCGGCGACAGCGTCGAAGCAGAAGTTGATGTCGCCCGCCGTGACCGCATCCGTCTGAACCACTCGGCAACGCACTTGCTGCATGCCGCGCTGCGTCAGGTGCTGGGCAAGCACGTTGCTCAGAAAGGTTCTCTGGTTAACGATAACTATCTGCGTTTTGACTTCTCGCATTTTGAAGCAATGAAACCAGAGGAAATTCGCCAGGTAGAAGATCTGGTGAATGCCCAGATTCGTCGCAACTTGCCGATTCAGACCACCATCATGGATCTGGACGAAGCGAAAGAAAAAGGTGCAATGGCGCTGTTTGGTGAGAAATACGAAGACAGCGTTCGTGTGCTGAGCATGGGCGATTTCTCTACCGAATTGTGTGGCGGTACGCACGCCAGTCGTACCGGTGATATCGGCCTGTTCCGTATTCAGAGTGAATCCGGTACTGCAGCAGGTGTTCGTCGTATTGAAGGGATCACCGGTGAAAACGCGATTAATGCCCTGCATCAGCAAAGTGATTTGCTGCAGGATGTCGCGCATCTGGTTAAAGGGGATGTGAACAGTATCACCGATAAAATTCGTTCTTTGATTGAGCGTTCACGTACGCTGGAAAAAGAACTTCAGCAGGTGAAAGGTCAGCAAGCCGCGCAGGAAAGTGCATCACTGTCCAGCCAGGCGAAAGAAGTGAAAGGCGTTAAACTGTTGGTTCGTCAATTGGATAACGTAGAGCCTAAAATGCTGCGTACGATGGTTGATGACCTGAAAAATCAGTTAGGATCAGTGATTATTGTCCTGGCAACCATTGCCGATGACAAAGTCAGCCTGATTGCAGGTGTCACAAAGGATCTGACCGATCGTGTTAAAGCCGGTGAGCTGATTGCTTCTGTGGCACAGCAGGTCGGTGGCAAAGGTGGTGGTCGTCCTGATATGGCGCAGGCTGGCGGCAGCGATGTACAGGCATTGCCTGCCGCGCTGGCGACTGTTGAAGCCTGGGTTGAAGCTAAGCTGTAATAAGAAATAAATAGCTAACCATGAAAACGTCATAATGTATTGTGCTGTATGGCGTTTTCAGTCTTAATGGCAATGTAAGCTTCGCGATTAAAGTCGCGACAATGACGATATCGGCTAAACTTAAAGTACTCATGGCTGAAGTTGCAGGCTGCTTACATTTTATGTAGGGGTCATGGCTTACGTTTTACCCGCTTATGATCGATAATGGCCGGGAAACTGAGAGACCCGACTCTTTTAATTATTCAAGGAGCAAAGAATGCTTATTCTAACTCGCCGAGTTGGTGAAACCCTCATGATTGGCGATGAGGTTACTGTTACCGTATTAGGTGTTAAAGGTAATCAGGTGCGCATTGGTGTGAATGCGCCGAAAGAGGTCTCTGTTCACCGTGAAGAGATTTATCAGCGTATTCAGGCTGAAAAGTCACAGCAGACGAGTTACTGATTTACGAGGCGTCTCGCTAATGGCGAGGCGCTGAACCTCTTTTGTGTGTGTTATCCCTTATTCTTCCCTCGTTTTCCTGCGTTTTAGTTTTTAATTTCTTCCTGTGTCTTATCTCCTGAATTGTCTTTTTCTAAAAATGAAGGCGTTTTTTACGCGTTCGCGGCCTGTTATTGTGTTCAAACTGCTCAGGTTGCGCGTGAAATGTCCAAACGGGTGATTGTTAGGAAAAAAGGGTTTGACTTATAAGGGCCAGAAAGTAATATGTGCGCCACGCAGTGCCGATGAGCTTGAACAAAGTTAGTCAGCACACTCGCAAGAGGCGTATGGTGAGGTGGCCGAGAGGCTGAAGGCGCTCCCCTGCTAAGGGAGTATGCGGTCAAAAGCTGCATCCGGGGTTCGAATCCCCGCCTCACCGCCATTTAAAATGCACCCATAGCTCAGCTGGATAGAGTACTCGGCTACGAACCGAGCGGTCGGAAGTTCGAATCTTCCTGGGTGCACCATACTTTCCTGAACGTATGTTGATTTGCAATCAAATGAGCGTGAAGGGCAAAAGCTAAAGCTGATGCAGTAGGGAAAAATGGTCAGGTAAATCTGCAGTAAGAATCAAAATGCACCCATAGCTCAGCTGGATAGAGTACTCGGCTACGAACCGAGCGGTCGGAAGTTCGAATCTTCCTGGGTGCACCATTCTTTTAGCAATTTCCGAAATAAAATCTGTAGTAACCCAATGCACCCATAGCTCAGCTGGATAGAGTACTCGGCTACGAACCGAGCGGTCGGAAGTTCGAATCTTCCTGGGTGCACCATATTTTGTGTATGTTGAAGCGATTTTTGTCTTTCAGCATTAGAAAACCCGCTTCGGCGGGTTTTTTGTTTTCTGGATTTCACGTCTGTATCTCACTCTTCTTTTTCATTTTCCTGATCTTTCTGACGTGTTCTGATGTGCTGTGCGCGTGGACAAAATGCGACTTTCTACAGACTTTGCGATAAAGTAGTTTTCCTGTTTTTTCGTGATCATGGAGCATCCGATGTACGATCGATACGAAGGGCTAATATTTGATATGGATGGCACCATATTGGATACCGAACCTACGCACCGTAAGGCATGGCATCAGGTCTTGACCAAATACAGCATGCGGTATGATGTCGACTCCATGGTCGCTCTGAATGGCTCTCCAACCTGGCGCATCGCCAAGTTTGTTATAGACAGCAATAATGTTGAGATGGACCCCCATCTTCTTGCTGCTGAGAAAACGGCTGCCGTGCAGGAAATGTTGCTCGATACCGTACGTCCTCTGCCGCTGATTGATGTCGTGAAGGCTTATCATGGCCGGCGTCCAATGGCGGTAGGAACAGGAAGTGAGCACTGGATGGCGGATGCACTCTTACGGCATTTAGGGCTGCGCGATTGCTTTGATGCGATTGTGGGGGCCAATGACGTGAAGAATCACAAACCTGCACCGGACACTTTTTTGCGTTGTGCGGAGCTGATTGGCGTGCCTCCTGAAAAATGTGTCGTCTTTGAAGATGCTGATTTCGGTATTGAGGCAGCAAAACGCGCCAATATGGATTTTGTGGACGTGCGTACGCTGTGAGCAGCGCCCTGGCGCTGGCTTCCTTATTCGGCAGCAGCTTTTTAAGTGCCACATTATTGCCTGGGAATTCAGAAGTCTTATTAGTGGCTTTATTGTCAGCTGGCAGCGCAATGCCAGCGGCACTGGTTTTGTCTGCATCAGTTGGCAATACCTTAGGTGGCATAACCAACGTCATCATCGGACGCTTTTTGCCGCAGCTTAAGCCTCAACGTGGACTCAATGTTGCACAGGGCTGGCTGAAGCGCTTCGGACCTGCGGCGTTATTGCTGAGCTGGTTACCGGTGATTGGTGATGTGTTATGCGTATTAGCAGGTTGGCTGCGAATGCCGTGGGGTCCTGTCGTCTTTTTCATGTTTATCGGAAAAGCAGTGCGTTACATCCTTTTGACTTTTGTAACGCTGGAGGGGCTCTCATGGTTCGGTTAGATTGGCATCAGCTATCAATTATGGTCACATCTATGCAGATTCAGTATGCTTGCAAATTAATGGTTTCACCAAGCGGGAGGTCAATTTGATCCCGGATGTATCTCAGGCGCTTTCCTGGCTGGAAGCCCACCCTCAGGCATTAAAAGGTATTCGTCGTGGTATCGAGCGTGAAACGCTTCGGGTTAATCCTGACGGTTCATTAGCGACTACGGGCCACCCGGAATCTTTAGGTGCGGCTCTGACGCATCGCTGGATCACCACCGATTTTGCTGAAGCCTTATTAGAATTTATTACGCCCGTCGATGACAATATTGAACATCTGATGGCGTTTCTCCGTGACATTCATCGTCATGTGGCCCGTGAGCTTGGTGACGAGCGTATGTGGCCGTTCAGCATGCCCTGCTTTATCGAATCCGGACAGGATATCGAACTGGCGCAATATGGTTCGTCGAACATCGGGCGTTTAAAGACACTTTATCGCGAAGGCCTGAAAAACCGCTATGGCGCGCTGATGCAGGTAATTTCCGGCATCCATTACAATTTCTCGCTGCCGATGACGTTTTGGCAGGAGCGGTTGGGCGTGACTGATACGGAAAGCGGGAAAGAGGCGATCTCTGCAGGTTATTTCAAACTCATCCGTAACTATTACCGTTTCGGTTGGGTGATCCCGTATCTGTTTGGGGCTTCGCCTGCAATCTGTTCCTCATTCCTCAAAGGACGTGAAACGGATCTGCCTTTCGAATATACCGAAGGTGGATTGTGTTATCTGCCTTATGCGACATCACTGCGTCTGAGTGATTTAGGGTATACCAATAAGTCACAGAGCAATCTGGGCATCACTTTTAATGATCTGAACACCTACGTTCAGGGCGTGAAGAGAGCGATCCGCACACCGTCTGCTGAATATGCGGAAATGGGTGTGAAAAAAGACGGTAAATATCTTCAGCTGAACACCAATGTGTTACAGATTGAGAACGAACTTTATGCGCCAATCCGTCCTAAACGGGTCACCAAATCGGGTGAAACACCTTCGGATGCGCTGATGCGCAGCGGGATCGAATATATTGAAGTCCGCTCGCTGGACGTCAACCCGTTCTCTCCGGTGGGGATTGATGCAACCCAGGCGCGTTTCCTGGATCTGTTTTTGGTATGGTGTGCTTTAGCGGATGCGCCGGAAATGAACAGCGATGAGCTGCTTTGTACGCGTAAAAACTGGAACCGTGTGATCCTCGAAGGACGTAAACCGGGCCAGACGATTGGTATCGGGTGTAACGATGAACGTCAGCCGTTAGCCAGCGTTGGCAATGCGTTGTTTGCTGATCTGAATCGGGTGGCTCAGATCATGGATAACCAAAACGGTGATCATCTCTATCAGGATGTTTGTAAAGAGCTGGTTGCTGCGTTTGATGATCCTGAACTGACTTACTCTGCCCGCATCCTCAAGGATCTGAAACAGCAGGGCGTCGGCAACCTCGGGCTGGAACTGGCAGAAAAATATCGTCAGATGCTGGTGAGTGAACCGCTGGAAGTGTTGGATGAAAGCGCTCTGATGGCTGAACAGGATGGTTCATGGCAGCGTCAGCGCACACTGGAAGCCAGTGATAAGCTAAGCTTTGAAGAATACCTGGCTGCGAATGCAGGCAGTAGCAATGAGTAGAAAAGAAAAAGGCCACAATTAATGTGGCCAAATAAACATCTCTGTTTACAGGGATGATGATAACAAATGCGCGTCTTTCACTAATTAAGACCCGCATGCTGGGAAAAGGTTTCCTGAGTTCGTAAAAAAAATTAATTTATTTAGGAGAGGTGACGATATGCCACTGTTGGATAGCTTTACCGTAGACCATACCCGTATGGCAGCACCTGCTGTTCGCGTCGCAAAAACCATGAAAACCCCGCACGGGGACACGATCACTGTGTTCGATCTGCGTTTCTGCCGCCCGAATATTGAAGTGATGCCGGAACGTGGTATCCACACGCTCGAGCACCTGTTCGCGGGTTTCATGCGTAATCATCTGAACGGTAACGGTGTTGAAATCATTGATATTTCTCCGATGGGTTGCCGTACCGGTTTTTACATGAGCCTGATTGGTGTGCCGGAAGAGCAACGGGTTGCTGACTCCTGGAAAGCAGCGATGGCTGACGTTTTGAAAGTGAAAGAGCAGCGCCAGATCCCTGAGCTGAATGAATACCAGTGCGGGACTTACGAAATGCATTCCCTGAAAGAAGCCCAGGAAATTGCACAGCACATTCTCGATCATGATGTTGTTGTGAACCATAACGATGATCTGGCTCTGCCAAAAGAGAAATTGTCCGAACTGCACATCTAGTTTTTAGTTTGTGCGGATGACAAAAAAGACGCGAAATTCGCGTCTTTTTTATGTCTGAAATTCAGAGGATTAGCGCTGATTCACACTGCTTTGCAACGGTTGTAACGGACGGACCTGCACCTGTTTGATCATGTTGTCCTGAACATCCAGGATCTCAACTTCATAGTCCTCAATGCGCAGATTAGTACCGATTGTCGGGATCTCTTCCAGCACTTCCAGCAGCATGCCGTTGATAGTTCTCGCTTCTTCGGCTGGCAGATGCCAGTTAAAGGCTTTATTCAGTTCCCGCACGTTCGCGCTGCCTTCGATCAGTACTGAACCATCACTTTGCGGCGTGACTTCTTCTGCCAGCGTTGGCGACATCGACGTCGTGAAATCACCGACGATTTCTTCGAGGATATCCTCAACCGTTACCAGCCCCTGAATATCACCGTATTCATCAACCACGATGCCCACTTTCTTTTTATTTCGCTGGAATTTTACCAGCTGAATGTTCAGCGGCGTGCCTTCCGGAATGTAGTAAATTTCGTCAGCGGCGCGCAGCAGATTTTCTTTGGTGAACTCTTTTTTCTCGGTCATCAGGCGATAAGCTTCGCGCAAACGTAGCATCCCAATAGCGTCGTCGAGTGAGTCTCGGTAAAGCACAATACGGCCATGAGGTGAGTGGGTAAGCTGACGAATAATCGATTTCCAGTCGTCATTGATATCAATACCGACGATTTCATTGCGCGGAACCATGATGTCATCAACAGAGACTTTCTCAAGATCAAGCACGGAAAGCAGCATGTCCTGATTCCGGCGCGAGATATTCGAGCGTGACTCGTTCACGATGGAACGCAGCTCTTCTTTACTGACGGCGTCACTGAGGCTCGTGGTGGTTTTGATACCGAACATTCGCATCAGCAAACGCGAGAGACTGTTAAGGATCCACACCAGCGGCATCATAATGGTTTGCAGCGGACGCAACAAAATGCTGCTCGGAAACGCGATGCGTTCAGGATTCAGGGCGGCAAATGTTTTAGGCAGCACTTCTGCAAACAGCAGTACGACAAATGTCAGTACACCCGTGGCAATCGCTACACCGGCATCGCCGTAAAGACGGATGCCCACAATGGTTGCCAGAGCGGAAGCAAGGATGTTGACCAGGTTGTTACCGATAAGTACCAGACTGATCAGCTGGTCCGGGCGTTTTAACAGCTTTTCGACGCGACGCGCCGCGCGGTTACCCTGTTTAGCCAGGTGACGTAACCGGTAACGGTTGAGTGTCATCATACCGGTTTCGGAGGCTGAAAAATAAGCCGAAACCACCACCATGATGATCAATGTGATGATCAGGGTTGTTGTTGAGACGTGCTCCAACGGGTATTCCTTTTAATTAATGAACCATGATTTGCTGGATCAGGCGACTGCCAAAATAGGCAAGAGTAAGCAGGATGGCGCCCGCCATGCTGAACCATACCACGCGACGGCCACGCCAGCCTTCGTGATAATGGCCCCACAGCAGAACGATATAAACAAACCATGCCAGTATCGATAAGACAGCCTTGTCGATATTCTCTGGGCTGAACAGGTTGTTCAGATAAAGTAATCCGGTGCACAACGTCAGCGTCAGTAAAATAACGCCAATCTGAGTGATGTGAAAAAGTTTGCGTTCAATACTCATTAACGGCGGCATATCAGCCGTAAACGTCAGGCGTTTATTCTTTAGCTGATAATCCAGCCACGCCAGTTGCAACGCGTAAAGGGCGGCAATCATCAGCGTGGCATAAGAGAATAATGCCAGGCCGATATGTACCAGTAAGCCTTTGCTTTCTTCAAGATGCGTGATGAATTCGCCAGGAAGAAACGTCACGAACGCCAGATTGATCAGCGAAAAGCTGTAAACAATTGGCAAAACAAACCAGCCGCGATTGCGCGAGGCTACGATGGTCATCACCGTTCCGATGATTAAACTGACCACCGAACCGATATTGACCAGGCTGAGGTTCTGGCCGGTGCTGACGTCGAAAATACGTTGCTGCAATGCGACAGCGTGGCAAACAAGTGCCACCACAACGGAAATCAGTGCTAAACGCCGGTATGCGCTGTTCTTCCGGATGATGCTCGGAATGATCAGCGCAAGGCTGAGCAGATAGGCCAACATGGCGACGAGAGCAAAAACTGACATAGCGTTTCGGTAGCATCGAAAAGTGAATGAGAACCGCAGTATAACGTTACCCGCGTCACGCTCCAACCTATCTGAGATGCCAAAGCAGAGATCGTCCGCGCTTCGTGTTATAATCCCGCAATTACGTCGCAAAAGCGGCCTGTCATTACGTTGAGCAAGAGACGATGTTTGAGAATTTAAGCGATCGATTGTCGCGCACACTGCGCAATATCAGCGGCCGCGGGCGGCTGACCGAAGAAAATATCAAAGAGACATTACGTGAAGTGCGTATGGCCTTACTGGAAGCGGACGTTGCGCTGCCGGTCGTACGTGACTTCATCAGCCGGGTGAAGGAAAGCGCTGTTGGCCATGAGGTCAATAAGAGTCTGACGCCGGGGCAGGAATTCGTCAAAATTGTCCAGAAAGAACTGGAAACTGCGATGGGCGAGGCGAACACCGAGCTTAATTTAGCAGCGCAGCCTCCGGCCGTGGTTCTTATGGCGGGTTTACAAGGTGCAGGTAAAACAACCAGCGTCGGTAAACTGGCGAAATTCCTGAAAGAAAAGAAAAAGAAAAAAGTACTGGTGGTGTCCGCCGACGTTTATCGCCCTGCGGCGATCAAACAGCTGGAAACCCTGGCGCAGCAAGTTGAAGTGGATTTCTTCCCGTCTGATGCACAGGAGAAGCCGGTTGATATCGTTAGCCGCGCCCTGCAGCAGGCGAAACTGAAATTCTACGACGTGCTGATTGTCGATACCGCCGGCCGTTTACACGTCGACGAAGCGATGATGGACGAAATCAAACAGGTACATGCCGCGATTAATCCGGTTGAAACCCTGTTTGTGGTTGATGCTATGACCGGTCAGGATGCCGCGAATACCGCGAAAGCGTTTAATGAGGCGCTGCCGCTGACCGGTGTGATCCTGACAAAAGTCGACGGTGATGCCCGCGGCGGTGCTGCGCTGTCGATTCGTCACATCACCGGCAAGCCGATTAAATTCCTGGGTATGGGTGAAAAAACCGATGCGCTGGAGCCGTTTCATCCGGATCGTATTGCCTCCCGTATTCTGGGTATGGGCGACGTTCTCTCACTTATCGAAGATATTGAGAGCAAAGTTGACCGCGCGCAGGCTGAAAAACTGGCCAGCAAACTCAAGAAAGGCGACGGCTTTGACCTGACCGATTTTCTCGAGCAGCTCAAGCAAATGCGTAATATGGGCGGCATGGCGAGTATGATGAGCAAACTGCCGGGTGTCGGTCAGTTGCCGGATAACGTCAAATCCCAGATGGATGACAAAGTGCTGGTGCGGATGGAAGCGATCATCAACTCGATGACGCTGAAAGAGCGCGCTAAGCCAGAAATTATTAAAGGTTCCCGTAAGCGTCGTATCGCGATGGGTTCCGGCATGCAGGTGCAGGACGTCAACCGCTTACTTAAGCAGTTCGACGATATGCAGCGCATGATGAAGAAAATGAAGAGTGGCGGCATGGCGAAAATGATGCGTGGCATGAAAGGTATGATGCCACCAGGTTTCCCTGGCCGTTAATCGACGTCACTGCCTATATATCAGCCATATAGGTGGCTCATGCAAAATGGTGGCTAAGGTTTCTACGCTTTAGATTGCTTTTTGCGCCAAAATGAGTAAAATTTTCGGGCTTTTTATATTGCAACCAGACCCCGTTCCCCGATGGGGTCTGGTTGTTTTATTAACTAAAGAGGATGTTATGGTAACAATTCGTTTAGCACGTGGCGGCGCAAAAAAGCGTCCGTTTTATCAAGTAGTAGTGACCGACAGCCGCAACGCTCGTGACGGTCGTTTCATCGAACGCGTAGGTTTCTTCAACCCATTGGCTTCTGGCCAGGCTGAAGCACTGCGTATGGATCTGGACCGTGTTGCCCATTGGGTTGGTCTGGGTGCTACCGTTTCTGATCGCGTTTCTGCGCTGATCAAAGACGCTAAGAAAGCAGCTTAATCTGTCGCGGTGGTGGCAATGAGCAAGCAATCCAATCCAGTGGTACCCGCTGAGCCGTTAGTTCTTGGCAAAATGGGTTCAACGTACGGCATTCGTGGTTGGCTCAGAGTGTTTTCATCCACCGAAGACGCTGAAAGCATCTTTGACTACCAGCCCTGGTTTATCCAGCGTGCCGGTAAGTGGCAAGTTGTCGAGCTGGAAGGCTGGAAACGCCACACTCAGGACCTGATTATCAAAGTCAAAGGCGTTGATGATCGGGATGCCGCGAATCTTCTGACTAATTGCGAAATTGTCGTCGATTCAAAGCAACTGCCTCCACTGGAAGACGGTGACTACTACTGGAAAGACCTTTTCGGTTGCCAGGTAGTGACAACTTCCGGTTACGAACTGGGCAAAATCATCGATATGATGGAAACCGGTTCTAACGATGTGATGGTAGTTAAAGCCAACCTGAAAGATGCCTTCGGACTCAAGGAGCGGTTGATTCCGTTCCTCGATGGGCAGGTTATCAAGAAAGTCGATCTCGCTACTCGCACTGTTGAAGTAGATTGGGATCCTGGTTTTTGACCTCCGTAGTGTTTACTGATGTAAACAACGTCTGGTTGAGCGGTCAAACATTTGGAAGGGGTAGGCTATGTGGATTGGTATAATTAGCCTGTTTCCTGAAATGTTCCGCGCAATTACGGATTACGGGGTAACTGGCCGGGCAGTTAAGAATGGCCTGTTGAGCGTAAATTGCTGGAGTCCTCGTGACTTCGCATACGATCGACATCGTACCGTGGATGAGCGCCCTTATGGCGGTGGTCCCGGAATGCTGATGATGGTGCAACCCTTACGGGAAGCTATTCATGCAGCAAAAGCAGCGGCAGGCGAAGGTGTGAAGGTGATTTATCTTTCACCTCAGGGGCGCAAACTGGATCAAACCGGTGTTTGCGAGCTGGCGGCCCATCAGAAAATTATTCTGGTTTGTGGCCGTTATGAAGGGATCGATGAGCGCATAATTAAAACCGAAATTGATGAAGAATGGTCAATTGGCGATTATGTTCTTAGCGGTGGAGAGTTGCCGGCAATGACTCTGATTGATTCAGTTTCCCGCTTTATACCGGGCGTTCTGGGTCGTCAGGCTTCAGCAGAAGAAGATTCTTTCGCTGACGGATTGTTGGATTGTCCCCATTATACCCGCCCTGAAGTGTTGGAAGGCATGGAGGTACCGCCAGTTTTACTGTCGGGCAACCACGCTGATATACGTCGCTGGCGCCTGAAACAGTCGCTGGGTCGAACCTGGCTTAGAAGACCTGAACTTCTGGAAAACCTAGCTCTGACTGACGAGCAAGAGGTGTTGCTGAGAGAGTTCCAAAAGGAACATCGGCTCAGTCAACAAAACTATGAAGGGAACGCCAAAGCATAACGCGAGGCCGTCCCGATATATCAGTTTACCTAGGGTAAGAGACATATTATGAGCAATATCATTAAACAAATCGAACAAGAGCAGATGAAGCAAGACGTACCTGCATTCCGTCCAGGTGATTCTCTGGAAATTAAGGTATGGGTCGTTGAAGGTTCTAAAAAGCGTCTGCAGGCATTCGAGGGCGTGGTTATCGCTATTCGTAACCGCGGTCTGCACTCTGCATTCACTGTTCGCAAAATTTCTAACGGCGAAGGTGTTGAGCGTGTATTCCAGACTCACTCCCCGGTAATCGACAGCATTACTGTTAAACGTCGTGGCGCCGTTCGTAAAGCTAAACTGTACTACCTGCGTGAGCGTACTGGTAAGTCTGCTCGTATTAAAGAGCGTCTTAACTAAGGTATCGCTAACGCGACATCTACTAGTTAATATAGAACAAGGGGTTAGCCATCGGCTAACCCCTTTTTTTACATCAGTGACTACAAAATGGCTACGCAGTGGCAGGTTGGCTACCCGGTTTTGAGATAACCCGGGCGACTGATTCATGCGTCGCAAAAGTACAACTGCATTTGATATTCTGGCACTGATGATAGCGTTCCTTGGTCGATTCACTCAGATAGCGGCTCGAACGCGTATGGGCTACTTTTCCGCAAAGTGGACAATGCATCATAAAAACCTCCGGCATAACAGGTAAGCGATGAGGTAATTATGAACTCATAACTCGCAAAAGCAAGTTATAGTTGCAAAATTGAAGACTGATAAGTGATATCTGCAACATAAGGTTTCAGAATCAATTTAGTAGTAAAACCTTTCTCATTAATCTCATGCAGAGCGGAATCAATCACCCAGCGCTGACTGTCGATCACGTCTTTAAACCCTTGCACATTGACCGGAGATTGCGCACTCAAATCAGCACGTCCCAGGGCCAGCCGTATGCTGAATGTTGCGGCATCATTCTGAATCTGATTGAACACTGAATCCGCAGCCCGCTTAGCAGTCTCTTCGTCAGGAAATATTTTGCCCAGTTCAAGAACATTTGTCCCGGATCCCGCGATGTAACTGGCAGGCTGGGCTTCTTTGCCTTCTGCGGGCGAACGCTTGAGAGCAACATTGCTGGTGGTCGCCGTTTTGAGATCATGCCACTGCGCCTTCACGCCATCGTATGCCTTCTTATCGACCATCTGATAGTTGTGGTTATCGCCGTCACTGCGGACAATGGTTTTCCAGGGGATTGCTTGTCCGGAAGAGGTTCGACCGGTGCCTGCTTTAAAAAATAAAATTGCGCCGTTTTTAACCGTTACCTGCGCACCGTAACGTTGTGCCAGCCGGGTGAGAAAGTAGCTGTCCGTTTCGCTGGTCTGGTCAATATGCGGGATCTTAACGCTATCAAGTTCCTGCGGGATTACTGGCAGATCTAATTTATTCCGGCTTGAAATGATTCTGACAATCGCGCCGAGCGTGTAATCATCGTAAGACTGGCTGATTTTGTTATCAAAGGAACCGCGGAAATCTGCGCTGCGGGCAACCACACCTATTTTGTCCGGAGAGCCGGAATGAGTGACTGTATCGACCGTGAAATAGCCGCAGTCATAGAGCGCCTGTTTCGACCATCCCAGATGCAGATGCAAAACGGTGCCGCGAACGGGCATTTGCAATTGCCCGTCGCTGTCATCGAAGGTTAAATTCAATGTGTCTGCGGTAAAACCGCTGTTATCCGTGACAGATAAACTGATGATCCGAGCAGAGATATTTTCTTCCAGCACCTTATTTTTTATCGTCAGCGTGAATGCGGGCGTGATGCGTGCGCCAACGGGTAGCTGCAAATCAGTAAGCATGATCAGACTCCGCTGGCGAAATTGTTGAGTGCCGAACTGGCCTTGTTATATAAGCCCTCGGCCTGGGTCAGCAGATCGCCGAACATGGCGGCCTGCGATTCATCGACGCGCGTCAGATTGAGCGTGAAATTGATGCTTCGCGCCTGGCCGCTGGAAGTAAACTCGGCATTGTCATTGGCTATACTTTTGATAACGAACATGCCGTAAATCGTGCCACTGCCTTCAATGAGCGGCCATGCCCGCCCTGAATCTGCCATGCTCTGCAGTGCCTGCAAATAGCGCATGCCGCCGGTCATTTCAGGCAATAATTGCCCGGTGATTTTTATCGTTTCCTCACCCAGCCCGAGAAACTGCGAGACCGGACGCTGTCCGAAACGCGCGTTCGCCCCCCAGCCATAGTTCACCTGACGGTTCGTATTCTGATAGGGCAGCGTGCTCAACTTAAATACAAATAAACCCAGTGACATCATCATGAGTAAATCCCTCCGTTGTTGTACTGGCTGAGGAGATTGTTGGTATTGTTCCATTCCCGCTGGTTAATGGAATCCTCGATCCAGGCTCTGACCTGGTTATGATCCGTCTCCGGGGTAGCTGTGAAACTTAAATTTACCGTCGTTGCCCGGTTATCCGTCAGGTTGTTGGCCACGCTGCTTTTAGCTGGCTGATACAGGTTCAGCGCACCGCCGGTTGGGGAGATGCCATCTAAGGGCGGTGTTGAAATATCCGGGCGTTCAGCGGGTTCATTGTCACCAAAAATGGAGTCCCATCCTTTTTTCGCCCAGCTAAAGACTTCGCCGATTTGAGAGACGGCTTTATTCAGCGTGACGAAAATCTCTGCGATCGCTTCTCCGACCCCTTTGCCGATATCAGTGAAGCCGCTCAGGGTGTCCTGAGTGAAGTGGATTGGCTCAAACAAATCCGTAATCCATCCCAGCGCGGTTCTGAACGGTGTAAACGCGCCACTTATTGGCCCCATTGCAGCAGTAAATCCGTCAATTACTCCGCCGACAAAGGCACTGATCGGTTCCCAAAGTTTCACTACGGCGATCCCGATCCCGGCGATCAGTGCGATGACGGGCAGAAGTGGCAACCCGATGGCCGTGAACGCTGCGGCAATCATGCCACCGGTACCGGTAAAAATAGTCCCAAGCAAACCGGCTCCCGCCATCAGCATACTGATGCCGCTGAGCACCGGCGCGATGACCATGCCGAGCGCACCCATACCGCCGACAATGCCCGTGATGCCTAATGCCAGACCGAGCAGGGAATTCACCAGCATAGGATTATCGGTGATCCAGGTATTGATCGTGCCCAGCCAGCTGGTAGCCGTTTGCGTCAGTTCACGCAGGGCGGCACTTTGCCCGTCAAAAAGATTGATACGGATAGTGTCCCAGGTGGCAAATAACTTAGTGATATCGCCATCCAGATTGTCGCCTTTCACGGTCACCGCCATCTGCGCAGCAGGCGTTGCGCCATTCAGTGCCGCCGGTGTTTGTTCCAGAACCTGATCGGCATTCATTCCGCCTTTCGCTAATGCCTGCTGTCTGGCGACAACCTCCGCCGGCGAATGGCCGGAAGCCGCCATCGAAAGACTTTGCTGACGCAGAGCGGCAATGTGCGGATCGTCATTTTTCAGTCCGAGGACCGACTGCACTTCAGCCAGCCCGGCCTCCAGATCTGCACCCGGTTTGAGAAAAGTTTGCGCCAGCGCCAGTTTCGGTTGTGCAAAGGAAAGGGCTGATGAGCTGATATTTTTTAACTGGCCAATTTTCAGTTCGCGATTTTTAAACTGTTGCCCGATCTCCAGCCCTTTCTGTTCCATTTGCATCGGGCGTTGCTGCCGCAACTTTTCTGCCGGCTGGCTGACCACCGCCTTTTTCAGGCCGGAAAATGCCTGCGTTTCGGTTTCGCTGTCCGGGGCGAAAAGCGACTTTTCAAACTGAAGGGAAGCATCAGTGATGTCTTCTGAGACGACGCTGAATAATGTCTTCCCGGGCAGCATCAGCAGGTTTTCTCTGACCTTGTCGGTTTCGGCCCTGAAGGTGGCCAGATCCTGATTTATTTTTTCCAGCGTGTGAGGTAACTGTTCGAGATTACTCATCTGTTTTTACTCCGCTGCGTTGCAGTGCCTTATGTCGCCAGTTCAGCAGATCGGTGAGTGACATACCGTCCATCTCGGACGGCGGCCAGTGAAATATCACCGCGATATCTGCCATCAGGTCATCCACGGTGAGGCGGGGCGCAATACTTACGCCACCGGTTTCGGCGATAAAAAACCTATCACCTTACCTGCCAGCGCGATCAGATCGGGAAGCTCCAGGCGCGAGCATTCTTCTTTGGTCAGATTCGGATACGTGATGCGCGGCAAAATAGTGATCAGCGCGTCCACATCGGCGTTCGCCAGCGCCGCGAGGCCGATACCCCGCAGGCTGCCGGCTGTGGGTTTAGTCACCTGAACTTCAGTGATTTCCATTTCACCGCGTTTTAGCGGAACATCCAAAATCACGGTGTTGTCGTTGATATCAGTGAGATTCATACGTTTTCCTGCTTAAATCGGAAATCAAGCCGGCAAAAGCTGCCGGCTCAGGGAAGGGATTACAAGCCGAGCGCGGTGCGGTGTTCCGCCAGACGGTCAACGCCGTTGACGACTTCCACCATATTGACGGTGTCGATCTCAATCAGCTCTTTGCCGTCGATGGTCAGTTTGAAATACGTACACTGGGTGGTGACTTTGGTTTCAGTATCTTCACCCTGTTTGTACTCGCCGAAATCAAACTCTTTGTGACGGCCGCGCATCATCACTTCGACTGCGGAGACATCACCGGTGTCGTCGCGCTGCAATGAACCGGCAAACCGCAGCGGAATGTCTGATGTGCTGCCCCATTGTTGCAGAACCAGCTCATCCAGACCGCCGATGGACCATTCCAGCGTCAGCGCATCGTCATCCAGCCCGAAGTCCACCGCGACCGAACCGCTCATGCCGCCGCCACGATAGTTTTGCAGTTTACGGGTGAGTTTCGGCAGCGTCAGTGAGGAGACCAGACCGAGGTAGCTGTTCCCGTCATTAAACAGGTTCAGGTATTTCAATTTCTTAGGAAGTGCCATGAGTTTTTGTCTCCTTAGCTGTTTACGGACGCGGCAAAGTTCACCAGGTAAGAGTCGGTGATACGCTGGCGCAGGGTCAGATCTTCCAGTGGAGGAACCGGAGTGTAGTCGTAATCGATATACAACTTACCGGCCTTCAGAGTTTCAGCGGTGTTCGCGGTTTCGTCATACCAGCAGTCGCCGTCAATGATGTAACCCGCTGATTTCATTTCGCGCATTTTGGCTTTGATGCCGTCAATCATGTCGCGCACCAGTGTCGGGGTCATTGGTTTATCGACCGCCCACATGTGCGCTTCGGCCATGGTGTCGGCCAGAACCTGCGCTGTACGGGTGTAGTTTTCGAACAGGAACAGTGTGTCATCGCTGCAGGTCCGGTTGCCCCAGAAACGGAAACCGTCTTTGCGCACCAGTGTTGTCACACAGGCTTCGTTCAGCAAATCCGCGTCGGTACCCGTTGCCTGCAAATCCCAGAAGACACTGGCGGACAGACCGGTAACACCGTTAACGCCGACGTTGGATAAGGTTTTATGCCAGCCAGTGTCCTGGTCAATTTTGGCGCGTAAACCCAGAGCGCGGGCGGTGGCATAAGCGATATCAGACTGGCTGGTGGTGGTATTCCAGTTAACAAAGTCTGGCCAGATCAGCATCAGCTCGCGCTGGCTGAAGTTGTCGCGGTATTTGATCGCATCAGAAATGGTTTTTGCACCATAAACGCTGACATAACCGAACGCACGCAGCTGCTGACAAACACCTGCCAGCGCGGTCGCGACAGCCTGATTATCCAGACCAGGAACACCCAGAATACGAGGCTTCACGCCCAGCTCTGCCTGCGCAGAAAGCAGCGCTTTCATACCGGTGTAACGGCCATTGGCATCAGAACCGCCAATGATGTTGCTGGTGGTTGCGGCTTCATCTTCACCCGTGGCGACACGTACCACGACGGTGACCGGTTTACACTGGTCTGCAATTGCCAGAAGCGCGGCACGCAATGTTCCGCTGGTGCCCGCTTTACCGCTGGCCGCCAGAACGTCAGTGATCAGAACCGGGGTATTCAAAGGGAAAACAGTCGCATCCGCATCTTCTGCGGTACAAACCATGCCGATAATTGCTGTGGAAACGGTGGAAATAACGCGGGTGCCGTCGTTGATTTCGACAACACGCACGCCGTGATGATAATCAGCCATCAGGGTGACTCTCTCTGTTGTGGGTGGTAAAGCAAGGATGCCGGTTCGCAACAGAAAGCGCATTTGATCAGGGGCGTGGGGGCGGTGGCACAACAGAGAGGGGAAATAAAATAATAAAAAAGCCCCCGAAGGGGCTTAAGATCAGGCCGGAATTTCGGGCCAGGTGATGTCAGGGGCAGTGGATGTATCAATTCTATTAACGAGTATTCTAAATATCATCCAGTCCTTTAGGGTTACTAATTCGTCTTCACTTGCCATTGCGAGTTCTTTAGCATCTTGTAATGGTGTAATAATATTCGTTGCCTTATTTAATAATTCCCTCTTTTTTTCATCTGCAATTTCTTGGTTTTCAAGTGGGGTATAAACTCTGGCTACAATTTTATTCCCATCAAAAGTCCAGTTCCCACCACTTACAGGAAGTGTGAAATTGTCGGTGAATTCTTTTAACTCTGTAATGCAAAAAGATTGTGGCCAAAGAGTGGATGCATCATGACTTGCAGATATGATTAATCCGTTACTTTCCTCATACACTATTTTTAAGGTGTCTTTTGAAAATCGTTTTTGTAACTGATACCAGTCATTACCGTGAGTATCTTCAATAAAAACAATTCCATGATTCTGGGCCAGAGTTAATTCTTCATCAGTAAGTTTATTACGAACTGTAAAAGGACCATAACTTTGAATTTTCATGCATACCCCACTGTATACCAGTTGCCACCGACTGCTTTTTGAAGAGGACGGAGTCTGATCCAATAGTTAGAACTGCCAGCATCTTTGAATGAAGTCATAACACCACCGCCCATCCTTTCGTTATTGCCGCGCTCCTGAAATTCTGCTGACGCTGCTAATCTGATATCCGAAACGAAACTCCCATATACCCAATTTCGGACATTATTCTCTGAAATATTAACTAAGTTTTGAGCATCGTTATGCATGTTGGTGTTATTATTTGCCAGCCACGTATTGAGATAGCCATTCCATACTGAACCATAGATGTTTCCATCTGAATAATGAGTTGCCGGGCCAAGTTGCAAATAAACATCAGGTCCGTTTAAATGAAGTGAACCTCCATTTCTAAATGTGTAATAGGCCTCTGCGCCACCTGACGCGACATGAAATCCTAATGCTGCATATTGGCCAATGGTTTCTTCAAAATATGAATCGGCAAATTGCCCTCCGTTCCCCTGAAGCCTTAAACCATTTGTCACATTAGTGTTCGCATTGACTGCATACCAGCCATTTTTTCCAATTAATCCTTTCCCATTAATTATGAAGTCATTGGAAACTATTAATGAGTTTACTGTGTCACCACTGGTATTAACAAAACGATTATCAGAGTCCGTTATGCTATAAGCACCGACATCAGTTGCAGTAAGATTAATATCTGCACTGAGAGCTTTCCCGTTAACTTTTCGGGTATTTGGAACACGCCCGTTAGCATTATCATTTGCTGATTTTGCCAGATCGTAAGACGTTTTTACCGCTTTTGGCGTAGCTGCCAGAACTTCACTGGTGCTATCCACCGCGCTGTTCAGCTGCACAAAACCTTTAGCGGTCAAGGTTCCGTCGGGGTGACGTCGTGAGGCTTCATGTTCTGCCAGCAGATTATTAACGTATTCTTCGGTCGCAATAATCAGGGTGTCGTCGATTGTAAGACTAACCGCATCGGTATCTGTTACGGTTAACACCATGCGCAGGGTTTGCGTCCGGCCAGAGCCTTCTTCGAGAGTGGGTTTATAGCTGTCAGCCATATTGCTGACGGCAATCAGCTCCCCTTGTGCTGAAAACAGCCCCATCTCACGCATCCAAAAACCGCCGACACTTGCCGGAATAATGGCTTCCGCAATAATCCAGTTGGCATTTTTATTGTCGATTTTGATCGAATTCAGCGCCAGACGGTAGGTTTCATGGACCAGCGCCGTCTGACCTGCGGAGGGTTCCGTGGCGCTGCCATTACCGTCACCGACGGCCAGATGGGTGATATTGACGTCTTTTCCACTTTCGATAGCTGATGCAATGCGCGCCTGCCCGATGGTGGTAACGATGGATTTGAATTTGCTCATAAAATTC
The DNA here is from genome assembly GCF_011684115.1 of Rahnella aceris. Lineage (NCBI taxonomy): Bacteria > Pseudomonadati > Pseudomonadota > Gammaproteobacteria > Enterobacterales > Yersiniaceae > Rahnella > Rahnella aceris. The sequence goes on along the minus strand of NZ_JAADJV010000005.1, from coordinate 18,371 downwards.
CTTATCAGTCCGGATAAACAGTGAGTATTTCTGCGTCATACATTGCCGCAGCCAGATAGACGGTGCCGGGAATATCCTGGGTAATGGTCAGCCCGATCAGGTGACGGCTGGCGGGTTTCGCATCATCAATCAGGCGCTCCATTTCTTCGTACATGGCTTCATCGATACCCGAATCCAGAACGCCGATATCGAGTTTGAACGTGCCCGGCGGATCGTCGGTTTCCCACCATTCGGTGACCTTAATGACATAACCCAGAGGCTCGACCACGCGTTTGATGGCGCTGATGGTGCCTTTATGCTGATGGATGAACCAGGCAGACTGAATCACGCTGCGTTTTGTCGCTGTTGGCCATTCGCTGTCCCAGCGATCGACAGAAAGTGCCCATGCCAGATAGGGCAGAAATTTTGCCGGGCAGGTTTGCGGATCCCATAAGGTTTTCAGCGGAACATCCACACGGGCCAGTTCCGCGCAGGCTTCGGCAGCTGCCAGTTCCAGCGCGGATGAACCACTGGGCAGCAGCCTGTTACTCATCGGAACCTCCGACGGTAATCACGTAATTTGTACAATAAGAGGCTTGCGTGCTGTCGAGCACAATGTCTGCGGTGGGTTTAGCAAGCTCAACACGCTGGACGCCTTCGACATGCAGTGCGGCATAGATGGCGGAAAGCCTGATATCGCGGCCCAGGCGATGTTGATCGCTGATATAAGATTTCAGTTTTTCTTCGGCTGCCAGAATGATAGGTTCAGATTCTGGCCCCGGATACAGATAGAGCGTGGCATCAATTTCATAAGGCACCACACTGGCTGATTGCACCAGAACCCGGTCGGCAACAGGTCGTACATTTTCGTCGTTCAGTGCGATACGGACTTTCGTTAATAAGTCTTCCGGAGCGATACCATTGGCTTCACGCGACAGCACAGAAATAGTGACATTGGCGGGGGAGGGACTGATAACCGAGATGTCCGCCACCCGGCCATCTGCAGACAAACCGTGGAATTCGTATGACCCGGACGGGCCGGCAACACTCATTCCTTCAAAGGCCTGCGGGATGCGCGTTCGGAAATCTGCATCACTTTCCATGACAGCTGCGACTGGAGGAACTGTGGAGTTATCTGCAGGCGCCAGCACCAGTCTTTCTACGCCATTATTCGCCGCAAGCTGATCCAGATCACTGCCCGTCGCATAGGCCACCATCACGGCGCGTGCGGCTTCGTTCACCCGCTGGCGCAGGATCAGTTCGCGGTAGGCATTCTCCTGCAACAGTTTGACCAGCGGTTCGGATTCCAGCGTCAGCGTGCGGCTGATGGCCTCCTGCTGATCGGCTGGATAGAGCGAAATCAGCGTCGTTTTACGTTCTTCAAGCAGGCTTTCATAATCCAGTTCTTCGACCACATCAGGGGGCGGTAACTGGCTTAAATCGATCGTTGCCATAAGTGTCAGCTCACAGGAATATTCAGGGAAAAATCCGTTGCCGTGTCGTTACGGCTTCCGGTCAGTTCCACCACCATCTTGCCGGTGTAATCGGTCTCGAAAGTGATGGCATTCAGTGAAATGCGGGGTTCCCACTGCAACAATGCGGTGTAGCAAATTGCCATCATCTGCAGTTGCAGTGCGCCGTTTTGCGGCTGGTCGATCAGCTCAGAAAGTAACGAACCGTAATTGCGGCGCATCACTCTGGAACCGACCGGTGTATTCAAAATGTCGCTCACGGACTGGCGGATATGGTCGAGATCTTCGATAGCCATACCGCTGTTTCTGTTCATCCCCAGGTACTTGGGATTGCTCATTGCGGGCCTCCTGTCTGACCGCCGCCGGTCTGAACACCGCTGTGGCGGTGAGTGTGCACAACGATGCCGTTGGATGTCAGGCTGCCGCCGCTGTGGGTTAAGTTGCCGGTCAGCGTGCCGCCTTGTTTCACCTCGAGAGATCCGGTAGTCAGTTTGCTGGTGCAAACTACTTCCGGCGTGTCGAGCGTGATGCGGGTGCTGGCGGTACAGCGGATTTCGGGTGCGGTCACCTCAACCTTTTGCGCTGCGTTAATCACGGCTGTTTTAATTCCCGTCACTTTCAGAGCGCTTTGTGCCGGTTCGTATTCAAAAACTGCGCCGTCCGGGAAGGCCAGATGAAAGGCGTCCGGCGAGGCAGATGGGGCGGGCGAAGCATCAGAAAATACTGCCGGTAACACGAATGCCGTATTAAGCTCGCCGCCCATCGAGAGCAGCAAAACCTGTTCACCGACGGAGGGCGCCCACCAGCTGCGCGTACGTCCGGCGCGATGCGTCATCCACGGCAGCCAGGCTGTCACGTTGCTGCCCGTTTTGACGCGGCAGCGGGCGTTGGCAAGATCCAGTTCGGAGACTTTGCCGATGCGTACCAGATTGCCAATCAGCCGCATTATGTCGTTGAGTTGAAGAGTCGTGTTCATGGGATAAAGGATGCCGTTTCAGAGGGTTGAGCGACAACCGGTGACCGTTCGCCAGCGGCTGACACAACAAGGTTTATCGGATTACACCGTCCAGCTGCTGATCAGTTCGCCGTTGAGATAAACCTGACGCGGCAGCGCCACATTTTCTGGCAGTGGCGGTTCCGGGAGATGAGTGATGGTGCGCACCTCATCCTTGTCACTTACCTGGACGCGTTCTGTCAGTTGCAGCACCAGAGCGAGGCTTCGTTCCTGCTGAGTGAAGGTAAAATCATTTAGCCGGTGCAAGGCGTTGCCGAGAATTTCAGGCTGATTAACCTGCAGCCAGTCGAGAACGGTGACCACGGCCAGATCGACCAGCGTTTCGCTGAGCGCGTCGTCAGTGATCGTCACTGTCAGCGGATAGCGGTACTCAAAAGAAAGCGAAGGTGCAGATGTGGCCACCACATTGCCCGGCCCGGTGGCAATCACCAGTTTTTCAGGCGTAGCCGCAAGCAAGGGGATCTGTTCAATCAGCCGTTGTTGCAATTGAATCGGTTTTTGCATGTTGTGCCTCCTGACACTTTTTGATGGCTTCAATTTGTAAGCCGCAATCCATCAGCGCGGACTCCAGCTGAAGAATGTCGGTACTCAGATCTTCATTGGTGGCCGGTTTGCTGGCCGGAATAGGGCATGAGCTGACCGCCGGACAGCCAACGTAAATAATCGCTGGCGGAGCTGAAGGCGGGACGCTGGTGCAACCGGCTGATATCAGCAGGCAGACTGCTGTCAGCCCACTGACGGGTTTGCGGATCATCATGGAGGCTCCTCTGCCTTTGTTGCTCACGGCTTTGCATCACTTGCCGGGCGGTGTTCAGGTCTTCGCGTAACGCCAGTTCAGCTTGCTCGCGCTGGCGTATTTGCTGGTTCAGTGTGGCGATCAACTGCTCGCGTTGTTGTAACTGTGTAATCAGGGCATCGCGTTGCTGACTGGCATTGTTGAGGTCGTGCTGTAATGAGCGATTGGAAAGCAACAGGATGGCGACCAGTAAAACCATCCCCGCCAGAAGTGCTGTTAACAGACGCATTCAGACTCCTTTCAGGCAGAGAGTACGTTCGGCATTTCGCCTGCGTTCCAGACCCCGGTTGCGTTCGCCATTGACGAAAACCCACCGTGGCAACTGGTCGCAGGCTTGTTGCCACTGCTGTTGGTTGATGAAAAACGCCAGTGTTGATTTACAGGCGGCACCGGTGCCGACGTTAAAACTGAAGGACACCACGGCATCAAAAACCGGTTGCGGCATGATCACCGGCATACATTTTTTTACGGCGCGCTCTGTCTGCTGAATATCCCCCAGCAGGTTTTCAGCGGCCTGATGTTCGGTGACTTCCTGTGCCGGTTTAACGCCGGCCGTATGACCGATGCCGCTGGTCCATACGCCAGCGCTGCATTGATAGGGTTGCAGCTGACAGCCTTCAAAATCGGTGATCAACCGCAGACCCTCTTCTGACACCTGCAAAGAGCTGTAGCCTGGCAGTGCTGCCATCAGCCCCAGGACCACGGCGGCACTACAGCGTTTAAGAGTTGAGGTTTTCATAGTCGTCTTTGCTCAGACCTTTACGTGCCAGCAACTGATAGCTTTTGCGCCGGTAGTACCAGTTGATCAAAAACGTGCCGACGCCAACTGCTGAGCCGACCAGAAAGGCGACGTCCTGCGATGTCAGACTGGCGAGCCAGGTCAGCGAAGTGGCGATGAAATAGGCGCAGCCTGAACTGATGCGCTCCGTATTCAGTCCCATAATTTGATCGTTTCCTGAACCGGTTGTTCTGCAATGTCGGGCATAAAGACGGCTGTGCCGTGAGGTAATAACGGGCCTAAATCCGCGATGCCAATATTGGCGGCATACACTTTTTCGACGACGAGTGCCGTGCGGTTGTAATAGCGCCAGCAAAGAGAATCGAGGGTATCGCCCTGTTCTGCATAGACTTTCATGAACTTTCTCCACAAGTGAGTGAAATCGTCAGGAGGTGAGTTCAGTCTGCGCAATAGCACGCCGGGCGGCAATCTGAGTGGGATGTGAAACAGCTGGCACAACAGGTAAGCAGACAGCGAAGAGAGGGAAAGGGCGGGGCGCTTAGTCCGGAGGGAAACCGGTCGGGCAAGCGCCAGTAATGTTGGCTACTACCGCCGCAGGATCTGGCAATCAGTGGGTGTCGTCAGTGCTCCCGTTGCAATACACAACGTCCTGGTTCTCGTCAGTCAGCGCCTGGCTGGCCAGCTCTGAGATCAGTGACATCACGACCAGGAATTCTTTTGGATTGCATTGCGCCGTCTGCGAAATGTCTGCGATCAATTGTATCCTGGACAACGTTAACTGTTGTTTAGTCAGGTTTTCCATTTTCTCCCCTCGCCAGATACTGTGTTTATATACAGTATTCTTTAATTGATCTGATACGTCAACAGCCAGAGTATTTTAAAATTTATAATCCATTGAATTTATGTATGAATTTTTATTGGCGCGGTTTTTGTATCAATGACTGACTTTGTCAGGCGGGAGGCGATCCACAGTTATTGACAGAACTCCAAGGTATACGAATCTTCGATATTTCCGTATAAGAAGGCCGGTGACGGACAATCCGCCACTGTGCAGTGTGTGTCAGAAAAATATGAGAGATGCCCAGATGAGGGGCATAAATGCCGATGACTTTATTGCGGGGCTCGTCGTAGGCATTTTTCTCCTCGCTGAGTTGACGGGCAACGCGAACCGTTTGCGCCTTGCGGGGAATGTGAATACCACCCTGTGCCTGAATATAACGGGCGAAATCACCTTCATCGGCAGCGCTGCGCACGTTTTCAACCCGTGCGTCAAAACGGCTGGTCAGATTCTGGTAGCGGATCCGCCTGCATTCTCGCCAGGCGCCGACTGAGGGAATACCGATGGCGTGGAATTGTGGGATCCGCCACGTCGAGGCCCAGGAGGTGACCGCAGTGGCGATATCTGTCAGCAAGCGTCCAGAGTCAAAATCGGTTTCGCCATCGAGCGCGTATCCATCGATATTCTTGGCGACGTATTTCGCGATATATCCGGCTGCGCCACCCCGGTTTAGCGGCTTGCAATTGAAACGTGACTCAGCGGCACCCGGTTCATCCGAATCTTCTTCAAGAGCATAACGGCGCATAACCTCTGTCACTTTTTGCTGCTGATCCTGCGGTGTGAACAACATCATGTGCCAGTGCGGCGTGCCGTCATGATGCGGTTCGACGACGCGTACGCCGTAAACTTTCAGGTTCCGGTCTTTAAAAGTGGTACGGATTTTTGCCCAGACAGCCACCAGATAACGCTGCGCATCTTTGGGGGTAAACGCGTGCTGCTCCCATTTCTTATTAAAGATTGGAGCAGTACGGGTTCCGGTGGTTTTCAGCGGATGATATTTTGACGGCGTGGTCAGCGTAATAAACAGCCCACAGTCGCGCTGCCGGTCAGCGACATCTTCGACGCCGGCGATCAGCGTCATCAGTTCCATACGACGAAGTTTGGGATTGGAAATGCTGGCCAATACGGTATCCAGCAAACTCAGCGTTTCACCGGATTCAACATTTTCGAGCTGGCACTGTTTCAGGTAGTTGATGGCGGATAAGCGGCGTGATACCACGTCACGGATGGCGTTTTTACTGGCATAAGGCGATGTCGCGCGGCTGACATAACCGCAGGCAATCATCAGGGATTCCCGCCACAAACGCTGTTTTGAACGCAGCTGTTTTTCCCACCATTCGCCGCTGACCAGACGTGAAATGCTTGCGACAGCCGAATGCGTTGTCATACGGCCTTTTTGCCATTTCTGCCAGTAAAGAGGTTGTACGCGGCAGGAACGTGCCATCGCGGCGACATGGCTGTAAATTTCCTGCTGTGTGCTGTCGCGCAACAAAATGCCGGGTTCGTCAGGACGGTTTTTCAGCCAGCATTCACAGTGATATTCATAGGCATCCTGCATTTGCACGGCAAGTTTGTTGGCCAGCCTTCTCAGACCGTCATCATTAAGATCGGGCAAGCGGTTAAACATTTCTTCTTCAGTGAGTAGCTTTTGCGAGATTTGACGATTCAGTGTGTTTCGCGCATTTACCAGCTTAATACGCGGCCATACGCGTTGCGTGAAAACTGTCATCAGGAAATGAAACGCCACGCGCACTCCTTTAGTTTCCAGTAAAAATGTATACCGCTGATATAACGGCGTGCGCACGCAACGGGGCAGTGCTGCCAGCTGAGAAAGGGCCGTTTGCTGGCGCTGACAAAAGTCACGGGTCAGTGGTTTTTCCAGCGGGCTGCAGAGCGCTGCGCGGGGGGCATTCCACCACCAGGTACCCGCAAAATATTGCCCTGGTGTCCGGTTAAATGCAGGTGGGGGCGAAGGGATTGTTCTGCCTCTGATATTCTCTGACATACATTTATTCCGAAAAATAAAATAGAAAATCCTCTCCGGAAATAATATTATTTCCAGCGTGATGATTAATTTTAATAATATTAATTAGACTTTTTATACGGGGCGGTAATTCTTTCTTTTAATCTCCTCAATTTCCTGACATTCAATACATCGCTGTACACCGGGGATGATTTTCCTGCGTGGCTCCGCAATCGGAGAATCACAATCCACGCAGAAGAAGGCCGACAGTGCAGGCCGGGTACGGGTTGCCTGCGTAATCTGCGCTTCGAGGATTTTTAACTGATACTCCTGCGATTCATCTATCCAGTCTGCCATCAGTAAAGTTCTCCTTTAAATATCGCCGTGAAGTGGCGAAGTGATAATAATGCCTGCATTATTTTCATTTTTTCCTCATTATTTAATTGTGAATATGTCAGTAAGGTATGATGGCGTTTAAGACCGGCGTGAAAACATAATGTGAGTTTCCATTTTTCAGGAGCCTGATCATAAATAACCTCAACCTGATTCTTACTCTGAACGAAATAAGTTTCTTTCAGATGAGCGATATGGCGCAGGCCGGTTTGGCGCTGCTGCTCTGTTCCTAAAAACATCGCGTCTCCTTATTTCTCCACGACGCCGTAAATTTGGTATCATGGTCGTCTGTCGGTACATTACATAATCAATCTAAACTTGCATTTGCGAGTTGTCAAGATGATATTTACAGATTCAGGGGTTTTCGCCAGATGCAATTAGATGAACTTGAAGGTGGAAAAGCTGTTCTGACGCGTATGCTTCAGGCTTACGGCTTTAGCATGCAGAAGGAACTGGGGGATCTGTATGGATTATCATCTGGCACGATAAGTACCTGGGTAAGAAGAGATTATTTCCCCGGTGATGTGGTCGTGGCCTGTGCGCTGGATACCGGCGTCTCGTTGCGCTGGCTGGCAACGGGCAAAGGCGCGATGCAGGATGCAAGCTCTTCGGCTGCCGTGGCGTCAGGTGAAATCCGTCAGCTTAAAAAATTGAGATTGCGCGGCGGGGAGCTTGAGGAAGAAGGCCTCTGGACGGTTGACCCTTCGCTATTGGACGATTCGCTGGCGCAGCCTGCGTATATCGTGAAAGGCAATCATTCATGGATTATCGATCTGGGCAGCACACATCCCGGCAATGGTCGCTGGCTGTTGGACATTGATGGTGATCTGGACGTTTATGATGTGGCCCGTATTCCTGGTAACCGTCTGAGCGTGACGCGTCAGGAAAGCCATTTCGAGTGTGGCGTGGATGAAGTGACTGCTTTAGGGCAGGTATTTATTACCCTGGATCGTAATCTGTAAATTTCGTCTCCTCAGCAGCTCCCTGTTGCTGAGGGTATTTCTGACGTTGTTCTCCTTCCCTCCCCTGAAATTCCTTTTTCACCGCTGACAAACCATGTGTAATATTTACGGTACATCCTTTTCGTCTGATTCGCTTTTTATGTAAAGTTAACTTTCCGTTGTCTGCATATCAATGGTGAAATGGTAATGTTAAGTTTACAACTAAGGCTTGCTAAGTTTACGTGCTGTGTTAATGTTGTCCGCAGATGCCGCCGTGGCAGCCCATTTTCCTTATAACGGAACACGATCATGCAAAAAGACGCCCTGAATAATGTTCATATCACTGCCGAACAAATCCTTATCACTCCTGAAGAGCTGAAAAACCGTTTTCCTTTAAGCGTCAGCGACGAAAACAGTATTTCCGAAGCACGTAAAACCATCGCGGATATCGTCCATGGTCGTGATCCTCGTCTTCTGGTGGTGTGTGGCCCTTGCTCAATTCATGACGTGGATGCGGCGCTGGATTACGCGCGTCACCTGAAAACACTGGCGGCCGAACTCAGCGATCGTTTGTACATCGTGATGCGTGTTTACTTTGAAAAACCGCGGACCACTGTCGGCTGGAAAGGGTTAATTAACGATCCGCACATGGACGGCACGTTTGATGTGGAGGCGGGTCTGCACATTGCCCGTGATTTGTTGCTGCAACTGGTCGGCATGGGGTTACCGCTGGCAACAGAAGCGCTGGATCCCAACAGTCCGCAATACTTAGGTGATCTGTTCAGCTGGTCAGCAATCGGTGCGCGTACGACCGAATCTCAGACTCACCGCGAAATGGCGTCTGGTCTGTCAATGCCTGTGGGCTTCAAGAACGGGACTGACGGCAGCCTGGGTACGGCGATCAATGCGATGCGTGCTGCAGAAATGGCGCACCGCTTTGTGGGGATCAATCAGGCCGGTCAGGTTTGCCTGTTGCAGACTCAGGGCAACCCGGACGGGCATGTGATTTTGCGCGGCGGCAAAATGCCAAACTACAGCGAGCAGGACGTTCAGGCCTGTGAAAAACAGATGGCCGATGCGGGACTCCATCCTTCCTTGATGATAGATTGCAGTCACGGTAACTCAAACAAAGACTATCGTCGCCAGCCTGTTGTGGCTCAGTCTGTCATCGATCAGATTAAAGCCGGTAACCGCTCTATCACGGGGCTGATGCTGGAAAGTCATCTGAACGAAGGCAGCCAGTCTTCTGAACAACCGCGTTCAGAAATGAAATACGGTGTGTCTGTTACGGATGCCTGCATTAACTGGGAAACCACGGAAAACCTGCTGCGCACGATGCATCAGGAACTGGGCGACGCGCTGGCGGCACGAATCGCAGGAGAGTAAGTTTTTATGGTGGCAGAACTTAACGCGTTGCGCGATCAGATCGACGACGTTGATAAAGCGTTGTTAGATCTCTTATCACGGCGTCTTGCGCTGGTGGCAGAAGTCGGGGAAGTCAAAAGTCGTTATGGTTTGCCGATTTATGTCCCTGAACGGGAAGCGGCAATGCTGGCTTCACGCCGTCAGGAAGCGCAGAACCTCGGTGTTCCGCCCGATCTGATTGAAGATGTATTGCGCCGCGTGATGCGTGAGTCCTACTCAAGCGAAAACGATAAAGGCTTCAAAACATTGCATCCGGCATTGCGCCCGGTGGTGATTATTGGCGGAAACGGGCAGATGGGGCGCTTGTTCACTCGTCTGCTTGAACTTTCCGGTTATCAGGTAAAAGTGCTGGAGCAGGAAGACTGGCCGCAGGCAGAAACATTACTGGCGGATGCCGGAATGGTGATTGTCAGCGTACCGATCCATCTGACTGAAGAAGTGATCGCACGTCTGCCAAAACTGCCGGATGACTGTATTCTGGTGGATCTGGCGTCAGTGAAAAATCGTCCGCTGCAGGCGATGCTGGCGGTGCATGAAGGTCCGGTGCTTGGCTTGCATCCTATGTTTGGGCCGGATGTCAGCAGCCTGGCAAAACAGGTTGTGGTGTACTGCGATGGTCGTGAACCTCAGGCCTATCAGTGGTTGCTGGAGCAGTTACAGGTCTGGGGTGCTCGCCTGCATAAAATCAGTGCGGTCGAGCACGACCAGAACATGGCGTTCATTCAGGCGTTACGCCACTTTGCAACGTTTGCTTATGGCATGCATTTATCAGAAGAAAACGTTGAAATCGAACAGTTGCTGGCTCTGTCTTCACCGATCTATCGCCTCGAACTGGCGATGGTTGGTCGCTTGTTTGCACAGGATCCGCAGCTTTACGCTGATATTATTATGTCGTCAGAAAGTAATCTGGCGCTGATCAAACGTTACTATCAGCGTTTTGGCGATGCACTTGCTCTGCTGGAAACGGGTGATAAACAGGCGTTTATCGATAAGTTCAGGCAGGTTGAGCACTGGTTCGGTGATTATGCACCGCGTTTCCTGAAAGAAAGTGGTGCGTTACTCCGTCAGGCCAACGACAATCGCAAGTAAGCTTTTCGGAAATGCTGTCTGTAAATGAAAAGAAGGGCGTTGCAGTTGTATGCAGCGCCCTTTTTGTTTGTGGAAAATTACAGGTCGACGGAAACGACGTTTTCGCTTGGATAACAGCCGAGAACTTTCAGCGAGCGTGTGATTGGAGCCAGATCCTTCAGCGCCTTTTTCATCTCTTCTGAACGCAGGTTTGCCTGCACATCGATATAAAACATCTCTTCCCACGGATTACCGTTGATCGGACGTGATTCCAGCTTGGTCATGATGATGCCCTGATCACGCAGCACCAGAAGCGCGTTCACCAGCGCCCCCGCTTGCTGGCCAGTGGCCATAATCAGCGTGGTTTTAGCCGGAACCTGGTCTGTCACTTCAATGGCTTTGCGCGCCAGAATAATGAAGCGGGTGATGTTTTCCTGCTGGTTCGCCAGGTTGTGTTCGAGCACCTGCAATTTGTACAATGCACCACCGGCTTCGCTGCCCAGCGCAGCCACGTGCGAAGAGTTGGCTGCCGCCACTTTTTCCATCGCCGCCGCAGTGCTTTCGCAGTATTCAATTTTCCAGTGAGGGAAGCGGTTAATGAACTGGCTGCATTGCTGGAAGGGTTGCGGATGGCTGTAAACCGTCTGAATCTGCGACAAATCCGTGTCTGCCGCCACCAGAACGCAATGATCGATAGGGTTTGTCAGCTCGCCCACAATTGACAAACTGGTGTGTTGCAGCAGGTCATAAACGTCATTGATTGAGCCGGAACTGGTATTTTCAATCGGCAATACCGCGTAATCAGCCTGGCCGGTTTCAACCTGAGAAAAGATATCCTGGAATTTCTGGCAGCCACATTCGATGAACTGGTCGAAATGACGTGCGGCAAACTGACGGGCAGCGAGATGTGAATATGAACCTTTCGGACCGAGGAAAGCGATGCGGGCTGAATCAGAAGAGGTTTTATTCAGATGTTGCTGCAGGAGTGCCTGCTGTGTGAGAACGGAATCTTCAATGATTAGCTGATAAACGCGGGTGATGTAATGGCCGTCCAGCCCCTGTTTTTTCCCTTCCTGAATCAGTGTGTTAATCAGTTCTGCTTCGCGTTCTTTATCGCGGATAGGGCGGTGAGAGTGCATTTTGGATTGCGCGACCTCAATCGCCATCGTACGTCGTTCTGCCAGCAGGGCCAGCAATTTCAGGTCTAATGCGCTGATGCGTTCGCGCAGAGCCAGTAATGAGTTCTCGGTCATGTTATTACCCTTTTAGATGTTCTTTCTTTCAGCAAAATGTGTGAAACGCAGGCATAAAAAAAGCCCCCTTTTCAGGAGGCTTTGTTGTTCGTCTTCGCATTCATTCTTTCGCGACGAAACGCCTCCCAATCAGGGGAAGGTAAAAAAGAATGCGAAGAAAAACAGACGGGTATTCATGTATACGTTGTTTCCATAAGTTTGATCAGAGTCTTAAAGTAACCGCTGGGTTTTCCCTGTGTCAATAAGATTCCTTCAGACACAAAAAACGCGCCCCTCAGAGCGCGTTGTTACTGACATGCCGGATAACCCGGTTATTCCTCTTCTTCCTGCACCGGTTCCAGATTGAGTTCTTTGACGCCGGACTCTGCACGGCGGGCCTCACCTTTATGCTGCGCTTTATTGAGCTGGCGCTCGAGTTTGGTCGTCATTTCGTTAATCGCAGCGTACATATCATCGTGCGTAGCACTGGCAACCAGTTTTCCGTTTGGTGTACTGATGGTCGCATCGGCGACAAATCCCTGAGGTTCTTTCGACAGGATTATGTGTGGGTTAATGAGCTGAGTTTGCCATTTATCCAGTTTTTTCAGACGCCCTTCGATGTGTTCACGAATCGCGGGGGTGATGTCCATTTGTTTACTGGTAATGTTGACTGTCATATAACTTACCTCTCTTCTTTCCGTCTCCGATGAATCCAACATACCAGCCTTTTTTACGAAATGCGTCCCTAAACTCGCGGTTTTTTGTCACTTTTTGTCAATGTTGAAGTTTATGTGACTCAGGGTAATTAATGGCCGGAAAGGCCTTGAGACTTCATTCAGGAGCAGGCATGATTGATAGGATCAGTACGTTATTCTTTCCTGTGTTTCTGCAATTATCCCCTAAAAAGAGCCAAAAAAAACGGCAGCCTGAGCTACCGTTTGTCCACGGACATGTAAAATTATGCTGCGCTGTTGGCGGCAATAATTTTCGCGACTTTATCAGCCTGAGTGTTCAGCTGCAGTTCACGGTAGGCGTTTTCCATCAACGGCAGCGCATCATGCGTTGCTTTCGTATCCGGATAATCTTTCAGCATTTGTTCTACACGGTTAACGACAGCGACGTAAGCACCGCGTTTAGTGTAGTATTGCACCACTGACAGCTCGTATTTCGCCAAACGATCTTTCAGGAATACCAAACGTTTAGTCGCGTCAGTGGCGTACTGGCTGTTTGGATACGTGTGGATCAACTGGCTGAAATCACGGAATGCTGCACGTGCATGCTGTGGATCACGGTCTGAACGATCAACACCGAAAAATCCTTGCAGGGCACTGTCATCCAACGCCATATCCGTTAAACCACGCATATACATGACGTAGTCGATATTCGGATGTGTTGGGTTCAGACGCATAAAGCGATCAATAGAAGCCTGAGCCATAGGCAAGTCAGCAGACTTGTAATAGGCATAAATCAGATCTAACTGAACTTGCTGCGAGTAAGGCCCAAACGGATAGCGGTTATCCAGCGCTTCTAATTGCGCAATAGCGCCTTTAAAGTTACCGTCCTGCAGCTTTTGCTGGGCAGTGGCATAAAGGACGTTAGGCGGGTTATCGGGAACCGTTTCTTTGGAACTGGAGCAACCGACCAGCGCCAGGCTCAACGTGGCTGCTGCCACCAGATATTTCACACGCGTCATGACGTTTTGATTATCCTCAGGTGTTATTCTGGGAGACTGTCCGTTAAGCTCCCGACAAAGACCAGCTACAATAGCACATTATTTTAAACGGCATCGCCGTGAAAACCCAACGTTAACCAAGAAGCTGCATATGGCACAACAAGTACAACTCACCGCAACGGTGGCCGAATCTCAACTCGGTCAACGGTTAGATCAGGCTTTGGCCGAATTGTTCCCTGATTATTCAAGATCTCGCATAAAAGATTGGATCCTTGAAGACAGGGTCACGGTCAATGGCAAAAAAGTGACCAAACCAAAAGAAAAAGTGTTGGGTGGCGAGGCTATCGCAATCGATGCGCAAATTGAAGAAGAAGCGCGTTGGCTGCCACAAGATATCGCTTTAGATATCGTGTATGAAGATACTGATATTTTAGTCATCAATAAACCCCGTGATCTGGTTGTTCATCCGGGCGCCGGGAATCCTGATGGCACGGTACTGAATGCGCTGCTGCATTATTATCCTGCAATTATTGATGTACCGCGCTGCGGCATCGTGCATCGCCTGGATAAAGATACCACCGGTCTGATGGTGGTGGCGAAGTCGGTGCCTGCACAAACGCACCTGGTGACCGCACTTCAGGCCCGCGAAATTACCCGCGAATATGAAGCCGTGGCGATTGGTACAATGACGGCAGGCGGCACAGTGAATGAGCCGATTGCGCGCCATTCCACCAAGCGTACGCATATGGCGGTTCATCCGACTGGCAAACCGGCGACGACACACTATCGCATCATGGAGCATTTCCGTGCTCATACGCGTCTGCGCTTGCGTCTGGAGTCCGGTCGTACACACCAGATCCGCGTGCATATGGCGCACATTAACCATCCTTTGTTAGGCGATCAACTGTATGGTGGCCGTCCACGTCTGCCAAAAGGTGCTTCAGAACCGTTCATTAATATGCTGCGCGGATTCGATCGTCAGGCTCTTCACGCTACCATGCTGCGTCTTTATCATCCGGTCACTGGTATTCAGATGGAATGGCATGCGCCACTTCCGCAGGATATGGTTGACCTGATCAATGCGCTTAAAGCGGATACCGAAGAGTTCAAGGACCAGATGAACTGGTAATGAGCGTGCTTATCCAGCCTCAGTGGCCGCAACCGGCATCGGTGCGGTCATGTGCGACAACCCGCGAAGGAGGTGTCAGTTTGCCTCCTTACGGTTCGCTTAACCTCGGCAGTCATGTCGGGGATTCTCCTGAGCATGTTGCGCTGAACCGCCAGCGGTTGATCGAGCTGGGCGGTCTGCCTGCTTCGCCACACTGGCTTGAGCAGGTTCATGGCACCGACGTGGTTCGTTTATCATCGCAAACCCCCCTTATTCCGACACAGATTGCCGATGCGGCCTATACCCGCGAGCCAGGCGTTGTCTGTGCAGCAATGACAGCCGATTGTTTACCGGTTCTGTTTTGCAGTAAAAACGGCGATGAAGTCGCTGCAGCGCATGCGGGCTGGCGTGGTTTGTGTGCAGGCGTGTTGGAAAATACGGTTGCCTGCTTTGAGGCGGCTCCCGCAGAAATCATGGCGTGGATGGGACCGGCAATTGGTCCTGCGCATTTTGAAGTTGGCGGCGAAGTTCGCGAAGCCTTTATGGCTGTGGACTCTGCCGTATCCGTCGCTTTCAGACCTGCAGGTGCCAAATTCATGGCCGACATTTACCAGCTTGCACGGTTTCGCTTGCAAGCTGCGGGTATCACCGCCCTCTACGGCGGTGAATATTGCACTGTGACAGACAGCAACAAATTTTACTCTTATCGGCGCGACGGAATTACCGGACGGCTGGCAAGTTTAATTTGGCTGATATAACCTATCGAATCAAGACGATCCATCACGCATAACAGCTGTCCTCTGAATATACTGCCAAGATAACCTTGAAAACGTGAGGGTTGACCTCATCTAATCTCCAGTAGCAATTTTGTTCAGTATTGGAGGTGTTATGCGTCTGGATCGTCTTACCAGCAAATTCCAGCTTGCCCTCGCGGATGCTCAGTCACTCGCGCTCGGGCGCGACAATCAATTTATCGAACCTGTTCACCTGATGAGTGCTTTGCTTACTCAGGAAGGCGGAACCGTACGTCCTTTATTAACGGCGGCTGGGATAGATACCCAGAAACTGCGCACGGACGTTGATCAGGCTTTGGGGCGTTTGCCGCAAGTTGAAGGTACCGGCGGTGATGTTCAACCATCCCATGAGCTGGTACGTGTTTTAAATCTTTGTGACAAGCTGGCACAACAACGTGCCGATACTTTCATCTCTTCAGAACTGTTTGTTCTGGCCGTGATGAAAGACCACGGCTCTTTAACGGATCTGTTAAAAGCCTGCGGTACAACGGCCGAGAAAATCACAGCGGCTATCGATCAAATGCGTGGGGGTGAGAAAGTGGATGACCAGAATGCCGAAGACCAGCGTCAGGCATTAAAAAAATTCACTATCGATCTGACCGAACGTGCCGAGCAGGGCAAACTGGATCCGGTCATCGGTCGTGATGAAGAAATTCGCCGGACTATTCAGGTTCTGCAACGTCGTACCAAAAATAACCCGGTGCTGATTGGTGAGCCAGGTGTCGGTAAAACCGCGATTGCGGAAGGACTGGCACAGCGCATCATTAATGGTGAAGTGCCGGAAGGTCTGAAAAATAAACGTGTGCTTTCATTAGACATGGGTGCATTGGTTGCCGGTGCCAAGTATCGCGGTGAATTTGAAGAACGTCTGAAAGGCGTGCTGAGTGATCTGGCTAAACAGGAAGGCAACGTCATTCTGTTTATCGACGAATTGCATACCATGGTCGGTGCGGGTAAAGCCGATGGCGCAATGGATGCCGGCAATATGCTGAAACCGGCTCTGGCGCGTGGTGAACTTCACTGTGTAGGTGCGACGACATTAAATGAATATCGTCAGTTCATCGAGAAGGATGCGGCGTTAGAGCGTCGTTTCCAGAAAGTGTTTGTTGCCGAGCCTTCTGTTGAAGACACCATCGCTATCTTGCGTGGTCTGAAAGAACGCTATGAGCTGCATCACCATGTACAGATTACTGACCCGGCTATCGTTGCGGCGGCCACACTGTCGCACCGTTATATCTCGGATCGTCAGTTACCGGATAAAGCAATCGACCTTATAGATGAAGCGGCATCCAGCATTCGTATGCAGATGGACTCTAAACCGGAGTCTCTGGACCGTCTCGATCGCCGTATTATTCAGCTCAAACTGGAACAGCAGGCGCTGAAAAAAGAGTCTGATGATGCCAGTGTGAAACGTCTGGAAATGCTGGAAACCGAACTGAGCCAGAAAGAGCGTGAATATTCTGAGCTGGAAGAAGAGTGGAAAGCTGAGAAAGCATCCCTGACCGGCACGCAGAATATTAAAGCCGAGCTGGAGCAGGCAAAGATTACGCTTGAACAGGCTCGCCGCGTTGGCGATCTGGGCCGTATGTCAGAATTGCAGTACGGTAAAATCCCGGAACTGGAAAAACAGCTGGCAGCGGCGACTCAGGCAGACGGTAAAACCATGAAGCTGCTGCGCAACCGTGTGACAGATGTGGAAATTGCCGACGTGCTGGCGCGCTGGACCGGTATTCCGGTTGCCCGGATGCTTGAAAGTGAACGTGAAAAACTGCTGCGTATGGAAGAAGAACTTCATAACCGTGTGATTGGCCAGAACGAGGCGGTAGAAGCAGTATCGAATGCCATTCGTCGTAGCCGCGCAGGATTGTCAGATCCAAACCGTCCGATCGGGTCATTCCTGTTCCTCGGTCCGACCGGTGTGGGTAAAACAGAGCTGTGTAAAGCGCTGGCGACATTCCTGTTTAACAGCGATGACGCGATGGTTCGCATCGATATGTCAGAGTTTATGGAAAAACACTCCGTTTCACGTCTGGTCGGTGCGCCTCCGGGTTATGTCGGTTATGAGGAAGGGGGTTACCTGACCGAAGCGGTTCGTCGTCGTCCTTACTCTGTCATCTTGTTAGATGAAGTTGAGAAGGCGCACCCGGATGTCTTCAACATCTTATTGCAGGTGCTGGATGACGGCCGTTTAACTGACGGGCAGGGGAGAACAGTTGATTTCCGCAACACGGTTGTCATCATGACCTCTAACCTGGGCTCTGACATTATTCAGCAGCACTTCGGTGAGGCCAGCTATGCGCAGATGAAAGCGTCGGTAATGGAAGTGGTCACACACAGCTTCCGTCCGGAATTCATCAACCGTATAGATGAAGTGGTTGTGTTCCATCCGCTGGGTCATGGGCATATCAAGAATATCGCCAAGATCCAGCTGGCACGTTTGTATAAACGCTTAGAAGAACACGGCTACACGGCAACGCTGACCGATGCGGCGCTGGAACTGCTGGGTAACACAGGATTTGACCCGGTTTATGGTGCGCGTCCATTGAAACGTGCCATCCAGCAGGAGATTGAGAACCCGCTGGCTCAGCAAATCTTGTCTGGCAAGCTGATCCCAGGCAAACCAATTACTGTCGATGTGGAAAATGATCACATCATCGCAAGACAGTAAATAGATAAGTAGCGGCCTTATAACGGGCTCCGGAGTCATTCGGAGCCCGTTTTTTATGCATTACTTGTGTGTTACTTATTCATTTGGTGAATTTATGAACGCTTGGTAGGAAAAGTGAAATTAGCCCTTGCGGCCTGCTGAGAACTCCCTATAATGCCGCTCCATCGACAGGGAACAACGTGAACAACATCACGAAGTGACCGGGTCGGAAAGATTAAAAACAGCGGCAACCGGATAAAATAAACGGTTGACACTGAATGAGGAAAGC